>NZ_CTDZ01000009.1:2703589-3007178 GCF_001375555.1 Numidum massiliense | reverse complement strand
CGTATGCACGGCGCCTTTCGGGCGGCCAGTCGTTCCGGAAGTGTAGATGATCATGAACGGATCGTTACCGTTCGTCTGCTCTGCTGCTAGCGGACGGTATGCAGCTGCAGTCGGTTCCTTATGCGCAGGATCCACACGGTATGCCTTGTGCGCACGATCCGCGCGCTCGAAATGAGCTGTGCTTTCTGTTTCACTCTTCGCTAGATCGCGCCAATCGAGGTCGCGTCCGCTTTGCCAAGCGACGTCACGCCCGAGGCGGCGTACGACGACGAGCTTTTGTACAGACGGCGCCAGCGCGCACGCCTTGTCCGCCTCTTCTTTCATCGCCACAGCTTTGCCCCGGCGCAAGTAGCCGTCGGCGCTAATGAGCATTTTTACCTGCGCGCCCGTTAACCGTTTGGCCACCGCGTCAGCTTTGTAACCGGAGAAACAAGGGATAAAGATGGCGCCAATTTTTATAATCGCTAAGATGGCGACGATCGTTTCTGGAAGGAGCGGCATGTAGATGGCGACGCGGTCCCCTTTGGCGATCCCTTCGCGCCGTAAGCCGCGGGCGAAGCGATCGATCGCTGCGGAAAGTTGTTCATACGTGTAAGTGACGACGGTGCCGTCTTCGCCTTCCCACACGACAGCCGGACGCGTGCTTATTTGTGGATCGACGAGCCACTTATCTACGGCGTTGTACGTCACGTTAAGCTTGCCGCCGACGTACCACTCGGGCCACTCAATGCCGCGCGACAGGTCGAGGACGCGCGTATACGGTGCAAACCAGGCGATGCCTAGCGCCTTTTCCGCCTCGCCCCAAAACCAATTTATATCGTCGATCGACGCTTGAAAAAATGACTCGTAGTCGCCGAACCCGAGCTGTTTCATCCAGCGGTACAAGCGCGTCGTTTGCATTTGTGCTGGAGTCGGGTGCCATACTGTTTTTGTCAAAAAATCACTCCTTACGTCCCACTTTTTTTCGTGTCAGCACGACTAGTCGTCGCACGATATACGTTGCGTAAAGTTTGCGCCCTTTTTTACCCCATGTGATTGACGCTGCACATTTAAGAAAACGCTATCAAAAGTGTATGCCTCTATTTTAGCAAAGTTGGCGCCAACTTAAAACATTTGGAAACACAATCCGTGATATGGTTAAATAGATATCACACATCACATTTGACAACAGAAAGGGACGAAGTTGTGGAACGGATAGCGGTTATTTCAGACATTCACGGGAACGTGCCGGCGTTGGACGCCGTTCTCGAAGATATTCGTAGACGCGGGATTGAACGCATTTTTTGCTTAGGAGATCTAATCGGTAAAGGCCCGCAATCGGATCTCGTCGTCGACCGCATCCGCGAAGTGTGCGAAATTGTCATTAGGGGAAACTGGGACGACTTGATCGAGCGGCCGATTGAACACGAGACATTTGCGTGGCATCAAAGGCGGCTCGGACCCGAACGGATTGACTATTTGACAAGCCTGCCGTTTTCGCACGACATCGTGTTGAGCGGGAAGCTTGTCCGCTTCGTACACGCCTCGCCGCAAAGTGTGCACCACCGCGTGCAACCGTGGCATCCGTTCGAGCGGCGCCTCGCGATGTTTGACAATACAGAGCTCGTCGCGGCTGCCGGCTGTAAGCGAGAACCGGACGTCGTCGGTTACGGCGATGTGCACAACGCGTTCGTACAAAGTTATCGCGGTAAGACGCTGTTTAACACGGGGAGTGTCGGCAACCCCCTCGATGTGCCACAAGCGTCGTATGCCGTCTTGGAGGGCGTGTACGGCAGTGACGAGGCGGCAGGTTTCGGACTCCAGCTCGTGCGCGTGCCGTACGACATCGAGGACGCGGTCAATATCGCGCGGGACTTGAACATGCCAGACTTGGAGCCGTATGTGGAAGAGCTCCGTACAGCGCGCTATCGCGGGTTAAAGAAACAGTAGTTGAGGTGATAGGAGAAACGATGCAAAACGGGAAGTTTATAAACATTGTGACGCGTATGCAGTACGTGCCGCGGTGGGACGAGTACGCCCCGAAGTTTGAAGACAATACGGCGAGCCATAGCTACCGCTGCGCCGTGTACGGGTTGATCGCGGCACTCATCGAGCAAAAACAGTACGGGAAAGACCCCGACGTGCTCAAAATCGTCTGTCGCGCCATTTTTCACGATTTAAACGAAGTCATTACAGGACCGATCAAACACCGGACGAAAAAGAGCGAAGAAGTGCGAGAACACATTTATCGCTTAGAAAAAGAAGCGAGTACAGAAATAGTCTCGTATCTGTCCCAGTCGTTGCAACCGATTTTTACCGACTTTATCGTTTGCGCCGAAGACGACTCATACGAGGGGCAACTTGTCGACGGGGTCGATACGTTTGACGCGATGATGTTTTGCCACCGCGAAGTGCTATACGGTTCGACATACTTTTTCGCGGACAAATACGAGGAGCTGGCCGACAAACTGCGGCGGCATCACTTGCCGTCCATTCGCACGCTCATGGCCGCCGTCGATGCAGGCGACGAGCTGTACGACTTTTTATTTAGCGTCTTAATGTTAGACCGCGTGCGCCGCTGGAAAGGAAAAGTGAACACTGTGTACGACGATGACGCGATTCACGGTTTCCGTTCGACCGCGCTCGGCATTTTTAACAGTTACTTAGAAAAAATTAAATACGGCGTCGAGATTGACATTTTAGCCGTTGTCGGGAAATTGTTAGGGCACGACATCGTAGAAGAAGTGACCGGCGACGTGCTCGGGCCGGTGAAACATTCCAGCCCGGAAATTAAGCGCGCCTTTGAAGCGTACGAACGGAAAGTGAACCTAGACCTCGTACACAAACTGCCACCGTATATGCACGAAGCTTTCATCTCATACACGGTCGAGGCGAAGGAAAATACGTACGAAGGGAAGATGGTCGACCTCGTCGATAAGTTGGACGCTCTCATAAAAGTAAACATGGAGCGACGCAACAATCCGAGCGAGTACGAGTACGTCTACCGTCACCAACTGCGCGTCGTGCAGCAGACGTACGAGCAGCCGTCGGCCGTCTTTTTCCTCGCCTACATTTTACACGATTTAGAGTTTCCGACGTTTGACTGAGGCGAACAGTTTGCCGAGTTCGTTCAGTGCGAGCGGCACGAGCGACAACAGTAGCGCGAGCAGCCAGTCACTGGCACTTAAGCGGTGCAAGTGAAACACATCTTGAAAAAACGGGAGGTTCACGAGTGCCGCTTGGATGGCAATGCCGAGGGCAATACTACCGAGCAATAACTTGTTGCCGAACAGGCCGATTTGCCACAGTGGCCGCCGCGGGTGGCGCAAATTTAACGCGTGAAACAGCTGGGACACGCTAAGCACGACGAACGCCATCGTCTGTGCGTGCGCCAGCGCGTCCGCGGACAAGTTGTCGAAGTCGACGGCAAATAGAGAAGGGGCCCCACTATACATTTTGACGCTCATTAAAAAAGCGACGAGCGTTAACGC
The DNA here is from genome assembly GCF_001375555.1 of Numidum massiliense. NCBI lineage: Bacteria > Bacillati > Bacillota > Bacilli > Caryophanales > Bacillaceae > Numidum > Numidum massiliense. The sequence goes on along the minus strand of NZ_CTDZ01000009.1, from coordinate 3,003,708 downwards.
GCCGATGAGTAAGCCGTTGCCGACGGTAAAAATGCCGCTGCTGCCAGCAAAAATGCCCGCTTTCTGCCGACGCGGCTTTTCATCCATCACGTCGGGGCTTCCGGGGTCGACCCCGAGGGAAATAGCTGGCAGTGTATCCGTAATTAAGTTAACCCACAAAATGTGAATCGCGCGGAGCGGGGCGGGCCAGCCCAACATAATAGCGAAAAACAGGGCGATCAGTTCTCCGACGTTACACGACAACAAAAAGAGGATCGCCTTTTTTACGTTGCGGTAAATGTTGCGTCCTTCCGCAACTGCTGCGACGATTGTCGAGAAATTGTCGTCTGTCAGTACGATGTCCGCAGCGCCTTTGGCCACGTCCGTCCCGGTCACGCCCATCGCTACTCCGATATCGGCCCGCTTTAACGAAGGGGCGTCGTTGACGCCGTCGCCCGTCATCGAGACAATGTGGCCGTTCGCCTTGTAAGCTTCGACGATGCGCACTTTATGCTCCGGCGACACGCGAGCGAATACCGCCAAGTCAGGGACGCGTTCCTTGAGTGCTGCAGCAGATAGGTCATCGATTTCCGCGCCAGTGATCGCCTGTTTAGCATCGTGCGCCATCCCTAATTCACGAGCGATCGCGACTGCGGTCACTTTGTGGTCGCCCGTGATCATGACCGTCTTAATGCCAGCTCGTTTACACGCAGCGAGTGCATCCTTTACTTCTTCGCGCGGTGGATCGATCATGCCGACGAAGCCGCTAAAAATGAGGTCGCTCTCTAGATCTTCTGGGCGCTCCGGTATCGTGTCAACTTCTTTATAGGCCGTCGCTAACACCCGTAGCGCGTCTTCAGACATGTCGTTCGCGCGTGCGGCAATCGCCTCGCGTCCGTCGTCCGTCAGCGGAACGACGGAGTCGTTAATAATGGCATGTTTGGCGCGGGGAAGCACGCGCTCGATCGCCCCTTTGACGATGACGACATACTTGCCACTGTCGTCATTGCTGTGACTGCTCCTGTGCACCGTCGTCATCCGTTTCCGCTCCGAATCGAAGGGAATTTCATGTACGCGCGGGGTTGCGCGTTCAAGCGATTCTTTGTGAATATCGTGCGTAGCTGCCGCGGCTAACAGTGCGACTTCAGTCGGGTCGCCCGTCTGTTCAGTTGCTGTATAGGTGGCGTCGTTACAGAGACTAAAATGTTCCAACAACCGCCTCTCGGCAAAGCGGCGGCTGTTCAGCGCGGCGATGTCGCCCGCTTTTGTGCCGATGGCATAGCGGACGACGGTCATCTTGTTTTGCGTCAACGTCCCCGTTTTATCGGAACAGATGACCGTGACTGAACCGAGCGTCTCTACCGCGGGGAGCTTGCGCACGATAGCGTGTCGCTTAATCATTCGCCGCACCCCGAGCGCGAGGACGATCGTAACAATCGCCGGCAACCCTTCCGGGATCGCGGCGACGGCTAAGCTGACCGCGAGTAGAAACATGTCTAGCGGTTCGCGCCCTTGCCAGTAGCCGAGGGCAAAGATAACCGCACAAACGATGAGCGCACCGATGCCGAGCGTTTTGCCGAGACTAGCTAGACGCCGCTGCAACGGCGTTTCGTCTTTCGCTTCCGCGCCGAGCATACCGGCGATTTTGCCGATTTCCGTCGCCATGCCCGTTGCGACGACGACGCCTGTGGCGCGCCCGTACGTCGAGAGTGTGGACATGAAGGCCATATTTTGTTGATCGCCCAGCGGCACTTCTTCTGAAGAGGACCAGTCGGCCCGTTTGTCGACCGGAACCGATTCCCCCGTCAACGCCGATTCTTCAACTTTGAAGTTGGTCGTCTTAAGCAATCGTAAATCGGCTGGCACGTAGCGCCCAGCATCGATTAGGACGATATCTCCCGGGACGAGTAATTCAGAGGGGACTTCTTTCGTTTCCCCGTCGCGGCGGACGACAGCTTGCGGCGTCGACAGCTTTTGTAGCGCCGCGAGCGATTGCTCTGCTTTCGCTTCTTGAATGACCCCGATGACCGCATTCAAGGCGATGACGAGGCCGATTATAACCGCATCGCTCAGTTCGCCGACGATGGCGGAAATGATAGCCGCTGCGAGTAAAATGTAGATGAGCGGACTGTTAATTTGCGCGAACAGCAATTGCCAGATCGACTGCTTTTTAGGCGGCGCAAACGCATTCGGTCCGTGTCTTTGCTGCCTCGCGGCAACTTCTGCTTGCGTTAGACCCTCCTCAGGATTCGTGTGCAATTGCTCGATGACGTCAGTAACGCTTTTTTCGTACCACACTGCGATCACTCTCTTCTGTCGTGATAAGAGCTCATAACAATATCTTTATATTACCCAAATTGGTGATAGCCTTCCGTGAAAAAGAGGGGTGAAGGCGACTAGCGAACGCCTTTGGCGATGATCCGTCGTTTCGGCCGTCCTTGTTTACCACTTCCGTTTCCGTCGTCTCCGCCACCATTCCTGTCGTCGTCACCGTCGCCGTCGCCGTCATCGCCGGCACCTCCGTCGTCATCTTTAGTATGACAATCGCCGTCGCGATCCGGCCCTCTGCCACCTGCTGTACGCAAATTTTCCAACGTCGCATTCACTTCACAGCCGGCAATCATAATCATGCCGGACATGTACGCCCAAATCATTAACGCGATCACCCCGGCGAGCCCCCCGTACGTGGCGGACAAGTTGCTGAACTGTCCGACAAAGTATGAAAAGGCCAAAGAAACGAGTTGCCAGCCGACCGTCGCTACAAGTGCCCCCCAAAAGACGTGGCGCATGCGCAGTTTTTTATTCGGGGCGAAGTAGTACAAAAATAAAAGCACGATAAACAAGACGAAAAAGCTAAGCGCCCAGCGAAAAAACGCCCAAATGGACAACCACGTGTCCGACAAGTTCAGTAAAGAGAATACAAACATCCCGATCTCCCGTCCAAATACTGGCAATACGAGCGCGACCCAAATGACAAAAATTAACGCTAGCGTCAAGATGATGGCGAGGCTCCGCTCTTTCCAAAACGGGCGGTTCGCTTGCACGTCGTAAGCGCGGTTAATGGCTCGTATGATGGCGTTCGTCGCGTTAGACGCAGACCAGAGCGTGCCGATAATTCCGATTGACAACAGGCTGCCGCGGTCCACTTCTAGCACGTCGCGAACATTTTTTTCGATTAGCGGGATTGATTCCATCGGCACATAGTTTTTGACAAGTGTTAAGACGGCTTCCGTGGAAACGAAATAGCCGAGTAAAGTTACAGTAAAAATAAGAAAAGGAAACAATGACAGTAAAAAGTAGTAAGCGATCTGCGCCGACAAGTCGGTCACGCGGTCGGCGATAAAACGTTCGGTGAACTGTTTAATAAATTGCCACGAGAGACGCCAGCACGACGTCCGTCCTTTCATTAATGTGATGCCTCCTCGTCAGCTGCCCCCGCCCCGTTTGGCGTAGGCGCAATACAAGTTTTCCCTCCTTTGATTATATAATAAGTTGCCAGTAAAAGCAGATGCTACCATCCCGCACGTTATGCTGCAGAACTTCTGTTCCGCCGATCGAATCCACTCCCGTTAAGGACATATTTGGTTTGAGTTACCACAATAAAATTGTTAAAACGTGTTTATAAACAGTGAATACATGTTATAATATCGTTAACAATTAACACATACATGTTAATTGTTATCATCATCTACACGTGGATTAACATTTATTATATGGCGCGAATGTCCTGGTCAGCCTGATGAATGCGCGAGCAATTTTAATTACTAGGAAAGGGTGTCCCAACTATGTCCCGATTTACGAGCTATTTTTTAATGGATGCTGATGACGTTGTAGAATACGTAAAAGAAAAGACAAACTTCTTCAGTGTAGACAGTGAATTAACGTGTAAAGAAATCGGCGACGGCAACTTAAACTACGTGTTTCGCGTGCAAGATCCGGAAACGGGGAAATCGGTCATCGTCAAACATGCAGGCACGACGGCGCGCATCTCCGACGACTTTAAGTTATCGACGAACCGCATCCAAATTGAAGCGAATGCCCTTCAGTTACAAGGAGAACTCGCGCCTGGCCTCGCGGCAGAAGTTTATTTGTACGACGATGTCATGAGCTGTTTCATCATGGAAGACTTATCGGACCACGAAATTTTACGTGACGCCCTCATTGCTCATAAACAGTTTCCGCGTTTTGCCGACGATATGACGACGTTTATCGTAAATACGACGTTCTTGACGACCGATGTCGTCTTGGACCATCAAAAGAAGAAGGAACTCGTGCGGCGCTACTTAAATCCCGAGTTGTGTGAAATATCGGAGGACCTCGTGTACACGGAGCCGTTCAACGACTATAAACAGCGCAACGAACTGTTTGCACCGAACGAGGCGTGGATTAAAGCGGAAATATACGGCGATGACGAATTGCGCTTAGAGGCCGCGAAATTAAAGTTTGCCTTCATGACCCATGCGCAAGCACTCATCCACGGCGACTTACACACTGGTTCCGTCTTCGTAACTCCGGAGTCGACGAAAGTGATCGACCCAGAATTCGCTTTTTACGGACCGATCGGCTACGACTTAGGAAACGTCATTGCCAACCTCATCTTTGCCTGGGCAAACGGCGACGCCTACGACAAGCGCGACTTTGTCGTCTGGGTAGAGCAGACGATCGTCGATGTGTTTGACTTATTCGTGGACAAGTTTAACCGTGCCTGGGACGCACACGCCACTGAAGTGATGGCGTTAGAACCTGGATTCAAACAATGGTATTTAGAGACCGTACTGAGCGATACGGTTGCCGTCGCGGGCTTGGAGCTGACGCGCCGTATCGTCGGGCTAGCCAAAGTAAAAGATATTACCTCGATCGAAGACGCGGCGGCGAGAGTGCGCGCGGAGCGTATTTGCTTGTCGACAGCCAAACAATTCATTAAACGACACGCCCACTTCCGTACAGGTGACGACTGCTTGCAGGCGTTAAAGCAGCAGGCACGTGTGCACAGTTGAGGACCGTTTATCTTACACTGGTGGCTCGGCTACTAGTGAGCCGGCGATCCACCTGCAGCTGAAACGATCCCGTCCGGCGTACGGAGTAACATTTACAAAATAGTTAGGAGTGGCGTAAATGGCGGACCAACTGTTAGCCATCGAGTGGAAAAATGACCAATTAGTTTTACTAGACCAAACAGTCCTACCGAATGATATCACTTATCACGCGTATGACACAGCGGAAGCGGTGGCGGAAGGGATTGCCGACATGATCGTCCGCGGCGCGCCGGCGATCGGCGTGGCGGCGGCGTACGGGCTGTACCTCGGCATTCAAGGGGCACCGGAACAGTCGTATGACGCCTTTGCTGCCGTATTAAAGGAAAAGTCGGATATTTTGGCGAATTCGCGACCGACAGCGGTCAATTTGTTCTGGGCGCTCGAGAGGATGACGCGCGTCGCCGAGCAAAACAAACAGCTGCCGATTGCCGAGTTGAAGCAGCGGCTGTTAAAGGAAGCGCAAGCGATTCATAAAGAAGATGAAGACAGCAACCGGAAAATCGGGGAACACATGCTCTCGCTCGTCCACGAAGGGATGGGCATCCTCACCCACTGTAACGCGGGGGCGCTGGCGACGACGAAGTACGGCACCGCGACATCGGTCATGTATTTAGCGAAAGAAAAAGGGTGGCATTTAAAAGTGTACTCCGACGAAACGCGGCCCCGCCTGCAAGGGTCGACGTTGACGGCGCTGGAACTGATGCGCGCGGGCATCGATGTGACCGTCATTACGGACAACATGGCGGCAATGGTGATGTCGCAAGGGAAAATCGACGCCGTCATCGTCGGGACGGACCGCGTCGCGGCCAACGGGGACGTGGCGAACAAAATTGGCACACTCGGCGTGTCCATTTTAGCAAAATATTACGGCATTCCGTTTTACGTGGCGGCGCCGACGTCGACGATCGATTTGGAAACGGCGACAGGGGCAGACATTCCGATCGAAGAGCGCGATAAAGCAGAAGTGATTAACCGCTTCGGCGTGTACACCGCACCGAAGGAGAGCAAGGTGTACAACCCGGCCTTCGACGTCACGCCCTATGAAAATGTAACGGCCATCGTCACAGAAAAAGGGGTCGTCCGCCCGCCGTACAATGAAAACTTACGGAAATTGTTTGACTAAACCCGGCGTGTTATCATATTTAAGTGTCGGGCGAAAACGCCCGACACGACACAATATACAGATTGGGCGAGGTGTGATGTCAAAGTTACCGGAAAGGCGAAGACAAGAAATACTCGACATTTTAGAGACGACGGACTACGCGGAGTTTTCCTTTCTTAGCGAGCGCTTCTCCGTCTCTGAGATGACGATCCGCCGCGATATTGACAAGCTAGAAGACGAAGGAAAAATTATACGCGTTTATGGAGGCGTGCGCTTAAAGGAGAAGCGCGTGTACGACGGTTTGCTAGAAGATCGCTTGCGGACACACGTCAATGAGAAAAAAAAGATCGCCTACGAAGCATTGCAGTTGATCGAAGACGGGGATGTCGTCGCGTTTGACGCCAGTACGACAGCGCTCGAGTTGAGCCGCTTAATCAAGTTTAAGAAAAAAGTAACCGTCATTACGAACAACATTAGCATTACCGTGGAACTTTCCGCAGATCCGGAAATTACGGTCATCCTGTTAGGTGGCTTTTTGCGTCGGGGGTCGCTGTCGTTAATTGGTTCCTCCATGCAGCACTACTTGCAGTCGCTCTATATCGACAAAGCGTTTATTTCTTGTAAAGCATTAGACTTTACTGAAGGCGTGACCGATTCGGCCATCGATGAAGGCGAAGCGAAACAGGCGATCATCGAACGTTCGAACAAAGTGTACGTGTTGGCGGATCATTCGAAAATTGGCACGCTCGCTTTTTTCAAAATTTGTCCGGCTGAACGGATTGATGGGATTATTACCGACCAAGAACAGCCGTTTACCGAACGGCAGCGCCAGTGCCTTGCAGACTTTCGCGCGAATGGCGTCGAGGTCATTATGGCGCCGCCACCTAAGGAATAGCTCCTGAAAATAGATAAGGGGGAGAACCGTTGCTGTTAGCGAGTGAAAGGAAACAAATCGTACAATACTGTCGCAAACTGACCGCACACAACTTGACGAAAGGGACGGGGGGCAACATTAGCGTCTTTAACCGTGCACAAGGACTGATGGCGATTAGTCCGAGCGGAATTGATTACGATGTCATGACACCGGAAGACGTCGTCGTGCTCGACCGCGCGCACAACATCGTCGAAGGGACGCGCAAGCCGTCGAGCGAATTGGAGATGCACGCGATTTTTTACGAGCGGCGCAGCGACATTGACGCCGTCGTTCACACACATTCGGTGTATGCTAAGACGCTCGCTTCGCTGCGTTGGTCGTTGCCAGCCGTCTCCTATTTAGTCGCCTTCGCCGGAAAAGACGTGCGTTGCGCCGAGTATGCCAGTTTTGGTACGAAAGAGCTTGCCGAAAACGCGTTTGCGGCGATGCAAGACCGTTATGCGGTGTTGCTGGCGAATCACGGCTTACTCGCCGGTGCGCACAATTTGCCGCAGGCGTTCAACATCGCTGAGGAGATCGAGTTTTGCTGTGAAGTATATTACCGCGCAAAATCAATCGGCGAACCAGTCATTTTAGACGACAAAGAAATGACGCATATGCTAGAGAAGTTTAAAACATACGGGCAGAAGGCCTGAAAAGCCTTGGCTGGGCAAGCGCACGATTTATTTGCCGTAATCCATTAATTAAATTTCCTTAGTGTGAGATTTGTACAGGATGACCTGTACCCTCATTCCGAAAAATCTTTTTAATGGGTTAAATGACAGTGATGCGAATATTTTCCGGGACCGTTGAGAAGTGTATGAATGGTTTAACGCAGTTTAACGCAATGCTAGTGATATATGGTATAATATGCCTACAACTATGCCTACTGTCTAACTTTTCAAAAAGGAGCTGTTACAAATGAAGGAAGTCAAGCTAAATAACGGGATTGCCATGCCCCAACTCGGGTTTGGAGTCTGGCAAGTAGAAGACGACAAAGTGACGGCCGCCGTCGAAAAGGCGCTCGCAGTTGGCTATCGGTCGATCGATACGGCGAAAGTTTACGAAAACGAAGCGGGCGTCGGCAAGGCGCTCAAACAGTCGGGGATCCCGCGGGAAGACATTTTCCTGACGACGAAAGTTTGGAACAGTGACCAAGGTTACGAGCAAACGTTGAAGGCGTACGACGAAAGTTTAAAGCGGCTCGGAACGGACTACGTCGATTTGTACTTAATTCATTGGCCGACCCCGGAGTACGATACGTACGTCGATACATACAAAGCGCTGGAAAAGCTATACAAAGACGGTACAGTTAGGGCGATCGGCGTTTGCAACTTTGAGAGCGAACATTTGGAGCGGTTGTTTAACGAGTGTGAGATTAAGCCGGTACTAAACCAAGTAGAGTGTCACCCGTACTTTGCGCAGAAGCCGCTCAAACAGTTTTGTGCAGAGCACGACATTTATGTCGAAGCGTGGAGCCCGCTCGATCAAGGTGGCGAAGTTTTGCAAGATGAGGCGGTAAGAACGATTGCCGACGCACACGGGAAATCGCCGGCGCAAGTCGTGTTACGCTGGCACTTGCAACAGCAAACGATCGTCATTCCGAAATCGGTAACGCCGTCGCGCATCGAAGAAAACTATGACGTATTTGACTTTGTATTGACGGATGAAGAAATGGCGACGATCGACGGCCTCGACCGCGGTGCCCGCCGTGGCCCACATCCGAACGACATGAACAAGCGGTAAAAGTCTACGAGAAACGTCGATCGCCAAGGGACGTACGGAAGGTACGCCTATAAAGAAGGATGGGAAGTAACTCCTAAAGTAAAGCCACAAAATAACTTCAATATAACGCAAAAAGGACCACTCGCATCGTGAGCGGTCCATTTTTACCATTACTTACTTCTTTAGTTTCTCGATTGATTCTTCTTCAGCTTCTCGATTGATTTCTCCTGCTTCTTACTCGCATTCTTGAACTCGTTTTTATAAAACTTCTCGAGATCGCGGTTGACGTACATCCAGCCTTTCCAACCGAGGTGAGTCGGGTCACACAAAAAGTAAGAGTCGTACTCGTGTTTGCTGTAATCGGCGAATTTAAAGCCTTGCGACGTGATTTGCTTACGCACTTTGGCATAATATGTCGTGCGGCCTTGCTTCGGGAAGCCAGCTTGGTCGTACCACGGCCCGTTAACTGGAATCGAGATGAACAAGGCATCCACGTTTAGCGCTTTAAACAAGTCGAGCATCAGCTGCAAGTCTTTGTACTCAGGCGATTTAGCGTACGAAGCGTTATTTTTGAACGTTCTGCGCTCGATTTTCTGCTTATGTTTTTTGTAGTAGCGCGCTTCGATCCCCCATTGGTTGTTGCGCGAATGCTTGCGCCCGTACGTTTCTGCGTCGCGCGTTAGTTCTTTCCACGATAAGTTCTCTTTCAACGTGTTCCGCGCCTTTAAGTTCTTGCTGCGCACGCGGAGCAGCGTGTTGACCGCGTCCTTTTTTTCTAGCAAGCTGATCTGCATGTTGAGGAGCGACTTAGCTGCCGCCGTTTGCCATTGGGCGCCCTCGCCTTTTTTCGCATAACTGTTGAGCACTGTAGTGAGGAGCGAGTCTTCTTTGACGGTTTTAAATTTAAGTAGCCGCTTCGCTACGTTCGCTTTCGCCTTCTCGTCGATCTTCTCATTGCGCAAGAAGCGGTACGCGTGTAGCTTGGAGAAATTCGCCGCAAAGTGGTTCTCCGTAATTCCCTTCGGCTTAAACCATTGCGGGGACAAGATGACGACCACTTTTTTCCCTTGCAGCGCATCGCCGACTGACGCAATGTTCAAGTAGTGAATAAGGGACTGGGACCCGCCGCGTCCGATTAAGAACGGGGTGAAGCCGGCGGGATATTTGTAAAAATAGTTACTCGGGTGGTACGGGTCGAGCCGCGACAGCTCCGACGAGCCGTAAATAGGCAAAAAGCGCTCGTCTTTTAGCATCGCTTCTTGCACGGTAGTCCCTTTGAACACGATTGGATCCAAGGACGTCGCCGCTTGTTCTGTTTTGTTTCTGTCGATTTGCCCGACAATGAGCGACGTCGGAAGAAAGATACACGTGCCGAGTAAGGTGAGCGCGATTAGCAAAGGGCCGAACCGCGGCTTTTTCATTTTACCCCCTCGAGGTGCTGGACAATTTTTTGTGGCGTCGCCCACTCCTCTCGGTCAAAGTCGGAAATAGGGACGCTAATGCCTAGTTTCTCTTCGATTTCTATTAATAACTGCACGGTAGCGAACGAATCTAGCAATCCTTCCGCAAACAGATCGACGTTCAGTCTTTCTTTTACTTCGTCTGTTTGACAAATGTCCGTTAAAATGTCGAGAACTCGTTGTTGTAAAGTCATGTCAATTTACCTCCTAAGTTAGCCGAAGAACGCCGCTCCGCGTTCCGAGAAAATGAGTAGTCCGAAACAAATAAAGTTAAACGTGACGACGACAGCGAGCACGTGGGTAAAGCGGTTATCTGGCCAAAACTTATGCTTCTTATTTTTCCGCTCCAACCAGTCAAAACTAATGATCATGACGGCGTGATACAAGCCGTAGACGATGTAGTTCCACTGCAGACCGTGCCACAATCCCATCAATAAAAACAAGGCGAAATAGCCGATGTACGAAATGGTGTAACGGTTTTTGAGCAACTTTTTTTTCGTCAGCCAGAAGACGAGCCGCATGTAGACGTAGTCGCGGAACCAAAACGATAAACTCATGTGCCACCGATTCCAGAAGTCCTTAATGTTGCGGCTTATAAATGGTTTATTAAAGTTTTCCGGCGTCTGTACGCCCATCATGCGGCTGACGCCGATGGCGAAGGAACTGTAGCCCGCAAAGTCAAAAAACAAGTACAAACTGTACGCGTACATGTACAGGAGTGTCGCCAACGGCTTGTCACTTTGCACAAACGCCGTTTCGAGCACGTATGTGTTCAGCAAAAAGGCGATGATAAACTTGTACAGAAACCCTTGGAAAATGCGATTGATCCCACTGTACAAGTAATCGATGTATTCCTCGCGGTTTAGCGTGCGTGCCGTGTCCTTCTGAAAACGGCGCCAGCGATCGATCGGGCCGGAAGCGAGGGTCGGGAAAAACAACAGGAAGCGCAAGAAGTCAATCGTGCCGACTTCTTTAATGAGTCCGTCGCGAATTTCCATCACCATTTGCACGCTTTTGAACGTCAAATACGAAATGCCGAGAAAAGCGAACCACTTCGCACCGCCTGGTGCCGCGAACAAGCTGGAAAGCGTCAGTTTTGCCGTCAAAAGCGGCACGATCGCCAAGATGACCGCTGCAACGAACACCGACGTCGCATTTTGCTTACGGCGGTAGGCGAGGTACGTCTTAATGAGCAGCGTTTGCCAGACGACGTACAGGCACAGCCAGAACAGCTCCCACCACTTGTCGTAAAAAATGATCCCGACGAACAGCAGCGTAAGGACTAAGTTATACGTTATTAACGGTTTTTCCCGTAAACCGGCGATGACGGTCGGCAGCAGCAGGACCGCCAGTAACAGGAAAAAAGGTAATGTTTCGTAAGGCGTCATCGGTCGTTAAATCCCGCCGACGAGCTGTTTGCGGTCCAACTTACCGTTAGCGGTCATCGGCAAACTGTCTTTAAACACGATTTTGCGCGGCACCATGTACGCTGGCACATACGCGGCAAGTTGCTTTTTAATCGCTGCTGCTAGCTTGAACGCACTGCCTGACGGGTTGTACTCGGGAACGACGACCGCCGTCAAAAAGTCGCACTTGCCGTTTTTCTCGTTGTACACCGGGAGCACTGCCGCTGCTTTCACGAGCGGGAGGGCGCGCAAGTGGTGTTCAATGTCTTCCAACTCGATGCGGTAACCGTGTAACTTCACTTGGAAGTCTTTGCGTCCGCCGTAAAACAGCAGGCCTTCTTGCAAATAACCGGTGTCCCCTGTGCGGTAGGCACGCATGCCATCAACGGTCAAAAACGACGCTGCCGTACGCTGGAGGTCATTGAAATACCCTTTACTGACGCTCGGGCCGACGATGACGATCTCACCTTTTTCCTCGCTTGCCACCGGGTGTCCGTCTTCATCGACGATTAGCAGGTGGCAGTCCGGTTTGCAATAGCCGACCGGTAGCGGGCGGTGACGCTGCACGAGGTCTTCGTCGACGCGAACCGCCGTGATGGCGACGGTCGCCTCGGTCGGGCCGTACGTGTTGAACACTTGCGCGTCAGGGAAGCGTTCCAGTAACTTTTCTGCACAGTCGTTCGCCAGCACTTCGCCGCAAAACAAAAAGGTGTGTAAGGACGGCAATAATTGCTGCTGAAACGATTGGTCGAGCAAGCACATTTCGGCGAAGGACGGCGTCGATGTCCACACGTTTATACCCGATTTAGCGAGTGCCGCGAACAGGTCCCGTGGCCGGGCGATCATTTCTTTGTCCACGGGCCACAGCGTACTGCCGCTAAGCAGTGCCGGGTAAAGATCCATCACCGACAAGTCGAATGAAAACGGTGCTTGGTTGAGAAACACTTGCCCTTTTTCTAAGGCGAATTCGCGCGTCGCCCACGCGATAAAGCTCGCAAGACAGTCGTGCGTAACTTGCACCCCTTTGGGCGCACCGGTGCTACCGGACGTGTAAATGATGTAAAAATTGTCTTCCCCGCTAACGCAATCGGCAGGATCCGGTCGCTTGCCATCGTGTGCGCGGATGACTTCATCCAACTTAAGCGCGCTACGTATGCTGTAGTCGAGCACGGTTACACCTGGCAGCACCGCGTACTCGGATGTCGGTTCAATCGCGGCACTGGTGGCTTGACCAGTCGCATAATCGGGCACCGGATCAATCAAGGAAGCTGTCGCACCGTCAGCCGTCGGAGCGGGTGTACCATTCGTCGAAATACTCGCATAACCGGGTGCGTTATCCGGCGCACCCCGTGCACCGTCTTTCGCTCGAGTGGCTGCGCAGTCGCCCGCTAATGTACTAACGAGTAAGCGGTCGCGTAAGTCCGTCGGCGACAAGGCGAGTTTGGCACCCGAGTCAGCGACGATACGCATCACGCGTTCCAGCGGCAGCGACTCGTCGAGCGGAATGTAGGCGTGTCCCGCCTTTACACACGCCAAAAAGCAGACGAGCATTTCCGGTTGCATGTGCCCGTAGACGACGATCGGCGCGTAATCCTGCGGAAATTGTGTCGTAATCCAGTGAGCTAACGCATCGGAACGACTGCGCAGTTGCCCGTACGAGAGCGGTTGCTCTTTCGCGTGAAAGGCGATGCGCTCCGGGGTGACACTGCCCCAACGATTGATGAGTTGCACGATGTTCATTGTTTTCACACCTTAAAATTCGTTATAAATGAAATTACTAGAGCTTGCATCGCCGAGGACGTGAATCCAGAGCAAGGCGAGCAGAATGAATAAGTAATAGGCCGTTTTTACGGTCCACTGGGTCGCGCTGCTCTGCCAGAGTCGTTTACAGATGCTGACGAATGATTCCATTCGCACACCCCTTTCAAAAACGCACGTTCATATTCTATAAAAAAAAGACGTTATTTGGGAGCAGAAAGTTGCACTTGGGGCAAAGAATTTTTTTCAGGACAAGATTAGGCGTTTTATTTTGCTTCTACAAGAGCCACCGTATGTGTAACATTTCTCTCGAAGGGTTTTAGCAGGAATTTGGAGGGAGAATATAGAAAAGGAAGACCTAAATAGTACTCCTAACCACCACGAAAGGAGAGGTCTTCCTTGAAAACCATTATACCAGAAATCGCTACTATCTTGGAACAGTCTACAGATATGTTGTCGTTTTGGGAAAGCTTACGTATTCGCCTGATGGAAGTGATGGCTGATCTGTTCGGAGAATTTTTGGAGCAGCTCGATCAGATGATGACGACGCATTACAAGGAAAAATACGGTTGGAAAAGTGAGCGATTGGACAGCCGGGAGTTCACCAGTTTTTTTGGGACAGTGTCCTATAAACGCCACTTGATGTACGACCGAAACGGAAACGCACATTACCCTGTCGATGAGGCAATCGGTTTAAAACGCCGTAAAAGATACAGCCCAGACCTTATGATGCTCGGAGCAGAGTTAGCTGCAGCGCCGGGAATGACCTACCGCCTCGCCTCAGAGGTCACGCAAAAACTTGCCGGTATAACGATCAGCCATACGACGTTTCAGCGCTTAGTAAAAGAAGCAGGTGAAGCTCAAGCTGTCATGGATGCTGAAAAAAGGGATCGAATTTTTGAGGATACGGTAATTCCTAACTCTCCGTCCGTTAAGCACTTATATTGCGAAGCAGATGGCTTATACGTCAAAGGGAGAGGCAAAGGAATAGAGATCAAAAATATGCTTGCCTATACCGGGTGGGAGCAAAACGGACAGCGTGTCTCGTTAACAGATCGTCACGTCTTTTCTACCGTTGAATCGGTGGATGACTTTTGGGAAATAGGTTATGCAGCGATTCGACATCGTTGGGATCTCTCACATACACATGTGGCGACTAATGCGGATGCGGCTTCATGGATCTCTGAGGAACGCGTTCAAAATACCTTTTCTGAAGCGACATCGGTTGTCCGCCAATTGGATCCTTTTCACGTAAAGAGGAGTATTCGTCGCGGGTTGAGCCGCCAGCCAAGGCTCATTCCTCAAATTGAAAAGGCAATATCCGAAAAAAATAAGGATAGGTTTAAAGCGGTGATTGATACGGCACAGGGAAATGCAGAGACGGAGCGAGAGGAAAAGCGTATCGAGAACATGCAGAAGTATCTTGAAGGGCACTGGGAGATCCTCTGCGACTGGCGTGAGGTTAGTCCAGACGTGCCAAAAAATGCTCGTAGGATGGGATGCATGGAATCGAACCAGAGACGTCTGGCATACCGCATGAAACGTCGTGGCATGTACTGGAGTGAAGAAGGGGCTCAAGCCATCGCCAAAGTACAACAAGGCGTTACCAATGGGACGTTGAGACAGGCATTATTAACTGTCTGGCCCAACCGCCAAGTGACACAAAAACTAAAACGCCATGCGAGGCGAATAGGTAAGTCGGATCACATTGGGGTTCAAGTTGGCAGGATCCAAGTAGGTGCCGCATCAGCTTCAAGTGCTATTGGGTATTTGGATAAGGTGGTTAATCGCCGTCCTTGAAGAGTTAACTCCTCAAGGGCGGACAACAAGTGAACGTTAGGGAATGACATATTTAGGTCTTTAAATCCTTGATCCTGTAAGGTCGTCGAGTAAAGCTTGACACATACAGAGCCACCGCCCGCGCTAGACAAAAAGTGGCAGTCGGCCTATAATAAACGCAATCATTGCACAAGAACGGTAGAGGAGTGATGTGTTATGTCGGAAATTTTATTTGATTTATGCGAAGTAGTTGTCACTGTGTCACGGAGCATCTCCAACAAGACATGACCGACGTTCCGACGTTCGAAGGTTAAAAAGGGCCTTCTATACGTCGCGACACCTTTTCGAAGGAAGCTTTGTCGAGGATTCTTCCGTGACCGCATCCGTATGTTTATGGTCAAACTTTTTTAGGGGGAATCCGCTTGGATTTACATTTGGATTTAGCAACGTTAGGATGGAATGATTTTTTTGCGGCACAGTGTGCAGATGTCGATGAGCAATCGTACGCGGTCGGACGGATCACGTTGGAACATAAGCGGATGTACCGCATTTTTTCCGTTTACGGAGAGTTGTTAGGAGAAGTAGCCGGCAAGTTCCGGTTTGAGGCGGAAGCGGCGGGGCGGGAACACTTTCCAGCAGTCGGCGACTGGGTCGTTTTTTCAGTACGGCCTGAAGGGAGAGCGACGATTCACCGCGTGCTGCAGCGGAAAAGTCAATTTATGCGCAAAGTAGCAGGGACGACACACGAGGCGCAAATTGTCGCCGCCAACGTCGACACTGTTTTTTTAGTCAACGCCCTTAATCGTGACTTTAATTTGCGCCGCCTCGAGCGCTATCTCGTCTTGGCGTGGGAAAGCAGTGCCGAGCCTGTGATCGTTTTAAGTAAAGCTGATTTGTGTGCGGACAGCGAGGCGAAGGTAGCTGAGGTGGCAGCGATTGCTTCCGGCGTACCGATTCACGTCGTCAGCGCCCATACAAATGAAGGGATGGCAGCACTCACTTCGCATTTGGGAAGAGGGCGAACGGTCGCTTTACTCGGTTCTTCCGGCGCCGGGAAATCGACGCTCGTGAACGCGTTCGCCGGGGAAGAGGTGCAGCAAGTTAACGATGTGCGAGAAGGGGATGACCGCGGCAGGCATACGACGACGTATCGCGAATTGATCGTACTGCCACAGGGCGGCCTCATCGTCGATACGCCGGGAATGCGCGAGCTAACGTTGTGGGAAGCGGACGACGGCTTCAGCGATGCGTTTGCCGACATCGAGCAACTGGCAGAGTACTGTTTCTTCCGCGACTGCCGCCACGAACGGGAGCCAAATTG
Organism: Numidum massiliense; assembly: GCF_001375555.1. NCBI lineage: Bacteria > Bacillati > Bacillota > Bacilli > Caryophanales > Bacillaceae > Numidum > Numidum massiliense. The sequence goes on along the minus strand of NZ_CTDZ01000009.1, from coordinate 2,987,229 downwards.
TGCTGTCAGACAAGCGATTACTGACGGAACGCTCGCTGCGGCCCGTTACCACAATTATGTCAAACTGCAGCGCGAACAGATGTATCTTGCGCGCAGAGAGGCGCAAAAGGCCAAGCTTAGAGGGAGAAAGGCTGTCAAAAAAACGCGGCGAAATCAGGCGTAGTTAATTGTCGAGACGACCCTCTTACAATTTTACGATAACATCGGCATTGAGACGGATTAACTGAAAGCGTTATGGCGTATGGTAGGACGCAAGATGATACGATCGACTTCTGACGACGATTCCAGATAACGTAAAAGCGAATCGACGGCGGCTATTCGTTTTTAAGCGCGAATAGCCGCCGTACTGCGCTTAGTGAAACTTTTGTGGTACTATGAACGTACATACTTAGTACAGTGTGTAGGTACCGCCAAACGCGGTGTTCAGTGCGTGCCTGTGTGTTTGTCAGTTTGCAATGATACCGCTCATAGTTGTAGCTAGTTTGCGACAGGCGTAAGCGGTAGGTGAAGCCATGCGGAAACGTATGTTACATATTGCTAAATATTAAACAGGGGAACGGAGGCTAAAGAGATGCGGAAGCCACAAAGTCGTATATTTAACGGCTTTATTTTAGTGTTGGGGATCGTCCTTATTTTGTTTGGCGGATTAATCTTTATTATTGGCTTGGCGGCAATGGCGATCGGGAAGGAATCTTCGCTCACGACCGACTTAGTCGTTCTGCTCTTTTTCGGCGTATTGCCTTTTTGCTTGGGTGTGTTCATGGTCGTTCGCAAACGCAAGGTGTTGTCACAGCAATACGATGAGCGCTTTGAACGGGAAATTTTGCGTTTGGCTGAACGTAAAGGCGGCGCGTTAACGGCGGTTGAATTGGCGACGGAAACATCACTTAATACGGAGGAAGCGACAGAGTTGTTAGAAACGTTTACGCGCCGCGGCATTGCTACGGTGAAAGTTACGGAGAGCGGTGTACTCGTCTATCAATTTACCGGTTTTTTATCTAAGGAAGAAGTGGAAGAAGCGTCAGGTGTGTTCGATCAGTTGAGGTAGTCAGTACATTACTATTTAAAATATTGACAACCCACCCTCCCTCGCGTATAGTGTGAGTCAAAAATAGTCAGTCCATTGCAGTTGTAGCTTTTGATCGTCAGCTGATCGTTCAGCTGATCACTGCGGTATGGATCGGCGGCGGCTGACTGCAACAGGGGAGGGAGTTTCTTTTATGTATGTGACGATCGGTGATCTGTTTGAACAGACAGTACACAAATTTCGGGAGAAAGAGGCACTGTACGACGTTCAGCGGGGGCAGCGCTGGACGTACGGCGAATGGGACGAGCAAATTAACCGGTTAGCCAATGCCCTGTTAGCTACTGGGGTAACGAAAGGGGACCGCGTCTCGACTTTTTTGTACAACACGAGTGAATTTGCAACCGCTTTGTTCGCCTGTGCGAAAATCGGCGCGGTCTTTAACCCGATTAACTTTCGCCTTACGGCGCATGAACTGTCGTTCATCTTGCGTGATGCGGCGCCGAAGGTGCTACTGTTTGAGCGTGCAGTGGCGCAGGAAGTGGAGAAGTTAGCATCGCAATTCACACAGCTCGAATTTTGGTATGTGGATGACGACCCCCCGGCTTATGCAGATGTATACGACGAACGGGTGGCACAAGCATCGTCGGCTCGACCGATTGTAAGCGTTTGCGAATCTGATGTGTACGCGATTATGTACACGAGCGGGACAACGGGTCAGCCGAAAGGGGTCGTGCACCGACACCGCGACATGGTCGAACATAGCCTTATTATGATTAGTACGATGCGCTTGACCGCGCGCGACCGTGGCTTAGTGACGGCACCGATGTTTCATTGCGCCGAGTTGCACTGTGCCTTTTTACCGCGTATACACGTAGGCGGGAGTACGGTTATCATGCACCACTTTCACGCGAAAGACGTGTTACAACTCATTCAAGAGGAGCAGATCACGCAATTTTTTGCCGCTCCGACGATGTGGAATATGTTACTGCAGGAAGATTTGACTACCTACGACCTTCGCACGCTCCGGCTCGGGCTGTACGGGGGCGCGTCGATGGCGCCTGCGCTCGTGCGCGCTTGCCACGACGGCTTCGGGATCGGCCTCATTCAGGCGTACGGCATGACGGAGATGGGGCCGGCCGTATCGTTTTTGCTCGAAGATGAGCAGCTGACAAAAGCGGGTTCGGCGGGACGTGCCTGCTTGAATCACGAGATTCGCGTCGTCCGTCCAGGCGACGACGAACCGACGCATGCGGATGATGTTGTCGCACCTGGGGAAGTCGGCGAGATTATTGTTAAAGGGCCTTGTATGATGAGCAGTTATTTCAATCGGGAAGCAGCGACGGCCAGAGCGCTCGCGGGCGGGTGGTACCGATCCGGCGATCTCGGCTACTTCGACGCGGACGGTTACTTGTGGGTGGCCGACCGCGTCGACGACATGATCGTCAGTGGCGGCGAAAATATTTATCCCCGAGAAATTGAGGATGTCCTGTACGAGCACAGGGGCGTGTTGGACGTCGCCGTCGTCGGTGAGCCGGACGAGCTGTGGGGTGCGCGCGTCGCTGCTTATGTCGTACCGAAAGAAGCTGGATTGACCGCCGCGGCGCTCGATCAGTTTTGTCAGGTGAGCGGCAAACTCGCTAGCTACAAACGGCCCCGCCAGTATTACTTCGTCGATGCGCTGCCACGCAATGCGAGCGGGAAATTGCAAAAGTTTCGCCTGCGGCAGCAAGCGGTAGGGGCGGAGGAAGCAGGGATATCTCGCGAAGCTGCTGATCAGTAGGAATACACTCCTCAAAGACGGTGCTCACGAATACAGCGGAGCAATCCCACGCCTTTACCTCTACGGTGTAGGCGTTTTTTTTTCGCTCATTTTGCGCTCATAATGTAACAACGCCTATACGTAACCGAACCTCCCAAGCGGATTACAAACGAAACCGACCAAAAGAAATTCGCCGTGACCCTTTCTTGCTGGCGCCCCCCTTGCAATTTTTTTTAAAAAAAAGAGTGAACGATTCACGTGACTCGTTCGTACTATGGGTGACTTTTGAATATCGCACGATGAAGGTGGTACACGTGCTGGCGCAATCGTGAAAACACAGTGTCGGCACGGATATACAAGGAAAGGAGCTGATCGCATGGCAGCGAGTACTGGAACAGGTCAACTTACTGAAAAAGGTGGAGATCACGCACCCGTTTTTCCAACAGAGGGAGGTAAGCGACGCGTATCCATAAATGAATCGCATGCGACGATCGCAAGAGAGGACAACCAGTTACTCGACCGGGGTGCCAAGGGCGACAAGGATAACGGCCACAGTCAACCGCTCATATCGGTCGAACGAGTCGACAAATCGTTCGGCGGGAAGCCTGTGTTGCATAACGTGACGTTTCACATGAACCGCGGGGAGATCGTCGGTTTGTTAGGGCCGAACGGCGCGGGCAAGACGACACTCATTCGCTTACTCAACGGCGTAATCATACCAAACGCGGGAAAGGTTGCCGTCGCGGGGAGCGATCCGTTTCGCCACGGCAACAAGCTGCGGGCGAGGAGCGGTACGTTGACGGAGACGGCTGGTTTGTATGAACATATGAGCGGCCGCGACAACTTACAGTTTTTCAGTGACTTGTACGGCGTAGACGACAGAGCCCGTATCGATGAATTGTTAGCGCAGTTCGCTCTCACAGAACACCAGCACAAAAAAGTCGGCACGTACAGTACAGGGATGAAAAAACGGCTCGGTCTCGCGAAAGTGCTCCTACATCGACCGCACATTCTCTTTTTGGATGAGCCGACGAACGGACTAGATCCGGAAGGCATTCGCATGGTATTGGCGTACATTAAAGAACTGAACGAGCAGCAAGGGACGACGGTGCTCATTTGTTCACACATTTTAGATCAACTCGCCGCCGTTTGTGACCGCTACATTTTTATCGACGGCGGAAGCGTCATCGAGCAAGGGAGTTTACATGAGATTGAACAAAAATATTTGACTGAGACCATGTTAAAGGTTGAAACCGATTGGCACGGGGTCGCAGGGCGCGTCGCAGGCTGTTCGTTTGAGCGGCTGTCCGAGCGGGAGCTGTTGTTCACTCTGCCGGAAAAAAATAAGATTCCTGCGCTCTTGCGTACATTGTCACAAGAAGCCGACGTATTTGCCGCGGAAATCGTCAATCGCGATTTAGAGACGCTATACTTTAAAATTAGAGGAGGCGCTAACCGTGAATAGGCGTGCGCTGTGGGCTATTGCTAAAAAAGACATCCGCAGTACGACATCGAATGTACAAATATGGCTACCGCTGCTCGTCGTACCGCTCGTGATCGGCGTGATTTTACCAATAGCAATCATCGTCGTCATCCGTACGATCGGCCTTGCGAGTATGAACGGCGGCGAGATGCTCGTCGGTTTAATCGAACAACTGCCGGGTGGGAACCTTAAGGAGACGTTACAATCTTTTGCGGGGTTGGAACAGCAGGCCATCTACATGCTCGTCAACTATATATTCGTCCCGTTTTTTCTGCTCATTCCAGTCATGGTGGCAAGTGTGATCGGCGCGAACAGCTTTGTCGGGGAGAAGGAGCGCAAAACGTTAGAAAGTTTGTTGCTCGCACCGATCGACATTAAAGAGTTGTTCGTCGGCAAACTGTTGTCGGCCTTCCTACCCGCGATGGCCATCACCTTTGCTACTTTTGTCTTGTACGGGATCGCGGTGAATGCACTCGCCTATCCGCTATTTCAGTCGCTTATATTCCCGACGTGGAATTGGCTCGTGTTGCTGTTGTGGGTCGTACCGATCATTAGCTTCTCTGTCATTTTACTGACGGTCGTCATTTCAGCGAAAGTCAAAGGCTATCAAGAAGCATACCAATTGTCGGGACTGATCGTCGTACCGCTCGTCGCCTTATTCATCATGCAATTTACAGGGCTGTTACTGTTACACGTGTCTGTCTTATTCATTATCGGCGGCGTACTGTTGCTCGCGATCATATTGATATTACCCAGGGTCGCGAAGTGGAACAACCGTAATGCGTTGTTCGAAAGCCAAGTGAAGTAGCCGTGTAGGAGGAGCGACGATTGATGGATACACTACAGGAAAAAAAGTGTATCAAACAGGCAATGCAAGGTGACGAGCGGGCGTTAGCGACATTATTACAGGATAATTATTCATTTTTATATAAATATTTAACAAAAATTACAATGGACCCGCACGTGGCCGAAGATTTGGTGCAAGAGACGATGGCGACATGCATTGAAAAAATTGGTACGTACAACGGAAAGGCGAAGTTTTCTTCGTGGCTCATTACGATTGCGACGCACATGTACATTGACGATTTACGGCGCAAAAAAAGGGAGAAACAGTGGCGGGATCAACAGCGCGCGTTACGAAAAATGCACTGGCAGGCGCAGTACGTGCGCGAAGAGTGGCCCGCTGTTCTCGACGCGTTAGCGAAGTGCGCTTACGACGTGCGCGTGCCGCTCGTCTTAAAGCATTATTACGGCTACACGTATGAAGAAATAGCTGCGATGACAGGCATCGCCGCCGGTACGGTAAAATCGCGCGTCCACAACGGCTTAAAAAAGCTGCGAAAGGAGTTGACGCAAGGTGAATGAGGAAACGAATCGGTCAAACGGTAAGGAAAGAAAGTATGGAACCGATCGTCATAAGGGGATGACTCGGGCGGACGGCTACGAAGGGCTCGTTTGTGAGGGCAACGATACGAAGGGGTTCGGTTGCACAGGGATGGATCGGCTTACCGATTGCGAGCGTGAGGTGACAAACGAATCGCTTGGCGAACAGGCAGAGCGTCAAACGATCGACCGCTTGCAGGCCGGGCTGGAACAATTAGATAGAGTGGCGCCGGTGTACACGCCCGATCCCGAGTGGTTTCGCGAGTTTGTCGCCGCTGAAAGGCAGCAGCAACGCAAAAATCTACGGCGCGACTTAGTGTCGTTTAGTTTAGTGGCGATCGCTGTATGTACTGTTTTCCTCTTCGTGTATCACCGATTGCCAATCGAATACATTCTTGCTGTGCAACTGTTCGCTTTCGTCGTCCCTTTAGCCGTATTCGTGAGAAAAGAGCGGAAACGTGCCGCTGTGCGAGGGGAGAGGGTAGCAGATGAACGTCACCGCGAATGACATCCCGTTAATCGTTTGGGTCGCCATCGGTCTCCTCTTGTTCGCTCAAGGGATGTGGTTGTTCGTCGATGCGCGCAAACGAAATCGGAACGAGTGGTTTTGGGGCATTTGGGGGTTGACGAGCGTTCCCGGCCCGCTTGTCATTTATCTCGTCGCAACGCGGCTCGTGCCGAAATTGAGGTGTGGAAGAGGAGAAAAATAGGGGCAAAACACGCAACACGACGTTAATGACTAACTACTGAGTCTCACATTTAAACATACACATGCCGCACGGGGTGTGCAGTCGTACGCCCCTCATTGTGGCATGTTTGTCTTTTAGAGGACAATTGCCCGCGCGACAGTTGTTTTTTATAAAAAGTTGGGTGAAAATACGTGTAGCCGGGGACAAATGTCCTTGGCGAGCAAAGGGAAACGGGATACCATATGGAGTGAATGCGTTGTATATCCAAGAGATTGTAGACATCATGGAGCGCAACCGCCAAATATACGACCTGCTTAAACATTGCCCGTACGAGATTTTACGACAATGGGTAACGTACGCGTACGAAAGCGGACACGTTATTTTTCGGCAAGGGGATGTGCAAGACAGCTTTTTTATCGTTGTCGAAGGGTTACTCGATATTAACGTCTTAGCAGAAAATGGGCGTAAATATTCACAAGCGACGTATGAGAAAGGTGACTTACTTGGCGAATTAGAAATATTTGACTTAAGACCCTTTGTGTGCAATGTGGAAGCGTTGACAGATGTTAAGCTAATTGGCTTAAAGCGCGATTATTTTATGAAATGGATTGAAAGGGACACACATTTTAGTACACGTTTTATGCGAGAATTAAGTGCGTTGTTTTACCGTTTGTCTGAGAAGGCAGGGGAAGACAGCCTTTACTCGTTGTACCATCGCATCTGTCGCTTTTTGGTGCGTAGTTTGGCACACGGTGTGCGCCAGGTGGATGGGATTAAAGTGACGGTAGATAAGCACCAGTTGAGTCACCAGTTTGCCGTCACACCGCGCAGTGTCAACCGCATTTTAAAAAATTTAAGTGAACAAAAGATAATTATAAGTGACAATGACGAGATAATCGTCACAGACGTCGACAAATTAAAGCGGGAAGAAGCGCGTAGTCGCTTGATTTAAGGGACGTTGAATTAGGTGATGACGGAAAGGGGTTTGCACGATGACGGAGGAATTGCAACCACACATTCAACTAAGTAACGACGTAGGGGCTACTTATGCCCTGTTGCCGGGGGATCCGGCGCGCGTCGACCGGGTGGCGCGCTTTTTGGAAGAGCCGCGTGAACTCGCCTACAACCGCGAGTACAAATCAGTTTGCGGTACGTACAAAGGCATACGCGTCCTCGTCACGTCTACCGGGATTGGCGGTGCGTCGGCGGGCATTGCGATTGAAGAGCTACACAATATCGGCGTACAGACGATGATTCGCATCGGCAGTTGCGGGGCACTGCAACCGCAGGCGCGCATCGGAGATCTTATTATTGCTGCTGGCGCCGTAAGAAATGACGGTGCGTCACAAGCATATATTGAACAAGGTTACCCGGCCATCCCCGACCCACACTTGTTAGCGCGCACAGTCGCGACAGCCGATCGGCTGGGCTATACTAATTATTGTGGGCCTGTGCGCAGTCACGACAGTTTTTATACCGACCGGGAGGAAGCGATTGACCGTTTTTGGTCGGAGCGAGGGGTGCTCGGGTCAGATATGGAAACGGCGGCGCTGTTCGTGATCGGTCGGTTGCGCGGAGTGCGTACGGCTTCTCTTTTAAACGTCGTCGTCGAAGCGGCAGGCAGTTTGGAGGGGGGCATTAACGAATTTGTGGCGCAAGAGAACGCGAGTGCGCGCGGTGAAGAACGGCAAATGACAACTGCACTGGAAACCGTCGTCGCCGATGCTAAAGTAACGCTAGGCCTGTCTATAAATTAGACCAACAATTAAAGGCGAATAAAAATATTATCGGCAATTTTGGCGAGGTTACTGTAGATACTAAGGGTGTCAAGCGCCTTTAAATAACGGCAGAAAATCTTATGGCGTTGTTCAAAAAAATCCGTGTGCCTTTTAGGAAAGTACTACCTTAGGAGGTCAAATAACATTGCAAAAACAAAGTATGTGGTCGATTAAGTTTTCTACGGCGGCACTCGTCCTCATTCCGGCGGCGATTGGGATTAACTACATCGGTAAACTATTTGCCGGGGCATTAAAACTACCGCTATGGCTCGATGCGATCGGGACGATTTTAGCCAGTATGTTAGCGGGTCCGATCATCGGGGCGATTTCCGGTGCCGTGAACAATGTGATTTACGGATTGACGATGGACCCGATTTCTATCGTATACGGCATTACGAGTGCAGCCATCGGTCTCGTCGCCGGGATTATGGCGTACAAAGGGTGGATTGCCAGTTGGAAGAAAGCAATTGTGACCGGTCTCGTCGTCGGACTCACTGCAGTCGTTGTTTCTACCCCGTTAAACATCGGTTTTTGGGGTGGACAGACAGGGAATCCTTGGGGAGACGCACTTTTTGCGACAGTGATGGGTTCTACTGGCTCGATGTGGCTTGCCTCATTTTGTAATGAAATCGTCGTCGACTTGCCCGATAAACTGTTAGTCGTCTTAGTATCTTATGCGATTTTCCGCGGGCTGCCGAACGGTGTAAAGCAGCTGTACAGCAAGAACGAAGTTGAGGAATTAGATTAAACAGCACGAGTAACAGAAAGACGGTGAATCGCTGTGAAATTTGCTAGCTTATACGTTGAACGGGAGTCGCTCATCCACCGCGTCGACCCGGTGAACAAACTGTGGTACGCCGTAGCGGCGCTCGTCGTGGCGTTTCTCGTACCGACTCTTACGGGGTTAATCGCCTGTACCCTCGTCAGTATAAGTCTTTTATTCGTCGGTAAAGTGTTTAAACGTTCTCTGCCGATGTTTGGGTTTGTCTTTCTAATCTTACTGACAGTTGTCATCATTCAAGGTTTGTTTTACCCGGGTAACGAAACGGTCTCGTTTACGATTGGACCGATGAAGTTTTACGTAGAAGGGCTCACGTTTGCCACTGTCATTACGCTGCGCGTCGTGACAATTGTCAGTGCGTTTTCGCTCTTAGTGTTAACGACACCGCCGCCGGAGTTGGTGGAAGCACTCGTGCGGCGGGGGTTGTCGCCGCGCTTCGGGTACGTGATCGGCTCCGTGTTTCAGATCGTGCCGGAAATGATGGCGACGATGGCGACGATTACGGATGCGCAGCGCTCCCGCGGCATGGAAACGGAAGGGAGCTTGCGTGTGCGAATGAAGGCTTTTTTTCCATTGATCGGTCCAGTCGTGCTCAATTCGTTAATTAGTGTCAAAGAGCGGTCGATGGCGCTCGAAGTGCGCGGCTTCAACGCTCAAGGGGAAAAGACGTTTTTAAACGAAGAGAGGCAGTATATCGCTACGAGAGCGATTCGCTGGAGCATGTGGGCTGTTATTGTGTTGGCAGTCGTTTGGAGGATTGTGCAATGAAAAAAATCGTTGTCGACGGATTGAAGTACAAGTATCCAGAGACAGATCAACTAGCCTTGGACGACATCTCTTTTGAAGTGGCACAGGGTGAGTTCATCGGCGTCGTCGGGCAGAATGGTGCGGGGAAGTCGACGTTGTGCCAAGGGCTCGTCGGCCTCGTGCCCCACTTTTACCACGGGGCTTACGGCGGGAAAGTGATCGTCGATGGATTAGAAGTGAAGACACATTCGATTAGCGAGTTGTCGCACAAGGCGGGTATCGTTTTCCAAAATCCATTTACGCAAGTAACGGGCGGGAAGTTGACCGTTTACGAAGAGATTGCCTTCGGTTTAGAAAATATGGGCGTCGAACGGCAGGAGATGCAGCGGCGTATCGATGCGGCACTCGAGCTGTTAGACATCGCCCAATTTAAAGCGCGTAACCCATTTGCCCTCTCCGGCGGGCAAATGCAGCGGATGGCGATCGCGAGTATCATCGCAATGAAGCCGGAAGTAATTGTGCTCGACGAACCGACGTCACAACTCGACCCGCAAGGGTCAGAAGAAGTGTTTCGCGCGATCCAAAGCTTGAGCCGCGAAGGGATGACTGTCGTCATGGTCGAACACAAGTTGGAAAAGATTGCCCAGTACGCGGACAAAGTGTTATTGCTCGACGAAGGAAAATGTATCGACTTTGCCGCGCCAGAAAAAGTGTTTTCTCGGGACGATTTGCAAACGTACGGTATGACGGCTCCGATCTATACGCAAGTGTGTCGCGCGCTGCAGCTGAAGCAGGCGGACTCCCCGTATTACCCGGTGACACTCGACGCCGCCTGTGAGGTGTTAAAGCAATGACGATGATTCGCGTACAAGATATGTCCTTTGGGTATAACGAAGGGACGCCCGTCTTGAAAAATATTAACCTTACGTTTGACAACCGCTCGACGGCGATTATCGGGCAAAACGGCGCCGGTAAAACGACATTCGTGAAACTGTTGAAAGGGTTGCTCAAGCCGACGGCGGGCGATATTTTTATCGGTGAGAACAGCGTGAAACAGACGACGGCAGCAGTACTCGCCAAGCAGATCGGCCTCGTGTTTCAAAATCCGGATGAGCAAATTTTTAAAGGGAACGTACTCGCCGAGGTGATGTTTGGCCCGTTAAACATCGGGCAGACGGAACAGACGGCGCGGGAAAATGCGCTCAAGGCGTTAGAGATGGTCGGCTTACAGCACAAGGTGGACGTCAACCCGCAAGATCTCGGTCTGTCGGACAAAAAGCTCGTCTGTATTGCCGCCATCGTCGCGATGGACACGGACATCGTCATTTTCGACGAGCCGACGATTGCACAAGATGAAGCGGGGAAGGTGCGCATTAAGCAAATTGTGCGCGCGCTCGAGGCGCAAAATAAGCTCGTCATGACAATCGTTCACGATATGGACTTTGTGGCAGAGTGCTTTGCGCGCACGATTGTGTTTAACCGCGGGCAAGTGCTGGCCGACGGAGCGACGCGCGACGTGTTCGCCGAGCGGGAACTGCTAGCACGCGCTTATCTCGAACCCCCCGCTGTCACGCAACTGGCGCAAAAACTCGGCATACAGGAGACGTTTTTGACGGTAGATGAGTTTGTCGCCTATAAAAAGAAACGTGTACGTGATTAAAATCGCCGCTTGGGTAGGGGATCGGCCCCTACTCTGCGGTTTTTTTAATCGGGACGACAACGCATGTAATGACTTTGTATGCAATGAGCGTGTATGTGATAACTCTGTACCGTGTTAATAACCTTGCATGTGTCGACGCGGAAAATACCGGTCGCTTTCTATGTTTACGCGTCCTCGTTCGACCCAATCGTCCGTTTGCGCTCGTCCGCTTGCTCTCCTGTTGTCGCTCGTTTCGACAACGTCTTCACCCAGCTGGCTGCTAAGAGGGGGCAGGCAGCTAACTTGCCAGCTAACTCACTGTCTTTGCGCCGCTCATGCATAATTTCGTTGCAGTAGGCGACTGTCCACTCGGGATACGGGCGTTCGAGTAAGGTGATGGACGCGCCTGCTGTGACGTTCCCTTCTTCCAACACGCGTAAATACCATCCCGTGCGCCCTGTCTTTTGCGTGCGCAACGCTAAATCTTTCACATGCCAGCGGCGGGCTAGTTTCCAACACGGTTGACGGGGCTGCGACACTTGCACGACCGCTTCCCCGACGCGGTACGTATCGCCGATGCAGACGTCTTCTTCAGTCATATGCGTCACAGTGAAGTTTTCTCCGAATCCGCCGTGTCCGAAGTTGGGTAGCTGTAGCTCGCGCTCCCAAGCGGTATAGTGGCAATCGGCGTAGACGAGCACGGCTTTGTCCGGTCCGCCGTGATGGCGTAGATCGGCTTGTCCATCTCCGTGCAAGTTAGTTTTACTGAGCCAGATCGGTCCACGGGCGGGGCGCTTCACAATACCACTCGTCCATGGGCGGTTCAGTGGATCAGCGGCACCTTCGGTCCCAAACGTTTGCGGTTTTCCGACGAGTAAGGTGGCGATCGTTGCTTGAGTCATTAATGAGCCTCCTAGATGAAAATTATAAGTGCAAAATAAAGCATAGATGTTAATTAATTACTATAGCGTACCGTAGGGACAAGTGTCTACTATGGCCCGTTTTATGATCTCCATGTAGTGGATAATGTGAGCGCACGCGGTGGAAAATAGGTACTAGTTCGTACGGAGGACATGTCAGCTAGTAGTGGACAATTGGAGTCAGCTTGCACGCGGACAGTTGATGTGAGAAGCAAGTTGCTGTTAGGGGGCCATAACTTGTTACGGATTCGCTTCGGTTTTGTCGCCATGGCGTTATCGCTAAAAAACGCTTCGCCGTCACAGACGATGACGGTGACGCGGTTTAAACAGATCGCTGACCGCAAAGCGGCATTGCGAAAAGTAACGCGTATCGCGGAAAAAAACTTAGTGAATACACTGCGGATCTTACGCCACGCGTACGCGTCTGGAGTGCACGTGTACCGTTTTTCTTCCAAACTGATCCCGTTGTACGGGCACGAGTTGACGCGCGAATGGGATTTTTTTCGCTATTTGCGGCGCGATTTCGCAGCCATTGGCGCATTTGTCCGCGAGAAAAAGATGCGCGTGAGTTTTCACCCGGAACACTTTACGATATTGAATTCACCCAAAAACGAAATCGTACAAAAGGCGGTTGCCGACCTTGAACGATACGTACAACTGGCGATGGCAATGGGGCTGGACGAACAGATGAAGTTCGTGTTGCACGTCGGAGGTGGGTACGGCGACAAAGAACAGTCGCTGGCGCGCTTTCAGGATCATTGGCGACTACTGCCGTCCGCCGTCAGAGCGCGCCTTACGTTAGAAAACGACGACAAAACGTTTACAGCGCGGGAGACACTCGTCCTCAGTGAGAAGTTACAAGTGCCGATGGTGCTCGACATACACCACCACCAGTGTAACCGCGAAACGGATAGCGATTTGCGTGACTTCGTTAGACCGATCTTCCAGACGTGGGAAGGGAGTGGCCTTGTACCGAAAGTGCACATCTCTTCGCCCCAAAGCGTGAAAAGTGCTGCTGGACAGCGCCGTCACGCTGACTGGATCAATCCGGACGACTTGCTACCCTTTCTCGCGATCGTTCGAGAACTCGCCACAAATGAAGGCGTCTATGACTTCGATGTCATGATCGAGGCGAAAAAAAAAGACGAAGCAGTGTTTCACCTCGCACGGGAGTTGGCCAGTCGCCCCGGGTTTCGGCAGCTCGACGGGGGTACCGTATTATACGAGTAAGTGCCAGAAGTGCGGCAAACTATTGCTTCCATTCCATCGCAACACTTGTATACCCCGCGTGAACGTACATTAACACACATGCATTTATACACACACCACTTATTACGAACGATTCGTATGTGTAGCGAAACAGTCTTTTTTCTGTTATGCTAAATGAAAGGGTTGGGAACACACATTCCCTTCGTTTAAAAGAGACAAGTGGAGTGCTCAAGGGATGTCCTTACGTATCGCGCATGTAGACTGTGACTGTTTTTTCGCAGCTGTGGAAGTACTCGACAATCCAAAACTACGCGGCAAACCGGTCATTGTCGGTGGTATCAGGGAGCGGGGCGTCGTCGCCACGTGTTCGTACGAGGCCCGCGCTTACGGCGTTCACTCGGCGATGCCGACGTTTATGGCTCGCCGCAAGTGTCCGCGCGGCATTTTTTTACCGACGCGCCGCGAGCGCTACAAAGAGGTGTCGCGCGCTATCTTTCGCATTTTTTACCAGTTTACACCATTAGTCGAACCAGTTTCCATCGATGAGGCGTATTTGGATCTGTCAGCGCACGGGGCGCGCATCGTCGAAACGGCAAGGGACATTAAACGAGAAGTGAGCAGGCGGACGGGGATTACGATTTCTGTCGGGATCGCTCCGAACAAATTTTTGGCAAAGCTAGCGAGCGATTTGGAAAAGCCGAACGGGTTTACTGTCATTCGCCAAGAGGAAGCAATCGAACGGATTCGCGACTTGCCCGTTAGCAAGTTGCGCGGTGTCGGTCCGCGCACGGAAGCGAAGTTGCACCGCTTGGGTTGTTATAAAATATCCGACCTGTACGCTTACAGTTTGCCGCAAATGCGGCGTATGTTTGGTAAACAGGGGGAGGCGCTGTACCATTTTGCCCGCGGCGTGGATCGACGAGAAGTGAAGACAGAACGCAAGAGTAAATCGATTAGCCGAGAGACGACGTTCGCCTATAACACGAAAGATCCGACCGAGTTGGCCACACATTTGCGGCGGTTTGCCGCTGACATTGCCGAATGGCTCGAAAGACGGCACTATTTTGGTCGGACGATTACAGTAAAGGTGAAAAATGCTGACTTCCAGGAGAGTTCGAAGAGCGCGACGTTGGGGGCATATACGCGGGATGAGCATACGATTGCCGAGACGGCGCTACAATTGCTCAGGCAACTGGCACCGCACGAAGAAACACGGCTCATTGGCTTAGCTGTCTCTAATTTGGAGCAGCGTCCCACGATTCAGCTCAGTTTTTTTGACAAGTGAACAACTGAACCTTGTACCTTGTGGCCGTGAACTTTAGCGTCAAGAAAAACTTGCCGTCACAGTTTTTCATGACGCTGCCGTTTTTTCACGACCTGTTTTTGATTGTTTAGGGGTTATACCCAGCCACGTGCCTCCATCGCTTCTGCGAGCTGTAAGAGGGCGGTCATAAATGCCGCTGTACGCAAGTCTGTGTCGTATTCCTTCGCGACATCTGTCACTTTGCGATAAGCCGTGACCATGGCGTCGTGCAGTTTCGTGTTTATGTCGTCTTCGGTCCAATAGAAGTTCATTAAGTTCTGTACCCACTCAAAATATGAGACGGTCACCCCGCCTGCGTTAGCTAATACGTCAGGAATGACGAGTACGTCGTTTGCCGCCAAAATGCGGTCAGCAGCAGGTGTCGTGGGGCCGTTTGCTGCTTCGGCAACGATCCGTGCTTGGATGCGGTGTGCGTTTTCCGAGGTAATGCAGTTTTCCATCGCCGCCGGTATGAGGATATCGACGTCTAACTCTAGCAGTTCATCTACCGTAATTGAAAAGCCGTGACAGTCGTTAATCGTGCTATGTTCGTCGTCTTTGAGGTGTTCTAACTCTTCAACGCTAAGGCCGTCCGGGTTGTAAATAGCGCCCGTCGTATCGCATACGGCGACGATTTTACACCCGAGCTCATGCAATAAGTTGGCGGCTACTCTACCGGCATTGCCGAACCCTTGTACGGCCACTGTGGCGCATGCCAGCGGTTTTCCCAGTTGGTTCATCGCTTCGACGATCGCGAACACACATCCCCTGGCTGTCGCTTCGCTGCGTCCACGCGAGCCACCGATGCTGAGCGGCTTTCCGGTAATGACTGCCGGGGAGTACGTTTGCTTGATGCGACTGTACGTATCCATCATCCAGCCCATCACTTGTGCGTTCGTATAGATATCTGGTGCGGGAATGTCTTTGTCCGGGCCGACGAAGCTAGCGATTGCTTCCATGAAGCCGCGGCTTACCCGCTCAAGTTCGCCTTCGCTTAGCTTGCGCGGGTCGCAGATGACACCGCCTTTACCCCCGCCGTACGGCACGCCGACGATGCTACATTTAAACGTCATCCACATCGATAAGGCGACGACTTCGTCTTTTGTGACGTCCGGGTGAAAGCGGATGCCGCCTTTCGTCGGTCCGAGGACGTCACAGTGCTGGGAGCGGTACCCGTCAAAGACGCGAATCGTGCCATCGTCCATTTTCACGGGAAAAGACACAGAGAGCACACGCATCGGGCGCGATAAAATTTGTACGACACCGTCGTTCAGTCCGAGTTTTTCTGCTGCAGCTTGAATTTGCTGTTTGACAATTTCGTACGGATTTGTATTTTCTTTCATACTGCACCGCCTTTTCTTATTGTTCTGCGCTACTTTACAGTAACATAGTTACGATTATATTACGGGGATTTAAATTTTGTCAATTTTCTTTGGTTATAATTAACAAAAATGCCACACGATGTGGATACGACGGTCGGTAATCGGATGCTGTGTGTGAGGATAACTTTCTATATTTTAACGAAGTGCTCATTTTTTGTCTAGGTTAGCGTCGTTTGTAGCCAAAAATACCCGCTGACCTTTATTAAACATAATAAACACATTATAATGAGAGCAAGGAGAGGCAAGCGAAAGACAACATATGGAGGGATTGCCATGTCGATGTTTTATAGGCAATATATGGACGATATCGTTAAGCCGATGCGCGAAGAACTGACTTCGATCGGTTTTAAGGAGCTTTTGACCCCCGAAGACGTCGTCGAAACACTGGAAAACAATAAAGGGACGACGGTCGTTTTTGTCAACTCGGTGTGTGGCTGTGCCGGTGGTCTCGCCCGCCCAGCAATGGCGTATTCGCTGAAACACGACGTGACGCCAGACCATTTAGTGACGGTGTTCGCTGGCCAAGATAAAGAAGCGACCGCAAAGGCCCGCGAGTACTTTACGGGCTACCCGCCGTCATCTCCTTCGATCGCACTGCTGAAAGATGGTCACATTCAGTGGATGTTGCCGCGCGAACAAATTGAAGGACGCGACGGACACGCGATTGTCGCCGATTTAACTGCGGCGTACGACAAATACTGCGGCTAAGACTGACGGCTGTATTCCCGCAAATACCGCATTCCCGGTTGCCAAGTTAAGGCGGTATAGACTAATCGAGCCCCGCGGCTCCGCGAACGAGCGCGGGGTTTTTAGCTTGCGGCGGACGTATTGTTCATTTTCTACACGGTTTGTATTCACGAATCCATTACCGCACCTTTACTGACAGGATGCTCCGTTTCCGTTGTCCCTGTTTCCACCGTTTCTGTTGATGTCGTGTCTGGCTCCGTTGCACGACTTTTTTTCACTGGGAGGGAGAGAAAGTTTGTCACATGGCGCATCACTTCCCGCGGTTTTTCTTCCATCGGTAAATGTCCAGCTTCTTCCACAACTTCTAATTGCACATTAGGGAGGTCTTGCGATAGGCGCTGTCCCACAGTGAGCGGGACGACGCGGTCGTGGCGCCCCCAGATGAGTAGTGTGCGGTGTCTAACGCTCCGTAACGCTTCTGGTGACAGATCGCTCTCACGCGCACGTGCGAACTTGAGTAGCGCACGGTGAAAGGAACGTTCTTTGAGCGGTGGCACGTAACCGTCGTACAAGCTTTGGATGTCGATGGCGTCCGTGCGGTAGATGACGCTACTCAGTTCTTTGTGAACCCGTTCATCTTTGAGCATGAACGGGACGAATCGGTGAGTAAAGGGGAGGGCGTATATAAATTTTTGGAGGCGCGTCGCCTCTGGTAAATAACCTGATGGCGCGATTAGGACGAGTTGTTTCACGAGCTGCGGGGCGATCGTCGCTAACCGCAACGCGATTTGCCCACCGAGTGAGTGGGCGATCAACGTGACTCGTTTGACACCTTCAGCTTGCAGGAGGTCGTAAAGCGATTTTGCGTATGCAGCGAGTGTGTATGGATATTTCGTGCTTTTGTCACTACGGCCGAAACCGGGGAGATCGACGGCGAACACTTTGCAAAATGGGCTTAACTGCGGCAACAGGAATCGCCAAGAAAACGTCGACCCGAGAAAGCCGTGGATGAGCAGGACGGCTTGCTCTGCGCTTCCCGCGCATTGCACGTACATGCGCGTGTTGGAAAATGTGTGCATTTTTTCTTCAATGTCGAGCAACGTTCGTTCACTCCCATACGATTCGTCATTAGTATGTTATTATTTCTCCCCTCATAACGATTTTAATCGTCACAAAGGAGGCGTGCAAAAAAAGGAAATGCGGTTTGGTATAATGGTTGAAACAGGCATCCCAAGCGGTAGGGAGGGCGAGGGTCGTTAAGTCATGTTAAAATAAGGGGGCTGTATGAGTGATTATCGGGATCGGGTTAGATGTTGTCGAGTTGGAGCGTTTCACCGGTGACCAGTTTACGCGCCTCGCCGCACGCATTCTCACAAAGCGGGAACGCGCGCAGCTCGTCGGCGGCGACGTGCGCCAGCGTGAGTATGTAGCGGGGCGATTTGCGGCCAAAGAGGCGCTTTCTAAAGCGGCGGGGACGGGAATCGGACGCCAAGTGAGCTGGCATGACATCGAAGTGCTAGCCGAGGCGACGGGACGGCCAACAATGACCGTCAGCGAGGAGGCCCGTACACGGCTCGGGTGGGAAGACGTACGGATCCACGTCACGATAACCCATTCTCGGACGATTGCTGCGGCACAAGTCGTCCTCGAACGAGGTTGAGGCGCGCATATTGTGGACGAGGCGGACATACATATATAACGCATCTAGGAGGGAATAGTGTGTATTTGGTTAATGCACGAGAGATGCGCCAGTTGGATCGACAAACGATCGAAGAGGTGGGCATTCCTTCTGCCGTGTTGATGGAAGTAGCAGGTCGGGCAGTCGCTGACGAAGTGAAGCGCCGTGCGCGATGTGGCAGTCGCGTCACCGTACTCGCGGGAAGCGGTAACAACGGGGGCGACGGGTTCGTGGCTGCGCGCCATTTACACTGCGCTGGTTATCACGTCGAGGTGTGGTTGATCGGTAGCGAGGAAAAAATGAGCAGCGAGGCGAGTAATTTTTGGAATGTTTGTCAGAACTTGCAGTTAAGCATGCAGACGTACCGCGTAATAGACGCACCGAGGTTAAAGGAAGCGTTGTGGCAGAGTGATGTCGTCATCGACAGTTTGCTCGGCACGGGAGTTAAGGGAGCGGTACGGGAGCCGCTGAACGAGGTTATTGAAGCGATTAACGCAGCAAATGTCCCCCTCGTCGTCGCGGTCGACGTGCCGAGCGGGGTAGAGACGGACACGGGGGCCGTGTTAGGGGCTGCTGTACGCGCGCACTGTACGGTGACATTCGCCTTTCCGAAGTGGTGTCACTATTTGGCGCCTGGTGCGACATTGGCGGGCGAATGTGTCGTCGCCGACATCGGCATTCCATCGTCGTTAGCCGCTGCGTTTCCCGTCCGCGCCCAAGTGAGCGAACGACTGTTGTGGACGGAGGCGGTAAAACCGCGAACCCCTTTTTCTTACAAAGGGACGTACGGGCACGTTCTCGTCGTCGGTGGCTCACGCGGGATGGCTGGGGCGCCCGTCCTTACGGCGCGGGCGGTGCTGAAGGCGGGTGCGGGGCTAGTGACGACAGCAGTGCCACGTGACATACAAGACGTCGTCGCGGCGAGCTTTGCGGAAGGGATGACGTGGGGAGTCGGTAGAGGTACGGCAGATGGTTGGCACGAAACGACGGCTGCATCGCTGTGTGAACGAATGTCGCAGTTTCAGGCGGTGGCGATTGGACCAGGTATGCCGCGTTTTTCCGGTGACACACAATGGCTGCGCACGCTTGTCGCACAGGCTAAGGCGCCGATCGTGCTCGACGCCGGCGCCTTATCGGTACTAGCTGAAGACTTGGCCATGTTAACTCGTTGCCGCGAGACCGTCGTGCTAACGCCGCACCCAGGAGAAATGGCTCGCTTGTTAGGGACGTCAGTCAGCGATATCGAACAAAACCGCCCGGCAGCAGCACGTAAGCTTTCCGGCGAAAGCGGTGCGGTCGTCGTACTGAAAGGGCGGTACTCGTTAACGGCGTTACCTGACGGCCGCTTGTACTTGAATCCGACGGGCACGCCGGCGCTAGCGAAGGGCGGTTCCGGCGACGTGCTGACCGGGGTCGTTGCCGCTTTACTCGCGCAACAGATCGATCCCGCAGTTGCCGTCCCGCTCGCTGTCTACGTTCACGGCTATGCAGGACAACTGGCGGAGGCTGACGATACGCCTTATAGTGTACTCGCTTCGGATACGGTGGAACACATCGGGCCCGCGCTTCGCGAAGTGACATCCAACTAGTCTAGTCTCGAGGCATAACCGACACATTTCCCGGGAAATTGACATTTTCCTTAAGGGGATGATTGCGTGCCTCGGAGTAAGTGGTTCCTCGTGTTCATACTCGCTCTGTTCGTCGTTGTCACTGGCTGTGGCATGAAGAGCGAAGCGGATATCGTGGAAGATTTAACGGTGAAATCTCACGCTGTCGACAGTTACCGATCCCATGCGACAATGACGATCCAGTCAGGGAAAGAAAAGCACGAATACGCGATCGAAGTGTGGTACCAACCGCCGCACTACTACCGCGTGGCGTTGAAAAATACAGGGAAAGACGTCACCCAAATCATATTGCGCAACGATGAAGGGGTATTCGTTCTCACGCCGAAAGACGACAAATATTTTAGTTTCCAAAGCAATTGGCCTGACGAGCACGGGCAACCATATTTGTACCAAACGTTGCTTAACAGCATTGTCGGCGACGAAAGCCGCACCTTTGAAAAAGTCGAAGACAGCTATATTTTTGATGTCGCGGCCAACTACAAACAGAATCAAATGTTAAAACGCCAACGCATTCAGTTGAATAAAAAATACTCCCCCGAAAAAATGTCGCTACTTGACGCTGACGGAAAAACGTTAGTAGAAGTTTCGTTCGAGAAATTTGAATCCGATGTGAGGTTTGACGATAAAGCATTCGACATGAAACGCAATATGGACGATTGGGGGGAGGAGGCGTTAGCCGGAGCCGGAGACACTCAAAAAGAAGCGGTAGCTAAGGTGGGCAGCCTTACCCCGGCACACCTCCCGCAAGGGACAAAGCTCGAAAGCGAACAGCACATCCGCCTACAGAACGGCGAGGGCATCGTCTACCGCTATAGTGGTGAGCATCCGTTCACTCTCCTAGAGCGGCCTGCTAATACGGCGATTCCTACTATCGCTAACAGTATCGGCGAGCCCGTGCAACTGGGAGACACTGTCGGCGTTGTCCTCCATAAAGGCGAGGAGAAAGAGCTAAGCTGGACGAACAACGGCGTCGAGTTTCAATTGCGAGGGGCGCTCGCGGAAGCAGAGATGGTCCAGATCGCCGAATCACTACAAGCGAGCAAATAATTGAATGGGTATATTCCCCGCTCCGTACCGCGCGGTCACGCGAATCATTCTCGTTCACAGAGGATGTGCTAAAGATCCGCGGGCGTTTTTTTGTGATCATAAACGTGTGATCATAAACGAGCGAACGCGAGGCATCGTATATTGTTAACGGTTTTTGATGTTGCACTCGGCGACCGCGATCATATATTATGTAGTTGAAGCAGAGTCGATTTATGGCGGAAAGAGGCTACAAACAGTAGGAGATTTGACAGAATGACACAGCGTTATTACCGCGAGACGGTAGTAGAAATAGATCTGGATGCGATCGGGCATAACGTGCAAGCCTTTCGCGCCTGGCTGCCCCGCGAAACGAACATTATGGCTGTCGTAAAAGCGAACGCGTACGGTCACGGTGCACCGCCGGTTGCCCGAGAGGCGCTGGCGAGTGGCGCGAGTTATTTGGCAGTGGCAACGCTAGACGAAGCGATTGAATTACAAGAAGCAGGGATCGACGCGCCAATTCTCGTTTTAGGATACGTTCCTGCATACGGACTCCCCGAAGCGATTCGCCGCTGCGTACGTTTAACCGTATACCGCCCCGATCAGTTGCAACAAGTGATGGCGGCGGCGCGCGCATTAGGTCAAACGGCACTCCTCCATTTAAAAGTAGATACAGGTATGGGTCGTCTCGGCATACAACTGAGCGAGGTCGAACCGTTGTTACGTCCGACGATTAATAGCCGCGAGGTGACGTGGGAAGGTATTTTCACGCACTTCGCGTGTGCTGATGCGCGCGATAAAACAGCTACTGATCAGCAAGCGGATCTTTTTTCACAATTTGTAGCGAAATGTCGAGCACTCGGAGTCACCTTTCCATTCGTTCACTGTGCTAACAGTGCTACAGCGATCGACATGCCGCAATACGGTTACAATATGGCGCGAATCGGCGTTAGTTTATACGGCTTGTATCCGTCGGACGAAGTAGAGAAGCAACACGTCGCCTTAAAACCTGCGCTGACGCTAAAGACGAAAATCGTGCACGTCAAACGCGTGCCGCCAGGGACAGCACTCAGCTACGGGGCGACGTATAGGACGAAGACAGACGTGACAATCGCGACACTGCCGATTGGCTACGCCGACGGCTTGAACCGCCTGTTGTCTAACCGCGGTTGTGCCCTCGTGGGCGGAAGGCGCGTGCCGATCGTCGGTCGCATCTGCATGGATCAAACGTTGCTCGCCGTTCCAGACGGACTAACCGTCGCCAACGGAGACGAAGTCGTCCTTTACGGGCGTCAAGGAGACGAACAAATTTGTGTCGACGAAGTCGCTAAACTGCTAGGGACGATCAATTACGAAGTGACGTGTGCGATCGGTCATCGCGTCCCGCGTATTTATGTAGGAAGCAAAAAAGCGAGATGTGTCGATTAGTGTTGAGATAATGGATGAAAATTAGAAAAATGACGTTTGCAGCAGGAATATGCGAAATCGTGGCGAATACATGGGCGAATGAATGAGTTTGCCTCTTATGTGAGAACGTGGCTGCGTCGTATATTTTTGCAAACGGTACGACATAATGGTAATATAATTGGGATAGTGTGAACGGAGATGTTTGTTGGGGGTGCGTTGAGTGTCTGAAACAAAGCGGATCATGATTAGTTTACCGCAGCATTTACTCCGTGAGGTTGATGGTATGGTGGAAAAAGAATGTTCCAACCGCAGTGAACTCATTCGCCGGGCGATGAAGTTGTACATTCAGGAACGGAAAAAACGACACATTCGCGAAACGATGCAGCGCGGTTATATGGAAATGGCCAAAATAAATTTAAATATGGCGTCAGAAGCGTTTGAAGCGGAGGAAGAAGCGGATCTCACTTTAAACCGTCTGGTTAGTGGGGTGTAGATCTTTGATCGTCAAACGCGGCGACGTTTATTTTGCGGATCTGTCCCCGGTCGTCGGCTCTGAACAGGGCGGTGTACGACCGGTACTCGTTATCCAAAACAATATTGGCAATCGCTTTAGCCCCACTGTCATCGTTGCCGCTATAACAGCGCAAATTCAGAAGGCAAAACTCCCTACGCACGTAGAGATCGATGCAAAAATGTACGGTTTTGACCGCGACTCTGTCGTGCTGCTAGAACAGATCCGCACGATCGACAAGCAACGGCTAACCGATAAGATTACTCACTTAGACGAAGATATAATGGAAAAAATCGATGAAGCCCTACAAATTAGTCTAGGGCTTATCGATTTCTAACTAAATATGACTTTTTAAGTAGATGCTTCGTTTTTGCAACCGACTAGAACTTTCCTTCCAACAAATCCATAGTGGATGACAAAGCTAACACAGGGGCGGTAACCGAAAGAAAGGCAGAGTAGAGCGAAACATTCAACCGCCTCTCGTAGTTGTATTAAATGAAAGCGTTAATGGATCACACTGAAATTATGAATGATGAGCGCTTGATGGAAAAACTTGAGTTGCTGCAAAGGGATGAGGTGGAAGATCATGTCCGCAAACACGCACCTTCGGGATAACGGTGACTTGCGTGTTCTCATCGAACAGTACCAGAGTAATCCGACGCGTACGTTGCAACACGAGATTGTCAATCGCTATCGCAAGCTAGTCGAATCACTAGCTGCTAGTTTTGCCGGGGGAAACGAGTCGTATGAGGACTTAGTACAAGTTGGCATGATCGGCTTACTTGGTGCATTAGAAAGATATGACCCGCGATTTGAGACTAGTTTCGAAGGATTTGCCGTGCCGACGATCGTCGGTGAAATAAAGCGGTACATTCGCGATAAAACGTGGAGTGTGCATGTGCCGCGGCGCATTAAGGAGCTTGGTCCCCGCATAAAAAAAGCAGTCGACGTTTTGACCGCTTACTACCAGCGTTCCCCAAAAATTTACGAGCTTGCCGAGTATTTGCAAGTAACGGAAGAAGAAATATTAGAAACGATGGAAATGGGACGCAGCTACCACGCGTTATCATTTGACAGCCCGATTGAGGCAGACGGTGACGGCAGTACGGTGACGATGCTCGACCTCATCGGTGTAGACGAAGACGGTTACGAACGAGTCAACCGGCAGGTCGCGTTAGATACGGCGCGCCGCGTGCTTAGTGAGCGTGAAAATACAATCATTCATTTGACGTTTTATGAAAACCTCAGTCAGAAAAAAGCAGGAGAAGCGTTAGGCATTTCACAAATGCACGTTTCCAGATTACAGCGCCGCGCCTTAAAAAAATTGAAGCACGCGATGCACATGGACGCATGCGAATGCTTTTAACGAACGTAAAGTATAATGGACACCACGACGAACGCAAGCTTAGTCTTCTAACGATTAACATGTAAAATGAGTGATTCCTCTTTATTTTTGATACAATTACCGCTAAACTGGACAAAGATACTATACTAGTGCCATTATAATAATGTGGAGGATAACATGGAGCTGTCATATAGCGAACAGATTGCTACAGAATTAAATATACGCCCAGCGCAAGTAGAAGCGAGCATTCGCTTGCTAGACGAAGGGAATACGATCCCTTTTATCGCGCGTTACCGCAAAGAAATGACGGACGAGTTGAACGAAGACGCACTCCGAGCCGTCGATGAACGGTACCGCTACTTAAAACAACTGACATCGCGTAAAGAAGAAGTTATTCGCTTAATCGACGAACAGGAAAAGTTGACAGAAGAACTAGCGGAAAGCATCCGCCAAGCGACGAAGTTACAAGAAGTGGATGATCTCTACCGCCCCTATCGCCCAAAGCGGAAAACGCGGGGCTCCATCGCGCGCGAGAAAGGGCTAGAACCACTCGCAGCACATCTCAAACAGTGTCGCGATGCGGAACAGTTGGAGAAGCTAGCCATCCAATTTGTTTCTGTAGAACAGGAAGTTGCAACCCCTGAGGAAGCGCTTGCAGGCGCCTCTGACATCGTCGCTGAAGAAATCGCCGACCGCGCGGACATTCGTCAATGGGTGCGCCAGACGATCTGGAGAGAAGGGAACTTGCACACGACCGTGCGCGATGAATCGATTGAATCGGTTTACGAAATGTATTACGACTACACGGAACCGATCGACGCTATTCCGCCGCACCGCGTGTTGGCGATCAACCGCGGGGAAAAAGAGGGAGTGTTGCGCATTAAGATCGAGGCGCCAGAAGAAGCCATTTACGAATATATACAGCAAAAGGCTTTCGGTAGTGAAGAGGGGACGACACCGTGGTGGGACGACATTGTGCGCGATAGTTATAAGCGGTTAATCGCCCCTGCGATCGAGCGCGATATCCGGAACGAGTTAACGGATAAAGGGGAAGTACAAGCGATTCACATTTTTACAGAGAACCTGCGAAATTTATTGTTGCAGCCGCCGCTTCCGAACAACGTCGTACTCGGCGTCGACCCGGCGTACCGCACGGGATGTAAATTGGCCGTCGTTGACGATACGGGAAAATTGCTGCACGTCGAGGTGTGTTACCCGACTCCGCCACAGAAAAAAATTGCCGAGGCCAAACTCATTTTTCACCGCATTATAAAAACGTACAACGTCAGCCTAATCGCGATCGGCAACGGGACGGCTTCGCGGGAAACGGAGTTGTTCGTTGCCGACGTCATTAAAGAGTGCAGCAAAAACGTGCAATATATCGTCGTCAACGAGGCAGGTGCCAGCGTGTATTCTGCTTCGAAGGTCGCGCAAGACGAATTCCCGGATCTCGACGTGTCGGAGCGCAGCGCTGTTTCCATCGCTAGACGCATTCAAGATCCGCTCGCCGAACTCGTAAAAATCGAGCCGAAAGCCGTTGGCGTCGGACAATACCAACACGATGTGAACCAAAAGAAATTGAGTGAAAGTTTACAAGCAGTTGTCGAATCGGCCGTCAACCACGTCGGAGTCGACTTAAATACGGCGTCGACGTCGCTATTGCAATACGTTTCCGGCATTACGCCTGCCGTAGCGCGCAACATTGTCAAATACCGCGAAACAGAGGGGCGTTTTAACTCGCGAGAAGAGCTAAAACACGTGCCGCGCCTCGGGACAAAAACATTCGAGCAGTCTGTCGGTTTTTTACGTATTCCGCGCGGTGAACATCCGCTCGACAATACACCGATTCATCCGGAATCTTACTCGACCGTTGAGGCGCTACTCGACTGGCTAGGTGCCGACTACGAGTTAATCGGTGTCGAACTGTTGAATGAAGAGTTGCGGCAATTAGATTACGAAGCCGCTGCCAAACAGTTAAACTGCGGTATTCCGACGTTAAAAGATATTGTCGAAGCATTACTGCGCCCTGGGCGCGATCCGCGCGCGTCATTGCCAAAACCGAACACGCGCACGGATATATTGAAAATCGAAGATTTATCCGAAGGGATGAAACTCGAAGGAACGGTACGCAACGTCGTCGATTTCGGCGCCTTTGTCGACATCGGCTTAAAAAATGACGCCCTCGTGCACATTTCCAAACTGAGTACCAAGTTTGTGCGCCATCCGATGCAAATCGTTTCCGTCGGCGATCACGTCGACGTATGGGTGATCGGTGTCGATACACGTCGCGAGCGCGTGTCTCTCAGCATGATCCCACCAAGCTTATAGAGCATGAAGGAGTAGCGCAAAGCCGTCGGGCGGTCGATCCCGATTGTAACGGCTAAGTAGGTCATTCGGCAATTCGGCAGATGTCTGGTCATATGCATGGCGGTAGATATCGCGGTATAATATTTATTAAGGGACATTTGTAGTTTTATTATGCATTACGCACGGTAACTTTTTCGCGGTAAGTAAACCAGCACTCGTTCACCATACGTATTTGTCTAATATCTTTATGCAAAAAAGCGCGCATTAGTTGCCGCTGCAGCCATAGGGGCATGAAAAAAGCCCCTCCTTTCGCGTGTAAAGTGGTGGTAGGGTAACAGACTGTGATGGATCGCAACTAAAATGGTTCCCAGTTAAGTGGTTCTCCGTAAGTTAAGTCGCAGTGAAAAGATTGGCTACTTTACCGTGTCGTTCGTGCGATAATAGTATATGCGTACAGGTGGCTCGTTCGTGTCTGACCGTACCGATACAAAGTTTGATATGCGTGACGTTTGTGTTCTGTCGCCAGCAGGCGGTGGAACACTCGCGTCAGCGACGGAAGTGAGCGAGGAGATTTCCGATGGATCAACGACAGTTACAAACGTGGGTGGAGCAGATTTCCCTTGCAGACTTTGGCTTACCCTTCCGTCACGAAGCGCGTTACAACGCGCGCCTACGTACGACAGGTGGTCGGTATTTTCCCCACGATCATGCGATTGAAATCAATCCGAAGTATTGGGAGTTGGGCGAGGAGGAAGTACTCGGCATCATTCGCCACGAATTGTGCCACTACCATTTGCATTTGACCGGAAAAGGGTACAAGCACCGTGACCCGGAGTTTAAGGCCTTGTTAAAAAAGGTGGGCGGTTCCCGTTTTTGCACGCCACTCCCAGGAAATGCGACAAAATCGCGCCCGATCAAATACGTGCTCACTTGTCGCGATTGTCGTACGAAATATTATCGTAAGCGGAAAATGGATCCAAGGCGGTACTACTGTGGGAAGTGTTCGGGCGAATTATCGTTAACAAAGGTATCAAAAAGGTCTTGACCAACTACCCGCAAATATGTTAAATTATATTCGCTGTCTCAAATCGCCTTTTTGTCGATTCGTTTGTATGACGGATCACGGCGATCCTTAGAACAGCTCGCATTCGCATGTTGTTTAGCGATGCGGCAAAGAATGTGTAAAATTTCTCTTGCATTATTTCAGTGGAAGCTGTATACTATAAGATGTGCCTACTTACTGTTCCTCCGTAGCTCAACGGTAGAGCGCTCGGCTGTTAACCGATAGGTTGTAGGTTCGAATCCTACCGGAGGAGCCAGTTTTATTTATGGAGAGATACCCAAGAGGCCGAAGGGGACGGTTTGCTAAACCGTTAGGGGGTTTTTAACCCCGCGAGGGTTCGAATCCCTCTCTCTCCGCCAGTAGTACTCGCTTTGTCGCGCTGATCTGATTTGATTGCCTTTCTTTTCTTTACATGGCTTGGTTTGATTGGATTGTGTATGGACAAGCGGACAAACGGGTACGTTATGTAGCAACCGTTGTTTCTCAAGTGTGTCGTGATTTGCGGACGGTTAGCTCAGGGGGAGAGCACTTGCTTCACACGCAAGGGGTCGGCGGTTCGATCCCGTCACCGTCCACCATGACGGTTTGCCACTGTGATTTGCACGGTGTAAAGGTAACATCGGTCTTAGAATTTAATTGCTAAACGATTAGTTAATGAACAGTCGATTGTTAAACCGTTAGCTGTTACCTCGGTAATAGTTGAACAGTTAGTGATAGTCGACCAGATGAGCAGTTATTTTGTTGGGGAGTAGCCAAGCGGTAAGGCAACGGACTTTGACTCCGTCATGCGCAGGTTCGATCCCTGCCTCCCCAGCCAAATGTTGTGAGCCATTAGCTCAGGCGGTAGAGCACCTGACTTTTAATCAGGGTGTCGCAGGTTCGAGTCCTGCATGGCTCACCATTCAATATGTGCGGTCGTGGTGGAATTGGCAGACACGCTATCTTGAGGGGGTAGTGGCCGCAAGGCTGTGCGAGTTCGAATCTCGCCGACCGCACCATTTATCGGGATGTGGCTCAGCTTGGTAGAGCGCCTCGTTCGGGACGAGGAGGTCGCAGGTTCAAATCCTGTCATCCCGACCATTTTATTTTTATAGGTCGACGTGGGATTCGCTACACTTGCGGGTGTAGTTCAATGGTAGAACACTAGCCTTCCAAGCTAGATACGTGGGTTCGATTCCCATCACCCGCTCCAACAGAAAAAACCTTTCGCGATGTAAGTTGCGAAAGGTTTTTTTATTTCTTTGCTGTTCGTTAGAAATTTAGAACTCAAAGTCGCGGTCGGTTTGAATGTGAATATCGCTTTGAATGTGGTCAATGACCCATTCTTTCTCCTTCTCGTCGTACAGGAGGATTAACGTGCGCGAAATAAATGGGCGTTCACTTAGTTTTGGTTTTTCACCTTCGTTATACTCGTCCTCTTTAGAGTCGTAAACGAGTTTTGCGTGGATCTCATAGCGGTTTTTGCTATCGTTCCAGATCGGATGAACAATCGACTTTACATCGTAACCAATGCGTTTGAACACGCCGGAAAAGCGTTTTTTATCGCTTTTCATCTTTTTGATTTCCTTCTCGATGTCCTGCACATAGTTCTTCGTCACGCCCGTCAGTTTACTTGCATCCCGCTTTTCCAAGGCGGCAAAGCGTTCTTTCATGTGCGTGTTCATGAAGTCCATCAGTTCGTTGCTCTCTTTTTCCGAGATTGGATAAAAGTCAATATCGACAAACGTTTCCTCGATTTTTATTGGTTCACTCTCAATTGTTCCCCACGGGTAGTCTTTCTTTATGCTGATCGCAATCGTACCGTCGAGCGGGAGCGGGCCGACGTCGACGGCATCTTTTACGGTCATGTCCGTCTCTTTACCATTAACGTATACTTCCGCATCGGCATATTCGGAGCGGAGTGTAACGAAATCAGCGTCAAAGGAAAGTTTAGCTTCTTCCTTTGCTCGGTCCATTTGGAACAGAGTAACCTTTTCTTTCGCTTCCGTCTTTGCTAATTTCCCGTCGACGACTGCTTTAATTTCATAACTGCCCGGCAGGAGTGGGCCAACAGTAAGCGTTTTGTCGCGGCTTTTAATCTTACCGGCCTTTTTGCCGTTGACGAAAATATCGCTATTGTCGAGGTTCGATGAAACGTTCAGTGATGCAGGTGTGACAATCAATTGGTAGTCGTCGTACACGCCCCACTTTTTACCGGATTTCTTTAAGTTGATGCTGGCGTGTTCGTTCTCTTCCTCAGCTGGGAAGTCATCTTTTTTCGGATCGAAATGATTGGCTTGTCTCTGCAAGTGTTCCAGTAGCTCGTCGAAGGCGTCTTTATCCTTCTGTAAAAACTTGATAAAGTTCGCTAAAGATTTTTCACTTAGCTTTAGTTTTTCGTCCCCGGACTCCAGGATGCCTACCAGCGCTTTGGCGTCTTTGCTTTTGACGGCAGCTTCAAATTCGTCGACGACATTAGCCGGTGCTGCAAGGGTTTCACCGTACTTAAACAGTCCGAAACCGACCCCAATGAGGACGATGACCGAAGCAGCGATCCAAATGATTGCTTTATTCATCGGTTTCTTAGGCTGTGTAGGTGGACTTTGGGGCGGGACTGCCTGTGCCTGTTGCCCGGGTTGAAACGATGGGGGCGACCCTAATGCCTGCTGCTGCTCCATCGAAGGTGCTTGTCCGGCCGACGATGGTTGCTCAGCTGAAGGTGCTTGTCCGGCCGGCGATGGTTGCTCGGCTGAAGGTGCTTGTCCGGCCGGCGATGGTTGCTCGGCAGATGGTACGTGTCCCAGTGGGGAAGTTTGTCCGTTAGACGGTGTTTGCCCTGTCGGCTGGGACGGTTCGGTCGGCGATGATTGTCCAGAAGACGGTGGCTGTCCCGGCGATGGCGCCGACTGTCCGTCTACCAGATTCCCTCCGGCTGTATACGGTGACGAATCGTCCGTCGGCTCCGCCTGCTGCGGTTGTTGCGACGGTTGCGGTTCCGATCCCTCAAGAGGCGTTTCTGTGAGAGGGGGCGTGGGACCTTTACCGCTTTCGCTGCTGAACGGGGTGCCGCAATTTGGGCAGAAGGCAGCGTCGCCGTCAAATACTTGTCCACAGTTCGTACATTTCATCCAATTCCTCTCCTTACGTTATAGTTTGGTAATATCGTTCTATTTTAGCACAACGCAATTGCTAGAAAAAAGGATCACTATCGTTCTTGAACCGTTCCTGAATCGTTCTTAAACCGTTCTTGAATCGAAAACCCTTCGTGCGAAGCTGTGAAGGGTTTTCGACGAGCTTACAAAGGTTTTCTATTCATTAACAATGGGTTCTCTCGATTTCACAAGGTAGTCTCAATCACAAGTTGATCTGATTCACAAGGTGGTCTCATTCACAAGGTGATCTCTTGGTCTCCCTTGAACGTTTCCTTTGCCTTTAGCTGTTTGGCAGTGGTCATGTCGTCGATGAGCCACTGTTCTTCCTTTTCGTCGTAACTGAGGACGAGTTGGGATACGTATTGTGTGCCGTCTGCTTCTGCTTTACGGTCTTTCGTTTTATCGTCTTTCGCTTTACTATCTTTTTTCTTCTGATCTTTCTTTTGGTCTTTGTCCTCATTGACGACGTAGGCGAAATCGACGATCAGCTCGTACCGTTTCTCTTTTTTATTCCATTTCGGCTCTGTCAGCGCGCTCGTGTCGTAACTTGCGCGGCTCACCTTACTAGCATTTTTCTTTTCTTCCTTTGTCAACGTTTTAAGTTGTTTCGCGAAGTTCTTGCGATACGCGTTTGTCACGTGCTTTACTTTTTTCTCGTCAGCTTGCGCCAAGGCGGCGAAGTGCTCTTCCAAGTGGTCGTTCAGCACATCCGTTAATTGTTTTTGCATTTCCTCCGGGATCGGAGCGAAATCGATGCGCAGTTGTTTGTCAGTCACCTTCACCTCGTCGCTTTCCACGACACCCCATGGAAACTGTTTTTTTAGTGTAACGACGGCGGAACCGTCGACTGGCAGTGGGCCGAACGACTTTGCCTCACCTACCGTCAAACCGGTACTTTCTCCGTTGACGTATATTTCAGCATTGGCGTAAGTCGATGTAACGGCAATTGGGTGGGCGTCAAAGGAGAGTGCCACTTTTTTTTCAGCCTTCGGTAGTTGGAATAAGGTGAGCTTTTGTTTCGTTTCCGCTTTTTGTAGCTGCTTGTCTTTAGCGACGGCCTTTAATTCGTAAGAGCCGGGGGGTAACGGTCCGATCGAGGCTGTCTTCCCTTCTTTGACCGTGCCGCTTTTTTTGCCGTCGACATAAATGTCGCTCGCACCGATGTTGGACGATACGTTGACGGTAGCGGGAGAGACGACGAGACGATAGCTGTCATATATTCCCCATTTTTTCCCCTGTGGCTGCAAATTGATCGTCGCATGTCGTTTGGAAACTTTCGCACCCGACTCGAAAGCAGCTATTTGTTGCTCGAGATGCTTTGTTAATTTTTTGTAAGCTTTCTCGTTCTTATGTAAAAAATTGATGAAGTTGTTTAAGGACGTTTTATCTAGAGATAGCTCTTCATCTTCCGTTGTCAACAAAGCTGCTAACGCTGCCGCGTCTTTGTCGTCGATTGCCGCTACCATTTCGCCAGCGAGGTTACGCGGTGAAGCCATTGATTCACCTGCCGTATAAAGCCCGAAAACCGCGACGAAGATTAACATAGCTGAAATGATTGTCCACAGCATTTTTGAGCTGCGCGAAGTTGCTTCCGATTGTTGTTGCTTGTTGTCGCTGCGCTTCATTACTTGTCCACCCCTTAAAATAATTCCGTTTAATATTATCACATTTTGTTGACATTTGCATGCTGTTTATGAGAATATGAAGACCATTAGCACCTCGTAGAAAAGTCCTCCTTGACACACCCGGAATTGTTTTATATCGTCTTTAATGGGTTAATTGCATTTTTTGGCTTTATGGCAACTTATTTTTCGTGATTAATATGTGGCGCAAGAATAAAAGAAATAGTAGATAGTCAAGTGGTGATCACAGTGAAAAAGTTATCGTTAGTGATGGCTGATACTGACGTATCCTACGTCGAGCTCGTCTCCGGTTTTGTCCGAGCCTCGGATGACGGGATGCGCTTCGACTTAAAATCTTTCTCGACGAAAGAACGGTTGAACGAATATTTACAGTCAAATTCCCGCCTCGACATTTTACTCGTCTCTCCGGAGCTGCTGCCCGACGATTTATCGGCCTACGAGATCGGGTTGACGATCTTGCTAGAAGATGAGCGGCTATCGCAGCGAGTCGACGAGATACCGTACATATTCAAATACCAGCCGCTCAATCAGTTGCGTTCGCGATTGTTGTCACTTTACTACGAACGTTTCGGGAAGGAAATGACGTTTTTTGGCGGGGAAAAGCGGACGTCGATCGTCACCGTCTACGCAGCGACCGGGGGTGCGGGCAAATCGACACTTGCCCTTAATATGTGCAAGCAGTGGGCGTTACAGGGGAAAAACGTCTTTTACCTGAATTTAGAATTGTTCAACTCGACGCCGCTGTGGTTCGAAACCGAGGCGCGCAAGTCGTCGCCGCAAATTTTGTATTATGTGAAAATGGCCGAACGTGAACAAATCGTGTCGAAAATAGAAACCTTAAAGAGGCATGACCCGTATATAAAGATAGATTACTTCGATTTCTCTATGAGTGCTGAGGAGATGGCCGATTTGTCGGAGGACGAAGTAGAGCTACTCATCTCTGGCCTCATCGAGACGGAAAACTACGATTTTGTCGTCGTAGATGTAGACAGTTCTGCCGACGGACGCGTGCGAGCGGCTTTGCGCTGTGCCGACCGAGTCGTATGGGTATTGGACAACAACGTGTTCAGTTTTGCCAAAACCGCGTATTTGTTGCAGAAGGAAGACGGACTATCCAGGAACGAAATCGATAGTGAAAAAATTGTTTTCGCACTGAATCGGTACACGGGCACGATTGCGAGCGAGCTGTTAAAATTTCGCTTTAAGATTGACGGGTACTTGCCGTTCGTCCCCGAGTGGCAATCGATCGGAGAGGCGAGACGACTCCTCGCTTCCCCAACTTTTACGAAAAAAGTGATGGCCTTTATGGCAAAAGACACTGCAGCAGAGTGAGGTGTGAGCCGTGATCGAAGATGACGTCGTAAAAGAGTTAATTGTAAAGTTGCGGCAAACGCTAGATTTTGTACATACGACGACGAATGAAGAATTGCGCCAGTTCGTCGAAGATGCCGTGTTTCAATACGCGGAAGAACATACGCTCACTGCTTCCCGTATGAAGTGGCTCGTCGACCGCATTTACAACGCGTTTCGCGGGCTCGACGTGTTGCAGCCGCTCATCGATGATAAGGCAATTACCGAAATTATGATTAACGGTCACGACGATATTTTTATCGAGCGGGCGGGGAACATCGAGAAAATACCTGTCCAGTTTGAAAGCGACCAAAAGCTAGAGGACATTATCCAGACGATCGTCTCCCGGGTGAACCGCGTCGTCAACGAATCGTCGCCGATTGTCGATGCGCGCTTGCACGACGGGTCGCGCGTCAACGTCGTCCTCCCGCCGATTGCGCTCAACGGACCGGTTATGACGATCCGGAAGTTCCCGGACAAGCCTCTCGTCGTCGACGACTTAATTGCCAACGGGGCGATGTCGCAGGAGACGGCGACCTTCTTGCAAAAGCTCGTGCAAGCGCGTTACAACATCCTCGTTGGCGGGGGAACGAGTTCCGGGAAGACGACTTTTCTAAACGTCTTGTCCAACTTCATTCCGAAGCGCGAGCGCATCATTACGATCGAAGACTCGGCTGAATTGCAAATTCAGGGCGTTCCGAACCTGGTCCGGTTAGAGACGCGCAACGCAAACACGGAAGGGAAGGGCGAAATTACTATTCGCGACCTTATTCGTTCGTCATTGCGGATGCGGCCGGATCGCATTATCGTCGGGGAAGTGCGCGGCGCCGAGGCGCTGGACATGTTACAGGCGATGAACACTGGCCACGACGGGTCACTGTCCACCGGTCACGCCAACTCGACGCGCGATATGCTCAGTCGTCTCGAGACGATGGTACTCAGCGGTGCAAACTTGCCCGTAGAAGTGATTCGCCAGCAAATCGGTTCGGCGATCGACATTATGGTACACCTCGCCCGCTTGCGCGACCATACGCGAAAAGTGCTGAACATTAGCGAAGTGCTCGGTGTCGAAGGCGGAGAACTACAGTTGAATCCGCTATACGAATTTGTCGAAGAGGGCGAGACGGAGGACGGATTTGTCAAAGGGGCCTTACAGCCGACAGGGAACGCGTTACAGAACCAATTGAAGTTGCGCATGGCCGGTATTTCTTTGTAGAGAATGATAGTCCAGGATTATGGTAATTATCTTCCAATTGCGGGGCGCTTTTTGTTGGCTATGATCCATTTATTTGGCAGATGAGCTGACCAAGTATTAGGTTAATGGGCTACAAGTCGTTGCATAACTACTTCTACAGAAAGGGGGGCTATGAAATGGAGCTCGTCGATAGTGTGTTGCTCGTCGTCGTATTAGGGCTCGTCGGATATCTCTTCTACTCGATTCGGCAGCGGAAGCGCGCCGAGAGAGAAGCTGCGGCTGAAGCAGCGGAGAACGAGGTGGGGGTGGCCGTGAACAACACGTTTGCAGACGTAGATACTGTATTAGCGAAGAAACCTCACAAACAGTCTCTCGCTGAGCGGGTCAAGCAGCTGTGGCAACCAGTCGACGACAATGCGCCGCTCGATTATACCGTCTACCACATGCGGCTCATAGAGTACGTGTTGTACGCGTTAGCAGCGGGAGTGTTCTTCTTCTTCATCGGGTATATTTTTTATTCCTCATTCATTGCGGCTGCCATTTTCGCCTTACTAGGTTTGTTTTTCCCACGTGTGCAAAAGAAGAAGCTGCTCGCCAAACGCGAACAAGAGCTCGGTTTGCAGTTTAAAGAGGCGATCGCCTCTTTGTCCGCATCGCTGGCGGCAGGTCGTTCGACGGAGAACAGTTTTCGCGAAGTCGTGAAAGACTTGCGCCTCCTCTACCCGGATCCGAATACGTACATTATCCGCGAATTCGAATTGATTAACCGCCGGGTGGAAAACGGGGCGACGATCGAACGGGCGCTGGAAGACTTTGCGCGCCGGACGCAGGTGGAAGACATTATTAACTTCGTCGATGTGTTTACGACGTGTAAGCGCACCGGGGGCGACTTAGTCGAAGTCATTCGCCGCACGTCGGATATCATTAGCGACAAAATCGACATTCAGCAAGAAATCTCCGTCATGGTGGCGCAAAAACGGTTCGAGTCGAAAATTTTAAGCGTCGTGCCACTCGGGATGATTTTACTACTCAAGTATATGGCTGCCGACTACTTAGAGCCACTGTACCGGTGGAGTGACTTCGGTCCCGTCGTGATGACGTTTTGTTTACTACTGCTCGGCGCGTCGTATTGGTTGAGCCAGCGCATTATGAATATTAAGGTGTGAGTGCGTCACATGACTATTTATGCCATACTAGCCGTCATTCTCATCGTTGCACTACTCGTCTTAAAGTTGCGCGCTGGGAAGCGTTACGACGAATTTGTGGAAGAGTATAAAGACGGCTTTCAACTAACCTTCATGGCGCCGATTCCGTTGTACATTCTCGACCGTTTCAAACTGATGGAGCGCTTTTACGGGAAAATCGCCTTCGTACAGCAAAAAATGATCAGTCTGTACGGACTGAGATACGCTTCCCAGTACACGAAGATGTATTTAGCGCAAGTAGTATCGGCAGTCATACTCTGTTTTTTGGGCGGCGTTGTCTTCGCCCTCGTCGCTGAAGGTGACCACGTCATTTTTGTTGTTGGGTGTTTCATCACGGTGATGATCCCGATGATGATGTTTCGCTCGCTGACGAATCAAGAAAAAGAGCGGCGCCACGACATCATCATCGAGCTACCCGAGTTTGTCAACAAAGTCATTCTGCTCGTCAACGCCGGCGAAACGGTGCAACAAGCGATCGTACGCTGTGTGGAGTTAAAGCAGGATGACGAGGACAACCCCCTTTACGTCGAGTTGCGGGAAGTCGTCAATAAGATGGCGACGAATGAACCGTTCCAACAAGTTCTTGAAGGGCTGAGTAAGAAGTGCGGGATCCAGGAGGTCTCGATCTTTACGACGACCGTGCTGCTCAATTACCGCAAGGGCGGGCACGATCTCGTACTCTCCTTGCGCGAGCTATCACAGGACTTGTGGGAAAAGCGCAAATTGATCTCTAAGACGAAGGGGGAAGAAGCTTCCTCGAAACTCGTATTCCCACTCTTACTTATTTTTATCGCCGTGATGATCATCGTTGGCTGGCCAGCCCTCAAGATGCTCTAATTCGCTGCGCCAGACAACTATATATGAGTGTCGAATAAAGGAGAAAGGAAGGTGAAACATATGTGGCAATGGTTGAAGCGTTTTTGGAAAGATGAAGAGGGTTTGCAAACACTAGAAATCATGCTGATCATCGCAGTCATCGTCGTAATCGCACTTCTGTTTAGAAGTAAGATTAAGGAATGGATCGATCATTTAATCGGCGTGGGAGACAAAAACATCAAGCAGTTCAATTAAACGTATGCAGGGAAAGTTCAAGAGAGAGGGAGATGCGTGATGCAGCCTCTGACCAACTCGGGTAAGCGATGGCGGTGCGAGGAGGGAGCCTTTACGATCGAGGCTTCCATCCTCTTCCCCATTCTTTTAATCATAACGATGTTGCTCATCTTTTTTAGCCTCGTTATCTACCAGAAGGCGCTGTTGCACCAGCGGGCGAGCGTCATCGCTTCGCAGGTCGCTTACGTGTGGGACAACAGTAAGAAGGATATAAAGACCGGGGAGTTCGGTATTAAGGAGTATACGACGAGCGACGGCGGCGACGGCCTGTATTGGCGCTTGACGGACGATATGTTTTTGTCGCAGTTCGTGAATATATTCGGTAACTCTTCGGCAAGCGTATCAATTGGGGGCGGTGGCGGCGGTAAAGGCCCAGAGGGTAAAATGGGTCGTGCGTCGACGGATATGTTGCCGAGTGGGGCAAAGGGTAAGATTTCGTACAAGAATAGTATTACCGGTAGAAAAATAACGGTGAAATTGGAACAGAAGTTGAGCCTGCCAAGCTTCGTGAGTAAAATGCTCGGTGGAAGCTTGGTAGAGGCCGAGGCTAGCTCGTTTATTAGTGAACCCGTCGAAATTACCCGCACAACGGATTTAATGCTAACGTACCTGGATGTATTAAAAAAGGACGCGAAGAAGTTGTTAAAGTTCAACAAGAAGTCGGGGAAAAAATAATGGGCTAGCCTACGGTTGGCCTTGAATGTATAGAGGGTGTTAATAATGCGTCAATGGGCAAGAAAGTTTAAACGGAAATTCATTCGCGATGAGCGCGGTGCGATATCGATCTACTTAATTATCATGGTGTTGCTATTATTCATCTTTAATGCCGTGCTCATTGACTATGCGCGTATTTACGTCGCCGAGGCACAGGTGGATCGTGCTGTTAAAGCCGCTACTCGTTCGGTTATGTCATCATTTGACAGTAAGATCCAAGAGAAGTATGGCTTATTCGGTTTTGATGGTAAAGAACAGGAGATTTTCGAACAGGTGTTTAAGGATAACTTAGCACTGAGTGAAGAGGATTACTACAAATTTGTTAATACAATCGCGGAGGATACGTCGATCGAGCCAGAAAATAACCGAATGGTCGCTCACGAAGACATTATAACTCACCAAATTTTGGAGGATATGAAATATCGTGCCCCGATCGAGTTCACGCGGGAAGTGTTGGAGAAGTTTCTACCAACGGCTAAAGGGATGAAGGAGATTAGTGCCCTCACGGATGTGTTAAAGAAGATCAAGAAGAAGTTAAAGAATAGGAACGTAGAGTGGGGCAAGGGGTACTTTGAGCTGGGGCAAGCAAGTAAAAAGCAAGCAGAGACGATTCCCGTTATTACTGGACCTAGTAAATCGGAATTCCCTAACGTTGAGAATTTAGCGGATGTGACGAAACACTTTAGAAAATATAAGGAGATTATGGAGGAAGAAGACGAGGATAAAGATAAGGAAGAAGGCAAAGACGATAAGGGTAAAGGGAAAGAGAAGAAGGAGGAAAAGGAGAAGAAGGAAAAGGAAAAAAAGGAGGCTAAGGAGTATAAGAAACAAGCTGAAAAGCTACTTAAAGATTTAAAATCAAAAGTAGGCGAGATTGATGGTCATTTAAAAAAGGCAAAGGAGCATTTCAAGGAAGCTTCCAAATTAAATAAGGAGATCAAAAAGGATCTAGAGGAAGCAAAAGAGAAAGCAAACAATGATTACGATGATGCCATTAATAATGCTGATGGCGACAGTGATACAGGCGATATCGCACGAGAAATCGCCAAAATGAAGAAGGAAATAGAGGATAATGTCATCGACCAGAAACGACTCGATGAGCTCGTAGAGCTCGTTGGCAAGGCGAAAGATGCGGTAAAATATAAGGCGCCAAAAAAGGATAAATCCAAAAAGGATAAGTCACCTAAAAAGGGCGATCTAGCCACGTCCGTCGATAACTTTGCCAATCATATCGAGTATTTGGATTCTAAATTCCATCTGGGGGAACTCGATTTTGCTGGAGACCATGCAAAAATATTGGCAGCTCACGTTGAGGCTGACCGATACATCGCTGAGGCATGGTTAAAAGCAAAAAGTATTAAAAAGTTGTACGATAAGGTGCTGAAGGTTTTTGAGGACAAGGAGTACAAGAAGCATTGGAAGGAATTTTCCAAAGCGGTTAAAGATGCAAATAAATTTTTGAGCGAAATTTGGAATGCTAAAACTGGACTTCAGGATGAAGCGAGACAATATGAGCGGCTCAAAGGATTTGTCGATAAGTATGCGGAGTACGCCGAATCCACGGGAGGTGGAGATGCATCCGATGAGCAGCCAGATTTGTCCGAAGACGAAAGTGACCTAGCTAAAGATCAAATGGATATCGTCGACAACATTTTCAAGGCGTTGGGTGACGGGTTGGTGAGCGCTCGGGATCGTGTATACATTAACGAATATATTTTAACGCACTTTGAAAGTAAGGATCTCGATCCGTTAAAGATTGGCAATTACAGTCTTAAGAAAAAAGAAGTGGAATACATTCTTTATGGTATCCACGTTCCTGGTGCAAACTACGGAGCAGCGATCGGTGAATTGTTTGCTTTGCGATTTGCGATGAATATGATCAATGCGTTGACCGTGGATTGGATCAAAGCAATTCCCCATCCGCTTATTAAATTTCTTGCAATGGTGGCATACGCTTTAACGGAGACGGTACTGGATCTAAATAAACTACTTGTTAAAGGAAAAAAAGATTTCTTATTAAAGAAGCTGCGGGTTCAGTTCGGTTACAAAGATTACCTACGAGTCTTTTTCTTCCTTCACCCAAGAGGTAGTCAGATGCAAAGGGTGCTTGCCGTTATCGAACATAGATCAAAATCTGATCTTACGAAGCGGCCGACGTATGTGAAGGCGCGGGTAAAAGCTTCTGTCGACTTGTGGTTTCTACCTCACATTGCGGAGATGGTGTCAGGTAGAGTGAGGGATGGGAAGTATGAAATTACGAAGGAGTCAGTTTATTCTTATTAACCGAGAGGAGAGATTGTATGCAACGTATGTTTAAGGTGATGTTGGTGTTAGTTTTTAGTCTTATTCTACTCGTTGGTTGTTCTGGTGGTGAGGGAGCTAGTAAGAAGGATTCTGGTGATACGCAGGCTTCAGATGGAACCAAGGATCAAGCAAAAGATAAAGGAAAGTCCAAAGGATCAGGCGAACAACAAGAAAAAGAAGATGGGTTGTCCGCTAAAGAAGATCCGGACGATGAGGATGACGGAGAATTACCGTCTGGTGATGTCAAAGAT
Source organism: Numidum massiliense (assembly GCF_001375555.1). Classification (NCBI taxonomy): domain Bacteria; kingdom Bacillati; phylum Bacillota; class Bacilli; order Caryophanales; family Bacillaceae; genus Numidum; species Numidum massiliense. The sequence goes on along the minus strand of NZ_CTDZ01000009.1, from coordinate 2,946,574 downwards.
CAGCTTGGATTGAAAATTGGCGAGACAGGACTTATTGAGAGCGCAGTAGGCAAAAATGAAATAACACTAAACTCGGCAAAGTATGCAAATAAGGTTGGGGACGAGGAGCCATTTGAAGATGTTTTTCTCATTTTAGATGTGACTGTGAAAAATGTTGGAGATAAGAATTTTGATGCGAGTGAGGTTCAGGGATCAAAGGTCTTTACTGAAGAGAAAATTGCTTACGATAATCAGGCTGATTTAGTCAAGGGTATAAAAGCGCTTAAGGGTGATTTAGCCCCTGGTAAATCGGCTAGTGGCGAATTGCTATTTGATATTGAGAAAACAGGGAATTATAGACTCGTATTCGGGGAAGGTTTAGGCACCGTCATGAACAAAGTAGAATTCGAATTTGACGGTAGCGAAGTAAAGTAAACAGATCCTTGCTGTAGGAAGTTGCTTAAGGGGGATTACGAGTGAAGAGATATATTTTAGAGATGATATTCGTACTCACCCTCTTCCTTTTCTTCATCGTCGGATGTTCTTCCGGCGGTGAAGAAGCGGGTGGGGGTAAGGTGCAGGGAGACAAACCGTCTGCTGAAACAACAAAAGATAACAAAACGGTTGACGGATCGGAGGGTGCTCAGGATGAAAGTGATGGTACGGCTGACGAGGATGGGGATGCTGACGAAACTTCTGGTGACCTACCGTCTGGTGATGTTAAAAGTCAGTCCGGGTTAAAGATGGGGGAGACTGCCTTAATCGAGAGCACCGCGGGAAAATATGAAGTAACGCTTAATTCCGCGAAATATGCCGATGAAGTAGGGGGTAGGGAATCGATAGAAGAGGTCTATTTGATTGTTGACGTGACAGTGAAGAATGTGGGTAAGAAAATTCTTGAAGCAAGTGCTGTTCAAGGATCAAATATAGAAGTAGATGGGTCATATTTTGATAACGTAGCAGATGTAGTAGGCGGTGTGAAGTTATTAAAAGGGAAGTTATCGCCCTATGAATCGACAGATGGCGAGCTCCTATTCGAAATTAGAAAAGGGAAGACCTATAAGCTTGTATTTGGTCAAGGTTTAGGAGTTGTCATGAACAAGGTCGAATGGGAGTTTGACGCAAGTGAAGTAAAGTAAGGAATCAAAAGCTACTAGTAAAGGGGGATAGATCATGATCATCACCGACAGCGTGAGCCGTCTACGCACATTCCGCCGCGAATCCGATGGCAGTATGACACTCGAAGCAGCTATGCTTTTACCTGTTTTTCTCCTGTTCGTCATGTTACTCATCACGATGATTCGCTTGGCCATTGCAGAAGTTGCCCTCAACCACGCTGCTTCAGACACAGCGGGGCTCATTGCAACCCACGCTTACCCTGCAAGCGTCGTATGGGGGAAAGCGAACAAAACTATCGATGATAAAATTAAGGAGGGCACAGCCGGCGTATTAAATCTTGATCACGTAAAGAAACTGTTGGATAAAGTCATTCAACTATTCGGCAAAGGATCCGCACAAGAAATTTTTACTAACCAGTCTAAAGCACTACTAACATCGATCATGCAGGACAAATTTGCTGAGTACGCTAACGACGACTTTTTTAAGAAAGATAAAGTAAAAGTGACCGACCTTACCGTTCCAAATTTAAACGGCTCACAGCCCTACCTCAAACTAACAGTTGAATACAAGCTAAAAATTAATGCGCCGTTCATCAATAAGGAACTTAAGCTCCGCAAGCAAGTGAGCGAGCGGTTGTGGATCGGTAAGTAAGGGGGGAATGTAGCACGTGCAATTACACGATTATTTACTCATCGCTTACTTGATTGTCGCCTTTGTCTGGGATGTGAAGTGGTATAAAATCCCTAACTGGCTCACGATGGGGGCGGTAGCTACCGGGCTCGTTTACCACCTAATCGTAGGCGGCATCGACGGCCTCATTTTTTCCGGCCTCGGTATGCTCGCTGGCGGTGGTCTGCTGTTACTTTTGTACTTCTTTAAAGCTGTCGCGGGCGGTGATGTAAAACTGTTTGCTGGCATTGGCGCGCTCGTCGGCGTGGAACACGCACTTTACGACATGATGTATGCGATCGTTTACGCTGGAATCATCGGTATTGTTTTGTTGCTATTTTCGCGTAAAATCATGCTCCGCGTGGTGAACGCGTTTATGCAGGTGTTCATGAAATGGCTCGCACGCGATTTTAAGGCGTTAGAATTTAGCGTCGGGAAAACGACGCGCTTTCCGTTCATGTATGCGGTGTTACCTGGTGTCGCCACGACATATTGGTTTACTTTGTAACTTTGGGGGACTTGTTTATGCAAACGTCTGTGTACAACTTACATTGCAGTTTCATTCAACAAAACGGGCATTACATGGTCGTGTCAAAAGACGAGGCGCAAGGGTTTAGTAACGATGACTTAGTACCGATTCAAGTCAAGATGATCCAGTCGAACGACATTCCGCGCCTGTTGCCGTTGAAAGTAGAGGACATCGACTTTAACATCCGTTTTCACTACAACATTGCTGGTAAGCGGCCGTTATCTCGCTATTTGCAAGAAAAAAGGCTCTCCACATACGAATATTATGCGCTCCTATTGCATCTTGTGGTGACACTCGAAGAAAGTACCATGTACATGCTGAGTGACCAGCAGTACGTGTTACTGGAGGACTTTATATACATTGGCAAAGATGTCAATGAACTGTTCGTCACGTACTTACCGCTGCAAACGCTCGAAAACAAAGCGCCAATGTACGACGAGCTAAAAGCGTTGCTGTTACGATTGGCGCACGGTGTCGAAGGCATGCCGAGTAGAGCACACCAAGAAATCGCCACCTATACGAACGACTCTAGTTTCAGCTTAAGCGGACTTAAAGCGTTACTTTTGCAGTTGCAAACAAATAGCGCAACGGGGGGACAAGCATCGCGAGAGGCGGCTCCGGCTGCAGAACCTGCCGTCACTGCCGCACAAAACGTACGCGACGATGCCAGCGACCGTTCGGGTAAGAAGAAAAAACGTAGAAAGAAAGATAAACAGAAAGATAAAGCGTCAGGCAAGGAAAAAGCGGTGAAGAAGGGAAAAGGAAGCGACGACCCGACAGGTGCGGTGGCTTCCTCGTTCGGGCGTAGGGAAAAGTTACTTTTACTCGTATCGGCCGTACTTGCGATCGCGCTTGTTTTTATAGCAACCGATCAGCCGGCTGAAGAAGACTTCTTGTTACTTGCCGTCGTCGCTGTGCTCGTCATTGCCATTAACGGCTACGTCATTTTTAAAATTTGGCAAAAAGGCGGCGGAGGAGACGTTGTGGCAGCAGCGGGTGCTGACGGGCCGGAAGTACCATTGACTTCGTTAGAGGAAGAAGCTGTCGCCTCTGTAGAGCAGCAGAGATCCACGGAGGCGCTTGGACAGGAGACCGCGCAGTCGCTGGCAAGAGATGTTGTTCCTGCTACGCCGGTAGGCCGGCAACCTCATGCGGCACAACAACCGACCGTCGGTGTGGGGCAGCAAGGCACAACGCACGTACCGCAACCGCATACGGGGACACTGGGGACTCCAGAACTAGAAACTCCGCAACGAGCGCAGCCATTGTCGCAGTCAACGTCCCAGCCAATGTCGTATCAACCTACGTCACCACAGTCGACACCGACTTCCAGCCCTGCTGAACGGTTTCAAGCAGAGAAGCAAGCAGCGGAGCGACAGGGCGGTGTGACATCGACAGGAGACCGCGTCGTAGCGGACGAGGGATTCGAGGGTTCCGAGGGATCTGAGGGATCTGTGCAAGCAGAAGTGGCGGCCACGGCTGAAGCGCAGACAGAGCTTCCTGTGGAAAAGACAGCACCTGCTTCTGGTTCAGTGAGTGCCTCCGATGGACAAGGATCGTCTCATAGTGATTTGGCGGACGCCGCGGCGATGAGAACGATTCACGCTAATTCTGCGAACGCTTCGGCGGAAGGAACGCCTTCACCCGTTCATTTGGCGAATCAATCCGCGGAAAAGCCGGCTTCCCGCGATGTTGCATCGAAAGCGTCGGCCGTATCCTCAGTCCCTGCAGATGTACCCACAGACCCTGCAGACGCCACCCGGAAGCAACAAATTGATGTGCCAGTAGATGTGTCGGCGGCAGGTGAGCGTGACAGTATGCCCGAACGTAAGGCCAAGCGTATGCCCAAACAAGGCGAAGCGACCGCAGGACAGGGCGAAGCGACCGCTGGACAAGACGATCCGACCGTCATTCTCGGCGATGAAGAGGACGACGCGGGTGACGCTTACGCATTGCCGCACAGTGTACCTTTTCTCGAAGTGAAACGTGGGGAAGACGTGGAGCGCGTCGCGATCGATCGCGATCATTTTACAGTCGGGCGCCATCCGCAAAAGTGCCAGTACGTCGAGGATTCGATCGGTGTCTCTCGTCAGCACCTCGAGTTTATTCGCATAGGCGATTTGTACGGGGTGAAAGACGTCGGATCAAAAAACGGAAGTAAGTTAAACGACGAGCAAATGGTGCCGTACAAAATATATGCGCTGAAAACAGGCGATTCGATCAAGATTGGCCGCGTGGTGTATACGTTCCAGATCGAATAGTGAGGTACGGTAGCGGGACGACACCGATCGCGTGGGATAGTAGGCAGCTGGCGATCGGTGTCGTTATGTTTAACCGTTGTTTTTAGTCGTCATTTGTAACAGTAATTTATGTAGTAAGTGGTGAAAAAACATGAGCGGGACGAACTTTGCGCATTGGCAGATCGGGTTGGCGACAGATGCGGGTGCTGTAAGAAAAGTGAATGAAGACGCAGTGTTTGTGCGGGCGATGGCCGATCCGGCGGGAGACGAAGTGGCGATTGCTGTCGTAGCGGACGGTATGGGGGGCTACGAAGGGGGCGACTTAGCGAGTCAGACAGCTGTCGCCATGATCGAAATGTGGTGGTACGAACGCCTGCCAAAGCTATTAAAGCAACAGCAATTTATTAAAAAAATTGCGGTCGAACTAAACACGTGCGTGTACAACATTAATGAACGTCTACTAGAGATCGGACAGAAGATGCGCCAGAAACTGGGAACGACCTTATCGGCCTTGTTGCTTTATAAAGGCGAGTACGTCATTTTTCACATCGGCGACAGTCGCATTTACCGAAGTAGCGGCCGAAGTCATTCGTTTCAATCATACGTGCGTCGCCTTTCCCAAGAAAGCATTGCTGCCGCCGAGCCTGTCTTTCTCGAGGAGACGGAAATTCTGACAAGCGACGGCTACATCACCCAATTGACCGAAGATCATTCGTGGGTACAAGCGCAAGTGAGGTTGGGGCAAATGACGAAGGAAGAAGCCCGGGTACACACCAAGCGCAACGTGCTGGTACAGTGTCTCGGACTGGAACAAGGGGTGGTTCCGTATCAGACGCGGGGCATTTACCAACCGCATGACATTTTTTTACTGTGCACAGACGGCTATTACTCGGTATATTCGGATGAGGAGATTCGCTTCATGCTGGAAGCGTTAGAGGAGCGCTATACGCGCTTCCAAAGCGTCTGCGACAAACTGACGCGTTACGCCCGCTGGAGTGGATCGACCGACAACATTACCGTCGCTTTGCTACGCCACATTTACGCGGGTCAATCGCATGCGTTATCTATCCAAAACAAACAGTAGTGAACAATTATTTGCCGTCGATAGCGAAAAAAGTGTAGGAGCTGAAAGTAGTTGGATACTTACGATGTCCACTTACAGCGAGGCGATGTCCTAAAAGACCGGTACCGGGTATTGTCCGTACTCGGTGTGGGGGGGATGGCGACCGTTTACTTGGCTGAGGACCGCCGTTTGCCACAAACGTACTGGGCGTTAAAAGAAGCGCGCACGGCTACCCCAGGGGCGAAGCGCCTCGTCGTAGAAGCGCAGTGTTTGAGTACGTTGGATCATCCCCAGCTCCCCCTCATTGCAGATTTCTTTGCCGCTCCGGATGGGGAGTATTCGTATCTCGTGCAGGAGTATATTGCCGGAGAAACACTTTTGGCACGGTTTCGTGCAGCAGACAAGCAGTTACCCGATGAGGAGGTCATTGCGTATGCGCTGCAACTGTGCGATGTGCTGCACTACTTACACACGCGCAAACCTGAGCCAATCGTCTACCGCGATTTAAAACCGGGTAATGTCATCGTCGACAGAGGGGGCAAAGCCCGCTTGATCGATTTTGGAACAGCACGCACGTTTCACGCGAACAAAAGTCACGATACGGTCCAGCTGGGGACGAACGGATTTGCCGCGCCGGAACAGTTTGAAAAAGTGCAAACTGATTCAAGGGCTGATCTTTTTTCCCTCGGCGCGATGCTCTACTATTTATTGAGTGGCGGGAAGTATGTGTATGCGGGGAACCAGCCGTTAGCCGCTTTGCGCCGCGATTTACCGCAGGCGCTCCTGCAATGCGTACACCAGCTCATCCAACAGCAGCCCGCCGAGCGGATCCAAAGTGCTACAGAAGTGAAGCAGCAGTTGCAACACGTGTTCGCACACCTAACGAGGTAAGGCAGCTTTAGACCACCGCGACATCGTTGCACATTTCTTTGCCTCTCATGGCTGTGGCACTTCTCTCGTACTTTATACGCGTATGGATTGCCTTAAGGCGAACAGTTATAATAAGATGGAAACGGACGGACAAGCAAATACGCCGTTCGTCGTAACAACGTGACCCGCCGCCGCTGCACGTAAACGAAGGGCGGCGAGTGCCGGGACGAGAGTGAAAGGGAGAAACGATGATACATCTTACGGTAGAGAGTGCTTCCGTCGACGACACGCACCGACAAGCGGAGCGCTTGGCCGCAATCGTCCAGCCCGGAGACGTCCTCGCGCTAACAGGGCATCTCGGGGCGGGAAAAACGACATTTACACAAGGGTTTGCGACAGCTCTCGGAGTGACGGAACAAGTGAATAGCCCGACGTTTACACTCATTAAAGAATACGAAGGGCGGCTGCCTTTCTATCATATGGACCTTTATCGTCTGTCAGCGGAAGAAGAAGCATTGGAATTAGGGATTGAGGAATATTTTTGCGGGGACGGGGTGTCGGTCGTCGAGTGGCCCGAGCGGTTAGGGGATTACTTGCCGGACGACGCCTTACATATTCATTTCGCGGTCAAAGTGGACGGCCTACGGCGCATCGACATCAAGGCACCCGACGGCCGTTGGAGCGAACGGTTGAAGGAGTTGTCCCTAACGTGAATTGGTTAGTGATCGACACGTGCACGTCCGTGTTGGGCGTCGCCGTCATGAGCGCCGACACTCTCTTGGGAGAGCGGACGACCGCGCAGCGGCGGCACCATACGGAACGGCTGTTGCCGGCGATTGACCGTCTGCTGCAAGAAACTGAGCGTACGATGTCGCAGATCGACGGCATTGCCGTCACACGAGGACCGGGCTCCTATACCGGCGTACGCATCGGGGTGACGACGGCCAAAACACTCGCATGGTCGCTCGACGTTCCGCTCATCGGCATTTCTAGTTTAGCCGCACTCGCCGCGAATGGGCGCTCGTTTAACGGATACGTCGTTCCGATGTGGGATGCGCGCCGCGAGCGCGTGTATACGGGTTGTTATCAGTTTGCGTACACGGCCATGTCTGAAGGGCAACAGATGCACCTCTCGCCGACGTGCCACTTGGCGGAACGCGTGACGCCGCTCGACGCGTGGATCGACGAGTTAGCTCGCCGTACAGACGGGCCGTGCCTCTTTTTAGGCGACGGAGCCAAAGCGTACCGCGCATCGATCGCGGCTCAATTAGGCGAGCGAGCCTTCTTTGCGAGCGCGCTTGACGATACGGTTCGCCCAGCGGCGGTCGGCCTGTTGGCGATCGAAAAATGGCGGGTAAACGGTAGCGACGACGTACACCGCTTCGCTCCAAACTATTTGCAAGCAACGGAGGCCGAGCGGAATTGGAACCGACAGAACCGCGCCAGCAAAAACTGAACGACTGCACACGTAGCGAGTTTTCCGTAGGAGACTTTGCCTTCCGGCCGCTGGAGGCGCGAGACATACCCGCACTAGCAGAAATTGAAAGGCTATCGTTTACGACACCGTGGTCTGAGGACGCTTTTCACTACGAACTGGAGCAAAACCAGTTTGCCCAATATACGGTCGCAACGTGTGGCGAGTGCGTCGTCGGTTATTGTGGGATGTGGGTCATCTTTGACGAAGCACACATTACGAACATCGCGATCCATCCCGCTTTTCGCGGTCACAAACTTGGGGAAAAACTCATGTGTTACGTCATGGTGCTCGCGAAAGCGAAAGGGGCAGATAAAATGACGTTAGAAGTGCGGCCTTCGAATACCGTTGCTCTAAAGTTGTACCGGAAGTTAGGGTTTCAACACGAGGGGACGCGGCCAAATTATTACGCGGACGACCGTGAAGATGCATGGATTATGTGGGTGACATTAGATGACGAACATTTTGGGGATTGAGACGAGTTGTGACGAGACGGCGGTTGCCGTCGTGCAAGGTGGACGGAAGCTACTCAGCAATGTCGTGTCATCACAAATCGACATTCACCGGAAATTTGGTGGCGTCGTACCGGAAGTGGCCTCCCGCCATCATGTCGAAGCGATCACAGTGTTGTTAGAAGAGGCGCTAGCGCAGGCGGAGCTTACGCTGGCGCAGATCGACGCGGTGGCGGTCACCCAAGGTCCCGGTCTTGTCGGGGCCTTACTGATCGGAGTGAATACTGCGAAGGCTCTTGCCTTTGCGCGTCAGTTACCACTCATTCCCGTACACCATATTGCCGGCCACATTTACGCTAACCAGCTCGTAGGCGAGATGCAATTCCCGCTCGTCGCCCTCGTCGTCTCGGGGGGACATACGGAGCTCATTTATATGGAGGATCACTACTCGTTTACGCGTCTCGGGCAAACGCGGGACGACGCGGCCGGGGAAGCGTACGACAAAGTGGCGCGGCTGTTAGACCTGCCGTATCCGGGAGGACCGCAAGTGGACGAGCTCGCGCATAAAGGAACGGCTACGTACACGTTTCCACGGGCGTGGTTGGAGCCGGAGTCGCTCGATTTTAGTTTTAGCGGCTTGAAGACTGCTGTCATGCAGACCGTTGCCCGCTGGGAAAAAGAGCATGGACTAGGAGCAGAGGCGCGGACCGGGTTGCCGAAGGAACGAAACGAACAGCATGAACGACACAAACGGAACGATGTACCGCACGAACGAATGACGGCACAAAAAAACGGCCATCCCGAGGGCGGAAGCGCCAAGCAACGGTTTGCCGCCGATGTCGCCGCCAGTTTTCAGGAAGCCGTCTCAGAGGTGCTCATAGAAAAGACGTTTCGCGCCGTCCGCGCGACAGGCGTCAAGCAGTTGCTAGTCGCAGGGGGTGTCTCTGCCAATCGCGGCTTGCGCGAACAGTTAACAGCGCGCGCGAAGGCTAGTGCCGTAACACTGCACATCCCGCCTCTTGCGTTATGCACCGACAATGCGGCGATGATCGCTGCCGCCGGCTACTACGCGTGGAAAAAGAAAGGAATCACCGCGAGTTGGGATTTAAACGCTGACCCGGGGCTCTCTCTCGTTTAGAGCCTCGGGTTTTTTGTACTCTAAAAAATTATATATCTCAATTCGCTACAGGCCAAATTTATCCCTGTTTTTTTATTTTGCGAACAAAATAACGAACATATCGTTGTGGGTAATCTGTCAACAGTTGAAAGTGGATGTTGTGGATATTGTGGAAAACAACGAAGAAACAACTGGGGCGTACAAAGCTGTTATCCACAGCATATCCCTCCGAAATACTCAAAAATCTGTGGATAATGTGGATAAAACAGTGGATAACTTGCTATGTGAACCATTTAGCATGTGTATAAACGAATGACGATAAAAACAGGAGAGTTGGGCAATCTAAAGGCACCCAGTTTTTGAGAGAGGCGATTTTTGTTGAACCGTAGATTCTTGTCGGATCGTAGATTCTCATTGGACCGTATACGATGCTGTTTACGTTTCGTTAACAACTCGCTATGTTTATTTCGCGAGTATTTATCGTCAGTAAGCAGCCTGCTATCCCTTCGTAAATGTCCACACGTCGTTAACCGTCCAGTGAGTGCGCTCGCGGTTAAACGTTTACCTAGTTCGGTTAAACGTTTACTTAGTTCTGTTATACTCATCGGTGTTCTTATCCACAGTACGCTTCCCGTTAGTTATGCGCAGGTACATCGCAATGCGCCGCTTGAACGACACGTCGCGCGTGGATTTGCAAAGCAGCTTCGACAGCCCCGACAGTCCCCACAACAACGACAGCCCATTCAGCGCATGACGGTCGTCTCGATCCCGGCGCTTTCTTTCGATTATTTGCACGAGGCTGCTGATCCCTTCAGTACCGCATATCCGCTGTTTCGCCAACTACTCGCACAAGGCGCTGTAGGAGCGATGAACTTGCGTACGAAAGGGCCGGATACGTTAGCGAACAGCTATGCGACGTTAGCGGCGGGGCGCCGCGTCGCCGTGCCGCAGGCAGACGGTTTTTACCAAGTTGGCGAAACAGTTAAAGAACGCCAAGTCGCGCACATTGTGCAAGAGCGCCTCGGCATTAAACCTCGGCAAGGTGTCGTCTATCCGACAGTCATTCCGTTCGATGAGGCAAACCGTGTCGGCAATGAACGCGTGACTAGCGCGTTACTCGGTGAAAGGTTAAAAAAAGCGGACATTCACACCGCCGTTTGGGGAAATACAGATGTCGTACGGGGAAGCGGGGACAGCGGTCGCTTCGCGCCGTTTATGGCGATGGACCGGTACGGAAGAGTAGAAGAAGCGGTAATCGACGCGCCGATGTACACCGCGCAAGCGGGACGCCCGGGCGGGGTAAAGACGAATTACGGCTATTTGTTGCGGGAACTGCGCGCGTCAAAGGCGCAGTTTCGCATCGTCGAGTTGGGAGACTTATTTCGACTGCAAGAAGAGACGGCGCTCATGACGGACATACGCCGCGAAAAAATGGTGCGCAACATTATGCACGAGATGGATCGCTTTCTCGCCGGATTAGCGCAAACGATGGGGCAAGGTGACGTGTTGTGGTTGTTGTCCCCTGTCGTCGAAACGGGACGGGCGAGTCGGCAGGCGCAATTAGCGCCGACGATTTGGTATGAGCCCGGGCGCCCCCAAACGTCCGGCGGTGTTCTTACTTCGGGGACGACGCGGCGTACGGGGATCATCGCCAACATCGACGTGGCACCGACCGTTTTACAAGCATTTGGCGTCACGGTACCGCGGTTGATGGTCGGACGACCTGTAACCGTAAGTAACGGATTAACCGATAAGTTGTGGCCGACGCTGGAGCAAGTACTGACCGTCTACCGCTTGCGCCCGTTTGTCATATATACGTACGCTTTTTATCAAGTGGCGATGCTGCTCATCGCTTTATGGCTGTTGTTAAACAAGCAGTGGCGCCGTACAGAGGCACTACAAATCGCGCTACTGTGTATCGTGTTGACACCGGTCTTATTTTTAGTGCTCGCGACCGTGCCGGTAAAGTCGTCGTTACTTTTTTCTGCATTATTGATGGGCTTGGCGTTTACGAGTGCCGCCTTGCTGAAACGGTTGCCGACTGTGCCGTTGTTTTTCGTGTTAGGCATTGTCGGTTTCATGCCCGTGCTCGTCGATGGGTTGTGTGGCGGCAGTTTAATTCAGCAGTCGTTTCTCGGCTACGACCCGATTATCGGCGCACGTTATTACGGCATCGGCAATGAATATATGGGTGTCGTCCTCGGGTCGGTCATTTTAATGGTCGCGGCACTACTGGAATGGAAGCGCCCCGCCAACCGCTGGCATCGACTTATAGTCGCGGCGCTGTTTACGTTTTTAGTCTTCTACTTTTCTGCGCCGTTTTTAGGAACGAACGCGGGCGGTGCGTTAGCTGCCACGATCGGGTTTGGAGTGGCCTATGCGCGTTTTTATTACGAGAAGTGGCAGGCGCGGTTTTGGCTCTCCTTGGTCGGACTAGGTGTCGTGGGAGCCCTTTGTCTCCTCCTCATGAACGTGACGGTGGCTGCGGGATCACCGTCTCATGTCGGTCGGGCGTTTTCCTACTTATTGTCTGGCGACTTTGCCGAAATCGTCGATATTGCCTCGCGCAAATTAATGCTCAACATTCGCCTCATTAAAGGATCATTGTGGGGAAAAGTGTTTTTTGTGTCGTTTTTAGCGATGACGGTGATCATCATTCAACCGATGCGCGGGTTACAGTGGCTCCAACAGCGGTACCCGTATTTATTTCACGGGTTTACAGCCATCGTCGTCGCCGCCTTTAGCGCCCTCGTCCTTAACGATTCCGGCATCGTCTCGGCGGCGACGGCGATCGTCTACGTCGTCATTCCGCTACTCATCATCATTTGCCGCGATTGGCAAACCGGGACGCCCCGTGCATAACTGTAACTGTCTATAACCTGTCGATAACGTACTAACAAGTTGTGGGTAATCACTCGCAAACTGTGGATAAATAGCGTTATACTGTGGACAACGTATATACGAAAAACGCTAACCATAGGAGAACATTGCCTCTCATGCACGGTTTCAACAAGTTCAAATGACAAATTGTCGGTTGACAAAAATGAACGGGTAAGAAAAAAATAAGAAGGTACTGATCGGTATGTGCGAGGAGGGCATTTAGTTGTCTAAAAAAGAGTGGCGGAGGGATTATTTGGCGCGGCGCCGTCAATTGCCGACCGCGTTATACGAACAATATTCAGAGCAAATTTGCGAGCGGATGGCAGCGACTGCGTCATTTCAGGCGGCCAAGACGGTTCTTTTATATATGCCGATCCGACAAGAAGTCGACGTTCGCCCGTTGATCGAATGCGCCTGGCAGAATGGCCAAGTGGTGTATTTGCCCCATGCGAACAAAGAAACGAAACAAATCGAATGTTACCGGGTGAACGATCTTGCTGAATTGGTGCCGGGTGTGTACGGCATATTGGAACCGCCCGTGCAAGAAGAACGCCGCGGGGAAGGGGCTGACATCGACCTCGTCGTCGTACCGGGCATTGCCTTCGGGCGGGACGGTTACCGCATCGGATACGGCGGTGGATACTATGACCGTTTTTTACCGACGTTAGCTGCTACCGCTCACGCGATCGGCGTCGCTTTTTCACTCCAAGTCGCCCCACAAGTGCCGCACAATGACTACGACCAAAAGTTGGACGGACTCGTTACAGAAAGGGAAACGCTGTCGTTTGCAAATTAAATAGTCGACAACTTGTCAAAAATGGTTAACTTGCCGACGGATGCCTACAGGTGTATCATATAGAAAAGATACGATATACAGATGTCGGGTGCATCTACTAATTGGGAGTTAAGATTGACGCATCATTTGGAGGAGACTTATGGCAGAGCAACAAAAATTGCCGGAAGTAACAGCAAAACGTTTACCAGTATATTACCGTTATTTGGAGAAGTTACACGCGATTGGAAAAATGCGTGTATCTTCTGCTCAGTTGAGTGATGCCTTACAAATTGATCCGGCAACGATCCGCCGTGACTTCTCTTACCTCGGAGAATTAGGAAAAAAAGGTTATGGATATAACGTCAATTATTTACTGCAGTTTTTACGGGAATTCTTGAAGCAAGACGAGGTATCGAATGTCGTGTTAGTCGGTGTCGGTAATTTAGGTACCGCTTTGCTGCACTACAATTTTTACCGCAGTCACAATACGAAAATCGTCGGCGGATTTGATAACGATCCGCAAAAAGTCGGCAGCGAAATAAACGGCATCCCAATATATCCGATGAGCCGTCTGGCGGAAGTAAAGCAACTGCAACAGGTCGATGTGGCCATCTTGACGGTGCCGATTACGGCAGCGGAGAAAGCGTTACATGAAATCATCGCTGCGGGCATTTACGGCATTCTCAACTTCACCCCGGCCCGGCTGACGGTTCCGCCGCACGTACGCATGCATCACATCGATTTAACGACCGAGTTGCAAACACTCATTTACTTTTTGAAAAACTACCCTGCAGACGCCGACGAGGAAGAGCAAGCCGCAGGCGATAACGCGCATACAGGCATTGGCGCTACGAACGTCGGCAGTACGAACGACGAGCAACCGAACGACGAGCAACCGAACGACGAGCAACTGAACGCCAAAAGTGCAGCGCAGCCCGATGCGAGTAGCAAAGAGGCAGCGCGGTCAAAGGCGAGTGCCAAAGATGCGGCGCCATCGACTGTGCGTGCGAAAGATTCAGTGCCAGGAGCATCAGGCGAAAAGTAAGCCGAAGAAGTGTAAGCACGTCAAGTAAACTTGAAATAAACTTGAAAACGTTAGTAAGGAGGTGCTAAATATGCCGAGCATCGGTATTCCCGGGTTAATTCTTATCTTAGTCACCGCGTTGATCATGTTTGGACCGAATAAGCTGCCGGAGTTAGGGCGCGCCTTCGGCAATACGTTGCGCGAGTTTAAAAAGGCGACAAAGGATTTAGCTGACGACGATACGCCTTCCGTAAAGAAACCTGCTAGTGATCAGAAGTAACTGAGAAATACAAAAGTGAGGCAGCATGGCTATGAGTGATCGTGAACAACACCTCGTCGAACACATTAGCGAATTGCGCCGGCGAATCATCTGGGTGCTACTCGTCTTTTTAGCAACCCTCATCGCCGGCTTTATTTTTGTCGAACCGGTCATTCACTATTTGAAAAACGATCCGGCGGCGAAAAACATTCCGTGGAACGTCTTTTCTTTAGGGGACTCTTTACGCGTTTACTTGCAGTTTTCTTTTGTCCTTTCGCTCGTCTTCACGTTGCCGTTTGCTATGTATCAAGCGTGGCGTTTCGTCAAGCCGGGTCTAAAAACGGAAGAACAGCGCGCCACGCTGATATACATCCCTGTGGCGTTTATTTTATTTATCGTCGGCGTCTCGTTCGCCTACTTCTTTCTCTTTCCTTATCTCGTCAAGTTCGTCTCGATGCTCGCGGATAGGCTCGGCGCCCAGGAAATGTACGGGATTAGCCAATACTTCGGCTTTATGTTTCGCCTCGTCTTGCCCGTCGGCGTGACATTCGAACTGCCGATTATCGTCATGTTCTTAACGCGCATCCGCATACTTACACCGGATTTTTTGCGCAAGATGCGTCGTTTTGCTTACGTCATTCTCGTCATTGTCGCAGCGGTCATCACGCCGCCAGACTTTATCTCCAACATACTCGTGGCGATCCCGCTCATTTTGCTATACGAGATTAGCATTTGGCTGTCACAGCGCGTCTACCGCAAAATACAAGCACAAGATGCGGAGTGGAACGAGGCATCGGAATAAAAAAAGTAAAAAATTCGCCTTAAACGACTTGCAATCGGGCGTAAAAATGCATATCATAGAAAGTGATGTTAGCACTCAGCCTCGGTGAGTGCTAACACGCGACTAAAACACCCGTAAGAACAGAGGAGGGTTTTTCGTGATTAAACCTTTAGGTGATCGTGTCGTATTAGAGGCTGTGGAGAAAGAGGAAACGACTGCTAGCGGCATTGTACTTCCCGATTCGGCGAAAGAGAAGCCGCAAGAAGGTAAAATTGTAGCCGTCGGTAGCGGACGCTACGAAAACGGCGAAAAAGTTGCTTTGGAAGTAAAAGAAGGCGACCGTGTGATTTTCTCCAAGTACGCCGGCACGGAAGTTAAAGTTGACGATAAAGAGTATTTGATTTTGCGTGAAAGCGACATTCTCGCGATTCTCCAGTAGTGAAAAAACTAACCACCTACATATGAGGAGGGCAATTGACGAATGGCAAAAGAAATTAAGTTTCGTGAAGACGCGCGTCGTGCGATGGCACGCGGTGTCGATCAGTTAGCTGATGCTGTCAAAATTACGCTCGGACCGAAAGGGCGTAACGTCGTATTAGAGAAGAAGTTTGGCTCGCCACTCATCACGAACGACGGGGTGACGATCGCGAAAGAAATCGAACTGAAAGATGCGTTCGAAAACGCCGGTGCGCAACTCGTCAAAGAAGTAGCGACGAAGACGAACGACGTCGCGGGTGACGGTACGACGACTGCTACCGTATTGGCGCAAGCGATGATTAGCGAAGGACTGAAAAACGTCACCGCTGGGGCGAACCCGATGGTCATCCGCAAAGGGATCGAAAAAGCGACCGCGGCAGCTGTCGAAGAGTTGAAAAAGATCTCCAAGCCGATCGAAGGAAAAGAATCGATCGCGCAAGTGGCAGCCATCTCCGCCGGCGACGACGAAATCGGCCAGTTGATCGCCGAATCGATGGAGAAAGTCGGCAACGACGGCGTCATCACGGTTGAAGAGTCGAAAGGCTTCACGACCGAACTGGAAGTCGTGGAAGGGATGCAGTTCGACCGCGGTTACATCTCGCCGTACATGGTGACGGACAACGACACGATGGAAGCTGTATTGGAAGATCCGTACATCTTAATTACGGATAAGAAAATCGGCAACATCCAAGACATTTTGCCGCTGTTAGAAAAAGTCGTACAGCAAGGCAAGCCGCTCTTGATCATCGCAGAAGACCTCGAAGGGGAAGCGCTGGCGACCCTCGTCGTGAACAAACTGCGCGGCACCTTCACTGCTGTTGCCGTTAAAGCTCCTGGCTTCGGCGATCGCCGTAAAGCGATGTTGGAAGACATCGCCATCCTGACAGGTGGTCAAGTCATTACGGAAGATCTCGGTCTCGAACTGAAATCGACCGACATTCACCAACTCGGACGCGCCCGTCAAGTTCGCGTTACGAAGGAAGACACGATCGTCGTCGACGGTGTAGGCGAAAAGGCGGAAATCGGTTCGCGCATTGGCCAAATCCGTCAACAGTTGGAAGACACGACGTCCGAATTCGACAAAGAGAAGCTGCAAGAGCGTTTGGCCAAACTGGCTGGTGGTGTTGCAGTGATCAAAGTCGGTGCGGCGACCGAAACGGAATTGAAAGAGAAAAAGCTGCGTATCGAAGACGCCCTCAACTCGACGCGTGCGGCTGTTGAAGAAGGGATCGTTTCCGGTGGCGGTACCGCCCTCGTCAACGTTACCGCAGCAGTGGAAGCAGTTGCGGCCGAAGGTGACGAAGCGACAGGTGTCAACATCGTGAAGCGCGCCCTCGAAGAGCCGGTACGCATGATTGCGACGAACGCTGGCCTCGAAGGTTCCGTTGTCGCCGACAAGTTGCACCAGGCGGAAGCAGGCGTTGGGTTCAACGCGCTGACCGGTGAGTGGGAAGACATGATTAAAGCAGGGATCGTCGACCCGGCGAAAGTAACCCGCTCCGCACTACAAAACGCTGCATCGGTATCGGCCATGTTCTTGACGACGGAAGCGATTGTCGCTGACGAGCCGGAAGAAGAAGGCGCAGGTGGCGCTCCGGGCATGGACGCCATGGGCGGCATGGGCGGAATGGGCGGCATGATGTAACAAGGGCTTAAAACCCACTGAATACAGGCATTTAATTCAAGAAACCCGAGACGTGGATACGGTAATATAAGGGTATCTCTTGGATAATAGATAAAAGCTTCTCGCGAGTTCGTTGGACTTGTGAGAAGCTTTTTTCTTATGGGTGTTTATTTTGATTCACTATTGTGGCACTATCCAAGCATAGATCAAGAAAGACTGCAGGTGCGGTTAACACCTACGGTCACGTACAATAGGCTTGCCCTACAAGGGGCAGCTCATAGGTATGACGGTTCGACCGCACACCTTTAGCACAAGAGCGAGCGGTCGATCCTTATTGGTCTTTTAACAGTATGGCGATTAAAGCGCCGAAGGCGATCATTTAGGACGCCTTATTTTGGGCGTCTTTTTTCCTATGCTTCTTGAGTCTCGTATGCTTCATAAGCTTCAACGATGTGCGTCATCATCGGTGATGCCTTCGACACAGTTGTAATCGTCTCAATCGCCTTCGTCAAGCCTTTTGATTGTATGAGGCGTTGCACGTCTACTGCTTCTTCATCCGTAGGGACGTCGTATCGAAGGGCAGCAGCAACACCTTTTAATAACGCTACGGGTTCCTTCTGAAGCAGTTGTTCATATTGAAAAACAGGATTCATGAGGCGGTCATTACGGCCGAGTTTACGCATTGGCGAACGACCGACGCGGATCACTTCGTCGACAATGAGTGGGTTTTTAAAGCGTTGAATCGTCGTCTCAATATATGCGGCATGTTCTGCTTTGTTAAAACCGTGTTTCGCAACGAGCACTTCCCCAGTCTCTTGCAACACCGACCTGACCAAGCCCAGGATTTCTTCGTCTTGTAACGCATCATAAATCGTTTCCGCCTTTGCCAAGTATCCGAAATAAGCGGCAACGGCATGGCCGGTATTTACGGTAAATAACTTTCGTTCAATGTAAGGCGTCAAGGATGGAACATACGTCATTCCTTTTATGTCCGGTTTTTCTCCAACTACCAGCGACTCGTCGACCATCCATTCATAAAACGGTTCAACCGTTACGTTTAGTCCATCATCATTTCCTTGATCCGGGACGATTCGGTCGACAGCCGCATTCGGGAAGTGGAATAGTGCATCAAACGCCTCTTGTTCTTCTTGCGTCAAATGTTCGTATACGCAGGAGCGCAACAGTTGACTGGCACCGATCATATTTTCACAGGCAATGATATTTAATGGCTGACGATTTTGTTCGTAACGCGCGCGTAGTCCAGCCGCAATGGCCTCGGCAATGACCGGTAATACGTCTGCACCGACGGCTGTTGTGACGATATCTGCGTGCACGATCGCTTCCGTGACACGTTCCGGTTGCTTTGCACTATTGATCGCCGACACATTTTTCACGTGTTCCGCCGTTTTTTCTTCGTTTGCCAAACGAACGGTGTACTGGTGACGGCGATTCAACGCGTCTACAACCGCTTCATTCACATCTATGAATGACGTTTCATAACCCGATTGGTACAATAAACTACCGATAAAGCCGCGACCGATGTTCCCTGCCCCGAAATGAACAGCTTGTGGGCTAGTCATGTCCGCAAAATAAGTTAATATCTCTTTTTTTGTTGTCGCCTGAGTCATGCCTTGGACATTTTCTTCTTCGGAACATACAATTGCAATTTGGGAAAGGATCTCTAAATGGGCGCCGTCCTTACCGGCAATTCCGATTAACAATTTCGCGATATTGCCGTCCCCGAAGTCGACACCTTCCGGAAACTGCAAAATGACAATCCCCGACGTCGTTACTTCATTTTTCGCGTCTTCTGTACCGTGTGGAATCGCGACGGCATTCCCTATATATGTGGTCGTTAACTGTTCTCGCGCTAACATTTTCTCGATATACCCAACTTCGACATATCCGCGGTCGACGAGTAATTGTCCGGTTTGGCGAATGGCGTCTTCTTTCGTTGGGGCAGTTGCTCCTAATTGAATGTTGTTTGCCGATAAAATTGGCAATGACATGTTTCTTCACTCCCATTATGTATTTAAAAATTGATTCGGTGCCTAAGACAACTAACTTAACTTTTCAATATTGGGACTATTTGCTGTTTTTCCTCTAGAAACTCAAAAAATTTCCCCGACAAATAACGAAGAATGTCTTGCTTACTTCCTGTCTCAAATAGATGGATGCTTTCATCGCTCTCAATAATGCTGGCACTAATTAAGCTAAGGAGCTCTAACATTTGGCTCGACGCGTCGCTAGGCGATAACAAGAGTAAGATTGAACGCACTGTCATTGGCTTTCGATCCATGCCTTGAATCGTCTTACCTTCATCGAGATGGATGACAGTAAACAGCGGTTCTCGTACGTGCGCGTCGCGCGTGTGATACAGTGCCAATTCCGTCCCTGGAATGCCGAGTCCACCGAGCTGTTCTCGCACTAATAATGCGTTAAGGATCGGTTGGACATCGTCTATACGTAACGATTGGGCCAACAAGGTACATTGATGCCTTAAAATCGTCTCCACCGAATGCGTCGCTTCTGCACGTACGACGCGAATGTGTTTTAACAGTCGCACGACCATACCACTGTACAGATGCACCTCTTCAAACAGATGAACAGGGTCCGTCCCTTCAGAAGGTCGTTTAACGTGTGGCTGTTTTGCCGCGTGCGTGAGCAAATGGCGTTGAATATGGCGACGCGTCTGTTGAATGTCTTCGGCTGACGGAATCGGGTCTAACAAATGATAAGAAAAAGTCGCATCGGGAATATGAGTCGTCGAGATGACGACATCTTCTTCGCGAATATGGATATTGTGCAAATCAAACATTGAAACGTTGTGTACGTCGCCAATTTCGGGAATATCTTGGCGTAGTCGTGTAGCCAACATTTTGGACGTGCCAATGCCACTCGAACAAATGACGTACGCCTTTACTTTTTGCGATTGCTTCGTGCGTAGCAGGACAGCGCCGTAATGCATGACTAAATAGGCGACTTCCTCATCCGGAATCTCCCATTGCGGGAAGATGTGGGCGACACCACGTTTCACGACCTCGAACAAGTCCGCATAATCTGCTTGAATTTTTTCTAGAAGAGGGTTTGCAATGCCCATTTTTTGTTCAATGCGATAAAGGGCAGGCTTTAAATGTGCGACGAGCCCTTTCATTAGTGACATTTCACCGACTAAGGAAACACCGAGTTGTTCGCTGACGTATTCCGTTAACTTTCGCGCATAGACCGCCACTTGCAAATCATTTTCGTCCAATAGCGGATGTTGGCCGCCGCGTATTTTTGCACCTTGCAAATGCATCGTAATGTAACCCACTTCAGCTAAAGGGATTGGTATATCGTAATGTTCGCTTAAGTGGTCCACAATCATTTGTGCGACATTGTATTCAGGCGTCTTTGCCAACTCCGCTAAATAGGCGCAATCCATTCGGATCGTTTCACCCTTTTTTATGCGCTCGATGGCTAATGTCAAGTGGACGACGAGACCGACGTACGAACCGTCAGACATTTCGTATGGCAACGCGTGAATCGCCTCTTTTACCGCCTGCTCTACCGCCGTTAATCGATCGTATTCAACAAGTTGCAATAGGCGGTTTGAAATAGAATCTGCATTGGTTTCGTCATTTTGTTTCTTCATTGCGTTCATTAACGTCGTTTCGTTCACATAATCAGCAACGAGGTGGCTTAAAGCTTGTCGCTTCGCTCGTTCGCTTCCTTTGATTTCGACGCCGGAACCTCTTTTGCGCAAAACGGTTAAATGAAAGGGCTGAAGGAAAGACTCTAGTTGTGTTAAATCGTTACTAATCGTTGCGACTGTGACATTTAATTCACTCGCTAAAGCAAACAGCTTTACCGGCTCCGAAACTTCCAGTAGAATGGTGAGGAGAAGCGCTTGCCTCTCCTCTTTCGTATAATCGAACAACTTTTTTTTGGCAAAGGCTGCTTCGAGCTGTTTTTTTTGCGCGTCGTTGCCGACGAGTCGGATCCCTACACCTGATTTTCGAATGAGTGACATGCCGTATGTTTTGGCGATGTCTTCGATATGATTCAATTCCCGGTGAACGGTTCGCGTACTGACATCGATTGCTTCCGCAAGCTCTTTCACCGTTACGTCTGTCGTTTGATATAACAAGGTGGACAAAATTAATTTTTCCCTTGAAGAAATATACATTTTTGCTCACCTCGGTCTCGGTTTAATGCTGTTGTCCTTTTAACTTGTCGACCAACTCATCGTACTTCGGGCTGTTCAAGAAATTCTCGACTGAAATATGACGGGCTGTCGGCAGTTTTTCTTGGGCTCGAGAGGTTAAATCTTTATGCGTGATGACGATATCCGCGTCATCTGGTAACTGACTAATCGCTGTATTCGATACGCGAACGTCTAATCCAGATTTTTTCATTTTATTCTTTAAAATGGAGGCTCCCATCGCACTCGATCCCATGCCAGCATCGCAAGCGAAGATGACCTTTTTTACTTTTGATAGATCGTCCTCGCCGACACCGGGCTCTACTTGACCATGCCGTCCATCGTTCATTCCATCGACCCGCTCGTGGTTTGGCTCGTTCTCCGCGAGTCGTGTGGCATCGTTTGTCTTACCTTTCATCGCCGACGTCATTTCCGTCGCTTCTTGCAAATCGCCACTGTCTTGTTTTGATACTTTCAAAATATAAGCGGTCACAACGAACGTGACGACGGTCGCTACGAGGACACCTGCTAATACGCCGAGGTAACCGCCTTTTGGTGTCATCGCCATAAGTGCGATCATACTTCCCGGCGACGGTGCTGCCACTAGGCCTGCGCCAAATAACAAGAACGTCAGTACACCTGATGCCCCACCGGCGATCACAGCGAGCAATAAGATGGGTTTCATTAAGATATAAGGGAAGTAGATCTCATGAATGCCGCCGAGGAAATGAATAATCGCCGCTCCGGGTGCGGTTTGTTTTGCCGTTCCTTTACCAAAAAGCATGTATGCGAGTAAAATACCAAGACCTGGACCAGGGTTTGTTTCCAGTAAGAAGAGGATAGATTTACCAGCTGATGCCGCTTGATCAATCCCAATCGGACCTAAAATACCGTGGTTAATGGCGTTGTTCAAAAACAACACTTTCGCTGGCTCGATGAACACACTTGCCAAGGGAAGTAAACTGGCATCGATGATGATCTGTACACCGCTTGCGAGTAATTTATTTAACGAAAGTACGGTTGGCCCGACAGCAACGTACGCTAAAACGGTTAAAATTCCCCCAATAATCCCCGCCGAGAAGTTGTTGACTAGCATTTCAAAACCTGATTTAATTTTACCGTCAACTAATTGGTCAAACTTTTTAATCGCATAACCGCCAACGGGTCCCATAATCATGGCACCTAATAGCATCGGAATGTCCGCGCCGACGATCATCCCCATCGTCGCTGTGGCACCGACGACGCCACCGCGCATACCGTAAACGAGACGTCCACCCGTAAAACCGATTAATACAGGCAATAGAAACGTAATCATCGGGCCAACTAATTCCGCTAACCCTTTATTCGGATACCATCCATCCGGAATGAATAGCGCCGTAATAAGGCCCCATGCAATAAAAGCGCCGATATTCGGCATAATCATCCCGCTCAAAAAACTGCCAAACTGCTGTACCTTCACACGGAAACCGCCTGTTTGCCCAGTTTGTTCGGTCGCCATTTTGTAGCACCTCTCTTTTAAGTTCCTTACCTTCATCTTAGGACTGCTGTATGGAAACAACAATAAAAAGATACTATCAATTTGGCAATGTCATTGTTGCCAAAGGTTAATGAGAACATATTCGGTGTTTGTTTTGATTCACTATTGTGGTATTATCGAAGTAGAAGAGTGGATGGTTAGATTAGGCGCAACCAAACAAAGCAAGGCGTGCATGGGGATCGGGAATAGCTTTCCAAGTTATTGCATGCACTGAGAAAGACTGCAGGTGCAGGAACACCTACGGTCACGTACAATAGGCTTACCCTACAAGGGTGGCAGGCTCAGGGGTTTCACGGATAGACCGCATACCTTTGTACAAGGGCGGTCTTTTTTCTCGCTCATCTAACCGTACGGCAACTAAAGCGCCGAATGCGATTATCAATGATAACGCTTCAAATACTGTTAAATCCTACCCTCTTTAAAGAAGAGGGGGGCAACGATCTGTTATTTAATCAATAACCGGAAATTCCGGCAACACTTCTTCTCCGAGTTCATCGATTACTTCTTTCGCCGGTCGTTCACCATACTTCATATAGAGCATGACGGGTTATGGATGTGCATCAGCTTTTGCGCGTATCGCAGAATCCAAGCTGCGATTCTGACAACAGCCTAAGGCATTTACTTTACCCCTACGGAATTTTACGTAAACGACCACTTACCTTTTTTTGCGGTTATAAGCTAATCAGTCAATGTAGCCTGAACAAGGGTTAAACATACATAATAGCGAAGAAGCACAAAAAAAGACTCAAAATTTTTTTCGTTAGCAGCAGGAATTAGCAGATTACTATCGAATAGTTCTAGTAACAATATTTTTTGTCGCAGAATGGGGGTTATTTTACTGTGGTGCTTGATCCGATTACGTTAGGTTCACTCATCCGTAAACGTCGCAAGGACATGGGGCTTACTTTGAACGACTTGGCTAACGATAGTGTCTCCGTCCCGACAATTAGCAACATCGAACGTGGCATCACCGGTAACCTCGCTAGTGAGAAGGTTACCTACATCCGTGAACAACTTGGCTTGACGGACGAACTGGTTGAGCAAATGTTGAAAAAAACGGGAGAGGACGAAGAACGCCTCAAGCAAATGGTAGCCACCGTCAGACACTTGGCTGAGCACGATTTGCTTACTGAAGCACGTCACGAAGTAAGCGCTTTAGAAAAAGACGGCAAGTTGGCCGACTACCCGCTGTACGCGACGACCACACAACTTCTGAAAGGTGTTGTTTTGCGAAAACAGGGTCAGTGGGAGCGGGCAACAAATGCGTTCCACGAAGTGTTGCGGCACCTTCGCGAACATTCGCTTACTGAATTGAATAACCTTGCAGCCGAGGCGTACTACAACTTGTCCGTAACGGCTGCGCTAGCTGATCAGGATTACGAGAAGGCGATCGAATACGCCGACATGGCGCTCGACGCCTTTCAGAAAGAAGGTGATGAAAAGCATATTGAAGGTCGTGTGCTGTATAATAAAGCGAGCTATTCCTTGCATCTAGAGCAGTATGGCCAAGCTTATAAATATGTAATGGAGGCTCGTCCAAAGTGCGAGCTGGCTCATGACATGAAATGTTATTTATTGACATACAACGCCGAGGGGCTAATCTTGTCTGGCCAGCATCTATACGTCCAGGCTGCAGAAGTGTTTCAGCATGCGATTCATTTACAGCGCATACACTACGCCGATCCGTGGCTTGGAAGTGTCTTGTACCTTAATTTGGGCGATGCGCTTTATCGTAACAAAGCGTACGCACAAGCGTTGCACTGCTACGACCTCTCGTACAGATTGTGTAAAGAGAGGAAAGATGAACAGCAGCGTGCACTTCTTTATTGTTCATATGGAGAAGTTTATCTTGCAATGGGAGAATACGAGAAGGCAACGGAATATGCTAACAGGGCTGCTGAATTAGCACAAAAGTTCGATTACACATCGGAGTATTTACCAATTCTCCTGTTGCAGGCTAACATCGCTTTGGAGCAAAGTTCTTCGGAAATAACATCGGTCTGTGCAGAAGGGATTCGACTGGCGGAAAGAAGTAAGTTGTTCAACAAAAAGAAGGACTTCCACTTTGTTTTGGCGAATTATTACGAGCGAACAGGCAACAGAGAATCATTTCTGCAGGAAGCCGAACATATGTATCAGGTAGAATCTTTAATTCGCAAGGAGGAAACGTTATGAAAAAACTTATTGCTGCAATCATCGCTACTGCGCTCTTGGTATTGCCAATGACCTCGTTTGCTGCTACGAGAAATCCTCCGGCGCACGGCATGGAAGTGCACATTCAACAAGACGGCAAGTAACAGACTGGTCCGCCCATTAGCATTTATTTATGGTGCTAATGCCTAATGTTAAAGTCCACTTGGTGGGTGTTGGTGAACGCTTAGCAATCTGTTAGGAGGACAGTTGTCGAATTGTCCTCCTAACGAAAAACCTCCCCCCGTAATCGAAACACGGACGTTTTTCGTTACTTTTTTTTGCATAACCAAATGGAAGTGTTACCGAAACAATTTTTGGTCGTACACATCTAAACTTGTTACATAGTCGACCAGATGAATCGATCCCACGTTTTTTTGACGATGACCGTCTGTTTGGGTCTGGTGCGAGGGAGCGGCACCTTTTTCCGATCGACCATCGCGTTTGATAATAGTACATAACATTGGGTGATAAGAGGAGCGGAAGGAGTTGTCTTTTTGAAGCGAGGTGTGTCCATTTTCCTTTTATGTCTCTTATTGATGACAGGAGGTTGTCAAATGAGTAAAGACCCACAATCGTTACCTCTCGAGAAATTGCCACAAGTGACAGCGTTTCAGGACGAATTCACAAGAAAGTTTATGGATTCAACGGAGCCTGTGAAGGAAGGGTATTATTTATTTCGCTCGGGGGTGAATGGTTATACGATGTTGTTTCCGGAGGGGGCTAAGTTATCTGAGAGAGGGTATTCGGCACCGGATAAATTTTTTGAAACGATTGATTTTGGAGGCGAAGAAAAAAATGTAACTTACTATGTAAGAATAGAATATCATTTCAGTGGAACAGTTAATCTAATAGACAGTCAGTTAGATAGTTTTCGAAGTGAGGCTCATTACAATGGTGAATTCAAAAAGAGGGAAGTAGGACAAAAGATAATGTACATAGGTAACAATGAATTTCTTTCGGATCACAAAGAGGATACAGCGTATAATTTCTTTGGTTTTATTAAATCTAAAGAAAGTAACCAGGGGATTAGATTTTTTTATAGTGTAACTTGCCTAGATGCAAAAAAAACTTGTCATTTAGATGTGAGGAAAGAAGAAGAACAGGCTAGAATACTTATGGAATCCATTACTTTTATAGAGAAATAACTTGAAGAAGGAGTGAAAGACGTGGTAAATAAAGAGATTCTTAACACAGAAGAGCTAAGGTTACGTATTATACAATTGGAGTATCGGATTAAGGAAGATAATCTGGATGATAAGACGATAAAAAAGGAAATTAGGCGAATTTACTTTGAGGAAACAGGAAAAGAAGTTCCAGCTGGTTTTGACATTATTAAATCTGGTACGTTAGGCGAATGGAACGAAAAAGGGGAAATGGACCCGCTTATTAAATCGAGTTACATTGGTACCGCCATTCATTTTCATCATAAGGATCGAAAAATCAACCAATTGTACATTGTCTCGCAAGGCTCGACGTCACTAGAAGATTGGCTGTATAATCTATTGGGGATTTTTCCCGGGAAGGATAATAGACAATACAGAGATGCCCTTGCATTTTATGACAATGTCATAAAAGCAGTCAACCCAGATGGTAAACAAATCCTGACAATTGGCTTAGGACACTCTCTTGCGGAAAACAATAATACAAATGTACGCTTGGTTGGTAGTCGAGATGGTAAAATATACTTTGATAAATTGTACGGTGTAAACGGAGCAAAGCCCAACTTTAATCAATTGTGGAATTTTGACCCCGATTTCAGATACAGGTTATCCAAAAGGTTTAACATCAACCCTAGGGATCTCGACGCCATCAACAAACTTCCCGCCGCCGAAGTCAAGAAATTCGCCGAAGAATACTACAAAAACAAAGGCGTCACAGACGAAATATACAACATGATATCGCTACAAGACCCGCTGTTTGCAGCAAGCTTGGCTGGGGCGGGCTTCTTTGAAGTTGGCGAAGTTGAGTATGTGGAAACAAATCCGGCCTTTAACAGTCTTCGTAAATACACGGAACAAATACCGGAGGAGGAAATCCGCAAGATTCAATCCTACTTTGCGCGGTATGGGGATGCCTATCGTGAAGGAGGACTAGAAGCAGCCGTATGGCAAGCAACAGGAGTCGACATAGAGCAAGTAAGGAATTTAACGCAGTTAGGTTTACATACACCCGTAGCTGCAGCAATGCTCCCCAGATTGATTCGAAACGTTCACCGAAGATCGTATGGAGTCCGTGCTTTCATCAAGCATTTAACGAAAAACTTAGATGGAATATTTGACGTACTCGTTAAAGAAGGATTAATCGATGACGCGGAAAAAAAAGAAGTGATTGGAGATTTGAAGGCACTTGAAAAAGATTTGGACGAGTTTTATCGGATTGTAGCTAAGGTCGATCATGCTAAAGGTGGAAATAAGGCGGCGGCAGCAACCGCGGCTCTTATTCAACTCCGCAAACTGTGGAAGGATGTCGAAAAGCGACAAGGGCGACTCAAAGGTGTCTTTGAGAAGGTCTCCACCATCGTCGAAAGTCACGGGATTGAAGAAATGCTGAACGCCATTGGACGAAAAAAAGGGAGGGCGTATGACGGCGACGATTTGCTCCTCATTAAGGGTGGATCCGGTGGCGAGTCGATTCAAGTGAACCTATCTTCGGCGGTGCGCATGTATCAAAAGGGAATGGCTATTATCGACGAAAAAGAAGAGATGTTAAAACAGTATGTCGATACGTTTGCGCGGGAAATTGTCGAGGATTATCGGAACAGGCAGCGAGCCATTGCCGATAAAATTAGCAGCTTAGAAGCAGACCCGAAGAACTTTCAGGGACTACTAAGTTACCCAGAAAATAGAGGGAAAGCAGAGATGCTTCTATTTAGAAGTGGTGTGCATACGAAAGCGGGTAGGTTAGAGAAAATTGTGGCCGCCGATTATTTTCCCGGCCTGAATGCGACTGAAGTCGGTGGTGTCATTCCTGAAATTTCAAAACAGAACAACGAAGGGCGACGCCTCATACAAAAAATGAGGAAGAGCATCGAGGATTTGTTTGCGAAAGATGAACGGGTGTCTAAGATCTTTGACTATAAATCGTGAGTAGAACAGCTAGCGCGGTTATTTCAGAGGAGGGTCATGAGGTGGAAGACTCGTATCAATATACAGACACATTCCAAATCGTCACTGTCGGGGATCTGTCGTATAAGGGGGTTACACTGAACAATCACGTCGATGACCTCATCCGAAAGACACACGATCTGGAACGGCTAATCAAAAACGAAACAAAAGACAGCCAGGGAAAACTCGTGCAAGCGATTCAAAACAAAATGGCTGATAAAGCGAGTGAGCATGTAAGTGCCTTGAGAAATATTGACACACAGCACATGAACTTTGCTAAAAATTACAATCGACAAGTCGATCAAATGAGCGTACAACAGTTGACGCTATGTTATAAATTAGATATTACAAAATAAAGTTGTCACCCTCTTTTTTCACGATTAATCTAGGCTAGATTGCTGGTTAATAGGAAATAGTGTAATCTTACCTCAAACGAGATACTTTACACGAATGGGAGGAGGCACCAAATGGATCGAGGCAACCGCAGAGTTCTCATTGCGAGTTTAGTAGGGAGTGCGATTGAATGGTTTGATTACTTTCTTTATGGAAGCGTCGCCGCTTTAGTATTCAACCAGATTTTTTTTGTAAGCGATGATCCGACGTTCGGTTTATTGTATGCGTATGCATCCTTTGCGCTGGCGTTTTTTATTCGCCCGTTTGGAGGCATTATTTTTAGTCATATCGGTGATAAAATTGGTAGAAAGAAGACGTTGGTGTTAACGTTAAGTTTGATGGGTGGCGCGACGTTCGCGATGGGCTTGTTGCCAACTTATGAGACGATCGGCATTTGGGCACCGGTTCTGCTCATTGTGTTGCGTCTTGTTCAAGGTTTAGGTTTAGGCGGCGAGTGGGGTGGCGCCTTGTTGCTAGCGGTCGAATACGCGCCGAAAGAAAAGAGAGGGTTTTTTGGCAGTGTCCCGCAAATGGGTGTGACGATCGGGATGTTAATGGGAACGCTTGCCCTGTCGCTTATGACGCTATTGCCCAATGACGCGTTTATGATGTGGGGCTGGCGGGTGCCCTTCATTTTGAGTATATTGCTCGTCATTTTTGGGTTATGGATACGTAAAGGCATCGAGGAAACGCCTTCTTTTAAAAAAGCACAAGCTAAAGGGGAAATATCGAAACTACCGATCGTCGACACGTTTCGTTATCACTGGCGGGAAGTGATTATTGCGATTGGCGCTAAAGTGGTCGAAACGGCACCCTTTTATATTTTTGGCACCTTTATTGTCTCCTATGCGACGGATCAATTACATTATAGTAAGACGGTAACGCTCAACGCGGTGATGATCGCGACCATTATTACGACGATACTGATTCCAGTGATGGGGAAATTGTCCGATAAGGTCGGTCGTAAACCGCTGTACGTATGGGGGACCATCTTAATGATCGTGTATGCGTTTCCGTACTTTTGGATGATTCACCAAGGTTCCGTGTTACTATTAGTACTGGCGACGGTGATCGGGTTGGGGATTATTTGGGCGCCGATCACGGCGGTGTTAGGAACAATGTTTTCCGAAATATTTTCGCTGCAAGTGAGGTACACGGGAATCACCTTAGGTTATCAAATCGGTGCAGCTGTCGCAGGTGGAACGGCGCCACTAGTTGCAACCGCTTTGCTGATGCGGTTTAATAATTCGTATGTATCGGTGGCGTTGTACATTATTTTCACTGCGGTCATCTCCTTGCTCGCCGTTTGGGCAGTGAAGGATCGCCACAACGAGGAGTTAGACAAGGAATTAGACAAGGAGTTAGATGAAGAAGTGAACGCCGGAAGTCGTCAGTAAGAATTGATCAGGAAACAATCATAAAAATAAAACGACAAAAATAAAACGACTACAAAACGGAAAATGGAGAGAAGAGAAATCATGCTTATTTTAGCCGAGCAAGACATACAGAAAAATTATTTGATGCGAGATGCGATTGCCGATTTAAAGCGTGGGCTCGCGGCAAAAAACGAGGGGCTAATCGACAACCCTCACCGCACCGTGATTGAATTTCCTAAACATCAAGCATCTGCGTTGTATATGCCGAGTGCGGATTTAGCAGAGGAAATCACCGCTGTTAAAGTCGTATCGATATTTCCGGAAAATCCTCAGAGAGGTAAACCGACGACCCAAGGGGTGATGCTGCTGACCGATGCGCAAACCGGTGAACATTTGTGCATGATGAATGCGTCTTATTTAACGCGGCTCCGGACCGGTGCGCTGAGTGGAATTGCAACAGAAAAATTAGCGAGAGTAGACGCAAAGACGCTAGGTGTCATTGGCACCGGGGCGATGGCGTTTGAACAAGTGTTAGGTGTACTGGAAGTACGGGATATTGAAAAAATTGCACTGTTTAATCGCACCCGGGAAAAGGCGGAGCAGTTTAAAGAAAAGCTTCTAGCATATGGCGTTCGCCAAGAGATCGTTGTCGCCCAAGCTGTCGCAGAACTTGTGCGGGAGGCCGATATTATTTGCTGTGCCACTCGCTCCAATACACCCGTATTCGACGGGAACGATCTACAGCCAGGGACGCACATTAACGGAGTCGGTTCGTATTTGCCCTCGATGCGAGAAGTCGACCTGAGAACTATTGAGCGGGCAGATAAAATTGTCGTCGACGATCTAACAGGTGTGAAAGAAGAAGCTGGAGAACTGATGCACGCAAACGAAGAAAGCGACTGGAGTTTTTCATATATTTATGCGGAGCTCAGTCAAGTAAGTGGGCGAGAGGGTTTAATTAGGGAGACGAATGAGGAAGTGACATTCTTTAAATCGGTCGGGGCGGCGTATTTTGATTTGGCCGTCGCGAAGGGGATTTATTTTAAAGCGAGGGTCCTCGGGTTTGGGAAGGAAGCTATCGTGTAGTTAGTTGCCGCGGGCAAAACGCTCACTTGGCGTTGTTCACTTGTCCTCGCTACAGAACATTTTGTGCCGCGGATATTGCTCGCTAATTAAATAAGTGTCGCCCGTAGATAAGACGTGAATAAACGCAACTTAAAACTTGTGACGGTGAAGTATGTAAAATGTACGCAAGTGGACATGATACAATATCTACGGGCATGGCCTTCAGATTTCCATTACAACCGGCAATCGTTTTTTGTCAAAAAGTACAGGAACCAAACTGCGTGATTTTGTTCATCAGAAGCTATACGGCGAATGCTATCTTTTATATGAGGATTCGTCGCCTTGTCAGAGAGATCCAAATAAAAATCGACCGTTTTCTGTTCGTCTTTAAAAGCAACGGTTAGTCCTTTGCAGTAATCTTTTGGACATTGCTCTGAGATTCGCGGTGTTGGCCTCGTGCCTGTCAGCTTAATGTAAAGATCAACGAACTCTTGAAAGTGCCTTTTCTCATCACGTCTGATTTCGCGAATGACTGACTGTTCTTCTTTCGTAGGGGCAATCTTGAATAAGTGAGTGTAGCAGTGAATGGCGCTATATTCACCATTAATGGCTTCGGTAATGCCTTTGATAAAACGGGTGTCCTCCATCGTATGAACAGATGCGAATGGGTTATCGTACATTCGGTTCTCACTCCTTTAACCGATCGGTGTTACTCTTATCGTATGTCAGTCACTAGGCTGGATTCCAATTTTCACTTCACTTTTATTACTTAGAAGTTCTCACTAGTCAACGATACATTTGTTAGTTACACTATAGGAAAGAAGTCAACGCGCCACGGAATTTGAGGAGGAAGAGAAACTGTCGATGCATAGAGCAGCGAGTGAGGGATTCGACAAGCGTCACGAGACAATTGCCAAAATTACGGACAATGTTACGAAAGTGATCGTCGGCAAGGAAGAGGTCATCCGCATGAGTGTCGCAGCGGTGCTTTGCGGTGGACACGTGTTGTTGGAGGACGTACCCGGCGTCGGCAAGACGATGCTCGTAAAGGCACTGGCCAAGTCACTTGGGTGCGACTTTACGCGCATCCAGTTTACACCCGACTTATTGCCTTCGGACGTCACCGGTGTTTCCGTGTTTAACCAGCAAACGTTGCAGTTCGAATTTCGTCCGGGTCCGATTGTGGGCAATGTCGTCTTGGCCGATGAAATCAACCGCACGTCCCCGAAGACACAAGCTGCGTTGTTGGAAGCGATGGAAGAGGGAAGTGTTACCGTCGACGGCGTGACTCGCCAGCTGCCGCAACCATTTTTTGTAATGGCGACGCAAAACCCGATCGAATACGAAGGGACATTTCCACTGCCGGAAGCGCAATTGGACCGCTTTCTCATGAAGTTGCACCTCGGTTACCCGAGTGAACGCGATGAAGTGGAGATGCTTGAGCGGCAGCAAACAACCCATCCGCTCGCGGCGCTTAAACCGGTCGTCAGCAAGGAGGAATTATGTCAGTTGCAAGCGCGCGTGCGCGATGTGCACGTCGACGCTTCAGTCAGTACGTACATTGTGCAGCTGAGTGAAGCGACGCGCCAGCATCCCCACGTCTACCTCGGCGTGTCACCGCGTGGTTCACTCGCGCTTTTCCGTACGGCTCAGGCATTCGCTTTTATGCGCGGACGTTCATACGTCGTTCCCGACGACGTCAAGCAACTCGTGCTCGCGACGTTTAGTCACCGCCTCATTCTTAAACCGGATGCGCGTCTGAAAGACATTGCTGTGGAAAAAGTGCTACTAGATGTTTTGCAACATACGCCTGTGCCCGTATACCGTAACAAATAAAACGTTTATTAAAAAACAGTGTGTGAAACTGAATGGCGGGTTTTTGTAAAGGAAGGAGTGACGATGTTGCGCCTGCGTCCATTTCGGCGTGCGACTGGCTTAATCGGCGTGCTGTTGCTATTGGTGGCCGCATTTCTCTACGGTAAGTTTCAAGGCGGCTTTGTCCCGTGGTTTCTTTTTTATACGTTGTTAACGGTCGCCGTTTATGAACTGTTCGTCTATTTGTTCGCACTAAAAGGGGTAACGGTAACGCGTGAAATGACGTATGCGCGATTGCACGCGGGCGGCGAACTCGACGTGCAACTCACGTTCACGCGGCGGTTCGCGTTTCCTTTGCCGTGGGTGTACGTAAAAGATATCCTGCCGGAGGCGCTAAAGCGGTCACAGCACCGGGCGGCGACGGTGTTATTTCCGTGGTTCAAGAAGACGTTCACGTTTACTTACGTCTGTGACGATTTGCCGCGCGGACGACACGAGTGGCATGCGGTACAGTTGCAAGTGGGAGATTTGTTCGGCTTTTTGCAGCGACAGCAGACGGTTGCTGTGAAAAGTGAGATCCTCGTCTATCCTAAGACTTGTGAGATTCCCGTTTGGCAGACGGTTAATGAACAAGCGGCGGGCGCAGCGATCGCTTACAACCGACTGTCCGAAGATATGACGACGGTCGTCGGCATTCGCGATTACGTGAACGGCGATCGGCTCGGGCGCATTCACTGGAAGGCGACGGCGCGGGGCGGTAGGTTGAAAACGAAAGAATTTGCACTCCAGCAAGCGAACGACATTGTGTTTTTTCTCGACCGCCGAGAGCACGCGTACGATGTGGAGCGTTTTGAGCGGGCCGTCAGTCTTGTCGCCTCGCTCGCCCGTTATGCGGTGAAACGCCGGTTTAGCGTTGGTCTCATTTCTTACGGAAAACAGCCCTTCGCGCTGCTGCCGCAACATAGCGGCGGCGACCTTATGCAACTTTACGAACATTTGGCGGAAGTCGCCGCCGATTGCCCGTTCACAGCGGATCGCGTGATGTTGCAAGAGGCGAAGCGTTTGCCGTACGGTGCGACGGTCGTTTTTGTCACATCGCAGCTCGGGGCGAGCACGGTGCGGGCGCTGAGTGAATTGCGTGCCCGCCGCCTAAACGTGACGCTATTTTGGGTGCGTACCCGGCGACAGCTGGCGGACAGCGAACAGTCGCGCCTCAAGACGGTAGCGCTGCTAAAAGTGTCTGTCACATTCGTCGACGACGACCGCTTTGCCGAAATCGTGCGGGGAGGTGGACGCTCGAGTGCGTAAGTTCGTTAGGCTCCTATTTTACGGTGCCTTTAGTTTGGCGCTGTTTTACGAATGGATGAAGCCGCTCAAACAGTATACCGACACTGTGCGTATTGACTTTTTTGTCATCGCCTTTACCTTTTTGCTCTTGTTGGACATGTTGCGCCTCCCGTGGCCGATAAGGGTGGTGCTGAAGCCGCTTTTTTTGCTCTTTCTCGTCCATCACTTGTTTATGGACGCACAAGGCATCCCTTTTCTCGGAAAACAGTGGTTACTAACTGTTGCCGATACGGTCAGCCAAGATGTCGCTCTATTGCGGCAGATGGCATGGCTAGACATGAGTCCGCTTATCCGTACGATAAGTTTTTTCTTCTTTATTTGGTTGCTGGAAGTTGTCATGTACCGTGACGTCGTGCGGCGTGGCCGCATTTTTTGGCTGTTGCTGCTCACTGTCGTCTACCTCGCCGTGTTAGATAGCTTTACGCCCTTTGACGGCAGTTTTGCGATTGTGCGCACGATGAGTTACGGATTTTTCATGCTCGCTTTTAGCCGGTTGGATCAGTTGCGACGTCGCTCGCGTTCGCCGGAGCGGCGCCAGTTACTCGCTTGGTTTTCTGCCGCACTCGCCCTCATCGTGTGCGCCGTGTCGATCGGTTATTATGCGCCGAAATCAGAAGCTAGTTGGCCGAACCCGGTGCCATTTATAACGAGTTACAACGATAAGGCACCATCTGGTGCGGGGGGGACGTCGACACGCAAAATCGGTTACGGCGGTAACGACTCGTATTTAGGTGGCTCGTTTACACAAGACGAGACAGTCGTGTTTGAAGCGACGGTCGACGAACCGTTCTACTGGCGCGGGGAGGCGAAAGACCGCTACGATGGGCACGGCTGGTTTCAATCGCACGAGCGGCGTACGGTAGAAAAAGTACCGCCGCGGCCGCTGTTTCAAAACATGCAGGGGCGCAAAGTGAAGCAGCAAGTGACGTTTACAGGCAAGCGCAAATATCCGGTGCTATTTACGGCCGGTCAATTGATGACTTACGATGCAGCACAAGTGGAACCGGAAGATGCCGTCCTCGAAGTGATCGCCCCAGATAGCGGCTACCGCAATGCGAACGATCAGCCGTTCGCTCGCTATGAAATCGGCGTTGAGCAGCCACTCGTAAATGAAGCCAAGCTCAGGCAAAGTGGCGTGGAATACCCGCAGGAAATTACGGCAAAATATTTACAACTACCACAAAAGCTCCCGCGGCGAATCAAACAGTTGGCCGAGGAAACAGTAAAAGGAAAGACACCGTACGATCGCGTCTTAGCGGTGGAAAGTTTTTTGAAGCACAATCCCGATTTGACGTACGAGACAGAAACTGTCGCCGAGACGCCGCAAGAACGCGACTTCGTCGACCAGTTTTTGTTCGATACGCAGCAAGGGTATTGTGACCACTTCTCGACGTCGATGGTCGTGTTACTGCGCGCAAACGGGATCCCCGCGCGATGGGTCAAAGGTTTTGCCCCGGGTGAGCGCTCTTATGATTCCGACAACGAGCGGTACGAGGTAACGGTAAAAAATTTACACGCTCATTCATGGGTCGAGGTGTATTTTCCGGACGTTGGCTGGCTACCGTTTGAGCCGACGCCCGGCTTTTATAGCCCGGTAACGATCGAAAAGGACGAAGACGTTAACGTTGACGAGCTGTTCAATCACGACGGGATGGAGGCCCAGCAACCGGACGATTTGCCCAAACTCGCCGATTTTCCACCGCCAGAAGAAGCGCCCGACAATGCACCTGAATATGACGCCTCCACACAGCAGGCAAACACAGCGGGGACGCCGTGGAAGTGGTGGGTCGCAAGTGGTGCCGCTCTATTTGCTTTAACCGGAGTCGGTTGGTGGATCGGGCGCCGCCGATTTTGGCGCTGGCGGCTATACGCCTTGCAGCGCGCCTTACAGCGCGAAGGGGCCACCCACCGCAAGGGAGCACACGGCGACGAGGGGCTCACCACCGATGGGCGCTACAACAAAGCACGCTTCGTGGCCGCATACGAACAGTTATTGCAGTTGTTGGAAAAACGCTACGGGGAGCGTACCCCCGATCAGTCGGTGCGCGATTACATCGCGACGTCGCTCGCTTGGCGCAAGCAGGACCGGGACGAACTGATCGACTTAACGCGGCTGTACGAAGCCTCTCGCTATGGGGATCGGGCTTGGACGCGCGAGATGTGGCAAACGGCGCAAGATTTATGGAAAAAATTCTTAAAAGGGCTGCGCCCTTGATTGCGGGAAATGCTCTGATATAATATGTGCATTGATCATACCGCTGCTTGTAGAAAAGAGATGGTAACCGTGGAACAACTGCATGAACGCATTGTCGTTCTCGATTTTGGAGGACAGTATAACCAGTTAATCGCGCGTCGCATTCGCGACTTGGGAGTCTACAGCGAGCTGTTGTCTTACAAGACGACGGCTGCTGAGCTGAAGAAAAACTTGCCGCGCGGCATCGTGTTTTCTGGGGGACCGACCAGTGTGTTTGCCAAAGACTCTCGCAAGTGTGACCCGGCGATTTTCGAGTTAGGGGTGCCGATTCTCGGCATTTGTTACGGCATGCATCTGATCGCGACTCACTTCGAGGCAACCGTCGAACGGGGCGCGGTCAGTGCGAACGGTAAAGTGGAAGTGGAAAACGTCGGCGACAGTGTGCTGCTCAAGGGGGTGGCAGACACGCACGACGTCTGGATGAATTGCCGTGACGTCGTCACGAAAGTGCCGCAAGGTTTCAGCGTGGACGCGCGTACGGCGGATGTGCCGGTAGCAGCGATGAGCGACGCCCGTTCGGGCGTGTATGCCGTTCAATTCCATCCGGAAGTAAGGCATACAGTGTACGGGGATAAAATCTTAAAAAACTTTATGTATGAGATTTGTCAGTGCACGGGCGATTGGCGCACAGAGTCATTCGTCGACGATACGGTCGCTAAGCTCAAAGCGCGCATCGGGGAGCGCAAAGTGCTCTGCGCATTGAGCGGCGGCGTTGACTCATCGGTCGCTGCGGCACTCGTGCACAAGGCGATCGGCGATCAATTAACGTGTATGTTTGTCGATCACGGACTGTTGCGCAAAGGGGAAGCGGACAGTGTGATGGAGACGTTCGCGGGTAAGTTTGACATGCACGTCGTCAAAGTCGACGCGAGCGCACGCTTTTTAGACAAGCTACGCGGCGTCACCGATCCCGAGCAAAAGCGAAAAATTATCGGGAACGAGTTTATCCGCGTGTTTGAAGAAGAAGTGAAGAAATTCGGCGATCACGAGTTTTTAGCTCAAGGCACGGTGTACTCGGACGTGATCGAGAGCGGGACGGACACGTCGGCGACGATTAAATCGCATCACAACGTCGGTGGCTTACCGGAAGACATGTCTTTTCAACTCGTCGAGCCGTTAAGAAAATTGTTCAAAGACGAGGTGCGCCAAGTCGGCGAAGCGCTCGGCTTACCGCAAGAAATCGTCTGGCGGCAACCGTTCCCTGGCCCGGGTCTCGGCATTCGCGTCATCGGAGAGGTGACGGAAGAGAGGTTGCACATCGTGCGCGAAGCGGATGCGATTTTGCGCGCCGAAATTAGTGACGCTGGGCTCGACCGCGACATTTGGCAATACTTCGCCGTACTCACCGATTTGCGCAGCGTCGGGGTGACGGACGACTCGCGTACGTACGATTACACAATCGGCATTCGCGCAGTCCACTCGGTCGAAGGGATGACGGCTGACTGGGCGCGTATTCCGTACGACGTGCTACAGCGCGTGTCCAGCCGTATGACGAAGGAAGTACCTGGCGTGAACCGCGTCGTGTACGACATAACGTCCAAACCGCCAGCTACGATCGAGTGGGAGTAACTAAACACGAATAATATGTATATGTTTTTGGAAAATGTTCGATTCTATTGACAAGAACGACGCATATCGCGTACACTTTGTATACATCGGGACGTGAAAGTCGCCTCTATAGGGTGTCCTCGCTGCATAGGTTCGGAAAGTTGTCAGCATCTTTTGGATTGCATGGGAGGTGCACATAGGCTTCCTACCTGTCAGTGTCACTTGTACAAGCAGTGTACGCGATGTGAAATACACGAACGAAAACTATATACGTCTTTTCGTATATCGTTGGTAATACGGTCCAACGGTCTCTACCAGGCAACCGTAAATTGCTTGACTACGAAAACACCACGTTACCGCGTCATTTTGTGAATGGCTATGTACCATTTTTATCCATAACTTCGGAATGGTTATTTTAGCAATGAGCAATGGTTATTTTAAAGAAAAGGTAGCGTTGGTTTTTTTGTAGGACAAATCGCCTCACAGAGCCCGGAGAACTAGGCTCTTTTTTTATTCAAAACAAGGGAGGAATGGATGTTGTCCGTATCGCGCTTTTTTCAATTTGAAAAACACAACACGAGCATGCGCACCGAGCTATTGGCGGGGACGACGACGTTTTTGACGATGGCGTACGTCTTGCTCGTGAACCCAGCCATTTTAGGGAAAGACGGGGGGATGGACTTCGGCGCCGTGTTTGTGGCGACGGCTCTGGCAGCTGCACTCGGTTCACTACTAATGGGTGTGCTTGCCAACTATCCGATCGCACTCGCGCCGGGTATGGGATTGAACGCCTACTTCACGTACACGGTCGTGTTAGGGATGGGCATTTCGTGGCAAACGGCGCTCGGTGCGGTGTTTATTTCCGGAGTCGTGTTCGTCCTCTTATCGCTGACGAAGCTGCGCGAAATGATTATTAACGCCATCCCGAAAGGACTAAAACACGCCGTCTCGGCGGGGATCGGCTTGTTTATCGCTTTTATCGGTTTGAAAAACGCGGAAGTTATCGTCCCGAATGAGGCGACGTATTTATCGCTCAACACCGAATTGACCCAACCTGGCATTTTATTGACGTTGTTTGGATTATTAGTGACGGTGTTGTTCATGGTGCGCCATGTCAAAGGGGCGATTTTCTACGGCATGCTCATTACTGCGGTCGTCGGTATGCTCACTGGCGTCGTCAGCGTGCCGCAAGGGATCGTGCAGGCGCCACCGAGCATTGCGCCGACGTTCATGCAAATGGACATTCTCGGTGCGTTGGAAGCTGGGTTTCTGACGATTATTTTCGCCTTCTTCTTCGTCGACTTGTTCGATACGGCTGGTACACTCGTCGGGGTCGCGACGCAGGCAGGGCTGATGAAAGACAATAAATTGCCGCGAGCCAACCGTGCATTGTTAGCTGACTCCTTCGCGACGATCGGCGGGTCGATGCTCGGGACGTCGACGGTCACGTCGTACGTCGAATCGACGGCCGGTGTCGCTGCTGGGGGGCGGACGGGAATGACGTCGGTCGTGACAGCTGGGTTTTTCTTGTTGTCGCTCTTTTTCTTCCCGGTCGTGGAAAGCTTAGCGTCCGTGCCAGCAATTACGTCACCCGCACTCATTATCGTCGGCGTGCTCATGTCGAAGAGCTTGCGCGAAATTGAGTGGGATGCGATCGACGAAGCGGTGCCGGCGTTTTTGACCGTCATTTTCATGCCGCTCGCTTTTAGCATCGCCACCGGCATTGCGATGGGATTCATCGTATATCCGTTAGCGAAAGTGTTTAAAGGAAAGTGGCGCGAGGTGCATCCGATCGTGTACGTTCTCGGCATCGTGTTCATTTTTCGCTTCATTTACTTAGGTAGTATTTAGTCATTAACGGCGTGGACGGTTTTCGACTGTGACGACTATTACGGATTGTTACGGATAATTGCGGAAGAAAGACCTCCGTACGCGGGTGCGTGCGGCAGGTCTTTCTTTTGTTTGTCGCGCGGCCTTGCCCGGCGGAACGGTTTTCGTACGAGAGGTTGTTCGCGCCCTCGCCGAATGAATAAGATAAGACATGGCAGGTTTACACTAAAGGGGAGGAGGTGTGGGCGGATTGCGTACGTTTTTCATATATTTGTGCATCGTGTGTGCCGTAGCGAGCGCTTGGGGAGCGGCGCCGCTGTATGCGGCTGAGACACGGAAGAGCGACGAAGCTAGACTGATTGGGTGGATCGAGAGGGCAGCGCGAGGCGACGAAGCAGGGCAGGTCGATGAAGCGGGGCGGGTCGACAAGATGGGAGCGGTTGACGAAGTAGGACTGATTGACGAGGCGACACTCATCGACCCGGTGGGACAGAACCACAACAAAGGGCGTATCCCTGAAGTGGAAAGGCAAATTAAAAAAGTCGTACACGCACAAAGCAAGGCAGTTAATCGGGGCGATTGGGAAAAGTTCGCCGCACATTTGTTGGCGGAAGACGACATGTACGTGCAAGAGAGGCGGCGCTGGTTTGCCGACGCTGTCGCGACAATCGACTCTGGAACATTTGCCCTGACGGTCGAATCGATCGCGCCGTACAAACCAGACATTTTGCAAGTTCGCCTACGTCAGACTTATAAAAGAAACGGGGTAGCACACGTACTGGAGCAACCGGTGATGTACGTACAGACGAAAGACGGCTGGAAAGACGCGGACGTGCAGTTTTATACGAAGTCCGGTGAACGCGCGACTGTTAAATATACGGATAAATCGCTAGTGGAACAAGCGACTGTGGCGCTTAACGTAGCTGAAAAGGCGCTTATGGCTTTTCAAGAACGATTAGAATGGCAAATCGAGCAGCATGTGCAAATTAAACTTTACCACCAACGGGAGGCGTTCCGCCAATCGGTCAAGCTGTCACTCCCGCATTGGGTGGCTGGCTGGAACGAAAGCGGGCAGGCGATCAAGTTTATCGGAGCCGTCGCGCCGAACGAGACGTTCGCATCCGGAATCGTCCACGAATTGACACACCAGTTACTGAGTGAAGAGACGCGAGACAATGCGGCTTACTGGATGCAGGAAGGATTGGCCGAGTACTATCAACACCACTTGTTACCGGGCCTGCGTACGCGAGAAAATATGTCGTTAAAAAAGCCGCGCTGGACGTTTGCGGAAATGGAGCGGCTCAATTTAGAGCAATTGTCAGCACGGGAGGCGGCAGCGTATTATGCGCACTGCTACGATCTATTGCGTTATTACATACAAACGTTCGGTGAGCAAAAATTAAACGCGTGGTGTGCGGCGTTAAAAATGTATCCGGAAATCGATGCGGCGAGTGTCGATAAGCGCAGCGAACTGAACGCGCGTACGCGTGCGGCGTTTGAGCAGGTGACGAAACATTCCTTTCAGTCTTTTGTCGCCGATTGGTATCGCCGAGCACAGGAGTAACTCGTCATACGGTCAAATTTGGTTAAACTCGAGTGCTGGGCGCTGTTTGGCGACGAAGGCAGAGTACACGATGCCGATGACGATCCAGCCGGTGCCGAGCAGCAAAGCCGACGGTTGTAAGCTCGAGAACAACCACAGCGTAAGGGCGGCACCAATGAGCGGAGCGAGCAAATAGCGTACGACGTCCCGGGCGTTGCGTCTCTTTTGTCGGACGAAATAGTGGGCAACGACGGATAGATTGACGAACAAAAACCCGAGTAGCGCCCCAAAGCTAATGAACGAGTAAATGACTTCGAGCTCTCCGAAAATAGCGGTGAGCGAAATCGCGCCGATTAACAAAATGTTAAACACCGGCGTTTTATATTTCGGATGGACGTAGGCAAATATTTTCGGGAAGGAGCCGTCGCGCCCCATCGCATATAACAGGCGCGATGCACTCGTGTGCGACGTGAGCGAGGATGAAATGACAGCGACCATCGTACCCGCCAGAAAAAAGGAATGCAAGAACGCTCCACCGACGTACGAAGCGATCTGTAACGACGCCGCATCTGGGTTTTTAAAGTCCATAAAGTTCGGAAAGACGAGTTGCAAAAAATACGATGTGCCGATAAACATGACCCCGCCGATCAGTGCAATGAGAAAAATGGCGCGCGGAATCGTTTTTTGTGGATTCAGCGTCTCTTCCGACAGTGTCGTCACCGCGTCAAAACCTAAAAAGGAAAAGCACAAAATAGACGCACCCGTTAAAATAAGCGGCAACTCAACCGTCGGCGAATAAAACGGTTCAGTTGAAAGCAGAGTCCCTTCGCCCATGCCGTGTGATAAACCGTAAATGATAAAGGCGACAAACACGGTGAGTACAATTGTTTGGAATAATACGAATACAGTGTTTACGTTGGCGGTTAGTTTGATGCCAAACACGTTGATCGTCGTAATTAGGGCGGTCAAGGAGAGCACCCACACGGCACTTGGGATTTGCGGAAACACCGCCGTCAAGTAGGCGCTGCCGATTGCGAAGTTGACCATCGGCAAAAACAAGTAATCGAGCATGACCGCCCAGCCGACGAGAAACCCGACCTTCGGGTGGATACTTTTTTGGGCGTAAGTATATGTCGAACCCGCGACTGGATACGCTTTGACCATTTGCCCGTAGTTGTACGCTGTGAACAATAGGGCAATCAAAATGGCAATATACGCTGCAGCGACGTGGCCTTGCGTCTTTTGTGCGACGATGCCGTACGAGTCGAACACGACGAGCGGATCCATGTAGGCGAGCCCGATCAGGACGACCGGTGCGAGTGTGAGTGTCCGTTTTAATTTCGTTTGTTTAGTAGATTGTGCTGCCAATAAGGTAGCCCCCTTTGCCTGTCAAAATAAGCGAACAGGATAAACGATACAACGAAATTATGGGAAATGCAATCGTTTTTTTGTGGCATTTTTTTGTGGAATGCGGGCGGTTTTTTGCTGCGGTTTAGGATGGATTTTGTCAGAAAACACGTCAGCAAACAGACATTGTATGGCGGAAAATAAATGGCGATATACGCTATAATTCTAGTTGACGGAGTCGGTTGCGAGATAGGTAGGACTTGTATGCTGCCGAAAGGGTTATCTTTTCGCGTAGATGACCACCTACCAATCTGGGAATGATGTGGCGATGGAGGAAGGGATCAAATGATAAAAGCGATTATATTTGACTTCGACGGGACGATTCTCGATACGGAAAGTGCCGAGTTTAAAGCGTGGGAAGACACGTACCAGGCGTACGGCTGCGAGCTGCCCTTTTCTATGTGGGCACAAGTGATTGGCACTGCTAATGATATGTTTAATCCGATCACCTACTTGGAACAGCAACTCGGCGCTAACATCGACCGGGCGTGCGTGCGGCGGGAGCGCAGGGCGCGCCTGATGCAGCTGTTGGAGGGGCAAGAGATCCGGCCTGGGGTCGCACAATATATGAAAGAGGCGCGACGCTTGCAGCTGAAGGTGGGGGTAGCGTCCGGTTCACCGCGGGACTGGGTCGGCGGCCATTTAG
The DNA here is from genome assembly GCF_001375555.1 of Numidum massiliense. Taxonomy (NCBI): domain Bacteria; kingdom Bacillati; phylum Bacillota; class Bacilli; order Caryophanales; family Bacillaceae; genus Numidum; species Numidum massiliense. The sequence continues at coordinate 2,903,001 of NZ_CTDZ01000009.1, read as the reverse complement.
AGCGATTGCACTTGCTGCCGAACATTGGTGCGATGAGGTGCGCGGACGATGTGACGCGGGTGAAGCCGGCGCCGGATTTGTACGAAGCAGTGCTTGACGACTTCGGATTGAACGGTGCGGAGGCAGTCGCGATCGAAGATTCCCCGAACGGCGCTTTAGCTGCGAAGCGGGCGGGACTGTATTGCGTCGTCGTACCGAATGCGATGACGGAGCATCTGTCGTTTGACCACGTTGGGGTCGATGTACAGCTCGACTCCTTGGCTGAGCTGCCGCTCAATGAGTTACTGGCGCGGTTGCGACGGGTCTATGATTGAATGGGCATGCGTTTTGCGTCGTGATCACGTGAGGTTGCGCTAGTCGACCCCGACGAGCGCGTGGTCATTGGCGGCGAGCGGGATCGTCACCCTGCTAGTCCCGCAGCCGAGTTCGACAAAGGACTTTTTAAGGCAGGACGTTCCCTGCCTGGGCACTCACATTGACAGCGTATAACAGGAGTACGAGCAAGGCGGCTAGGCCGAAATAGCCGATGCCGAACAAGATGCGCGATTTTAACGGGACATCGTAATAAGCGTCTTTACCGAGTGAAGGGTATTTGTCCGGGTTGTGCGGGCAGTAGATCGTCACTGTCATTTGTACGTCGGTCGGAGAAGCTTGTTTCGTCTCTACTAACTCCACTTTTTCAATTTGCGCTTCGTCAAACGGAAAACGGCCGATCACCCCGATGCCGGGATAAGCGACGGCGAGCAACTGTTGTTTCGTGGCGACGTCACAGTATTGGGTGTAAGGGAGCTGGCGTACGTGCTGTTCTGCTGGCACGGGGACCCCCACTTCCGTAAACCGCTGTACTTCCACATCGGGAAAAGTTTTGCGGTAGCGATCGACGTAATCGTTCCTTTTTCTTTTTAAAAGGAACGTGCTGACGAGTTCCCAGGCGAACAAGGCCCAAATGATAAAAAACAGCACCGAGCGCAAGTAAATGATGACGGCTAAGCCGCCGATGAGTCCGACGAGCCACAGCCAGCGCGAGATAGCGGTAACGATGCGGCCGCCGTCCAGCGGGTGAATCGGCAACAAGTTAATTAAGTTGAGAAAAAAACCGATCAGGGCCACGCCGTAAAGTGGCGTGTAGCCTGTCACTTCTGCCAATCCGTAACAGACGAGTGCCCCGACTGTGCCGAGTAAGGGACCGCCCATCGCGAGGTACGCTTCGCCGCGCGCATTTTGCGGTTGTTTTTTCATACTGATTAATGCGCCGAGAAAGGGGATGAACGTCGGGGCGGAGACGGGAATATTTAGCCGCCTTGCCGCCAGGACGTGCCCCATTTCGTGAATAAAGATCATGACCGCTATGCCGATGGCCATCGTCCACGGCGCAAAGGTGGCATAAGCGCCGATCATCAGTGCCATACTCCATATCGTGCCGCCGAATTTCCCCAGTTTCAGTAGTGGTAGTAGCGATTTTAGTTTTGTGATAAAGGTAACGATAATCGCGCCGATCCCCCCGAGCCATTTCCAAAACCCTTTTTGGCGCCCAGCATTGCGATTGCGATCCGGCTCTCGTTCCGGCCCCGGCGTCGTTGATGGCAAAGACGTGCGGTGTTCGTCGTCCTCTGCTTTGTTTTCACGGTTTTTCCATTGATTGTTTTCCACCGTTTTCGCTCTCCATTCTCGCTCTTCATCCGTGTGTATATTCCTTTTTTTATCATAATGCATACGAATGGAAACGCAAGTTATACAGGTGATTGCCGAGGAGCAATTTTTCCCCTGCCTTTGAAGACGTTCCCCTCTCCTAGACCTTTGCAGCGTTCTTTCTGTATAGAACTTTTTCCGCGATACATATTAAAAACACCTACCATTCAATGATTTTGAACATGACAAAGGAGGTTCACCATGAAACGATCGAAGCAAACACTGCTTTTGTTAGCGTTAATTTGTATGCTTTTAGGTGCTTGCAGGATGGGGGGACAGGCGACGCGACGCGATCAATCTGCCACACCTCCAGGGCAAACGAAAACGAGCGGTCAAAGTCGGGTGAAAAGTAATGGACAAAAACCGGCGAAAATGCTGGGCGATGAAGGAACGAACCGCGTCGGTAAAGGGACGAACCGCGTCGGTAAAGGAACGGTTCGCGGCGGTAAGGGCGCGCGGATCGCTAGCGACAAGCCGACGATCGACAGTATCGGCTACTTGGAACCGACTAGTCCGACGAAAGCGCCGCAGCTCGTGAAGGGAGTCGCTGACAACTTAACGTACGTCGCGATGTTCAGCTACCGGGTGCAAAAAGACGGGTCACTCATTCCACTGAAAGATGATACGGCCTTAGCCGCTACCCGGCAGAGTAAGGCGAAGCCGATGCTCGTCATTACGAACTTTGCGGACGGGACGTTTTCACAAGAAGTGGCCCATGCGATCCTCACGGATAAGGAGGCGATGAATCGGTTGATCGACAACGTCCTCGGAGTGATGAAGAGTAAAAAGTACGCCGCGCTCAACATCGATTTTGAACACATTTTCGCCTCTGACCGCGACCGTTACACCGAATTTCTGAAAACAATTACCCCTAAAGTGAAAGCGGCCGGCTTTCCCGTGTCGACGGCGCTTGCGCCAAAAATTAGTGGCAAGCAGGCCGGGCCGTGGTATAGCGCCCACGATTACGGTGCTCACGCGCGCATCGTCGACTTCGTCATCCTCATGACTTACGAATGGGGATGGACCGGGGGACCGCCGATGGCGGTAGCGCCGATCAGCCAAGTAAAAAATGTCCTCGACTACGCCGTCTCAGTCATCCCACGGGAGAAGATTGTGATGGGAGCACCGCTGTACGGTTACGATTGGGTACTGCCCTACAAAAAAGGCGGCCCGCCAGCGAAACGAATCGGACCGCAAAAAGCAGCGGCACTCGCGGAGAAATACGGGGCGACGGTAAATTACGACCGGGATGCGCAGGCGCCGTTTTTCCGCTATACGGACGGGAGGGGGAAAAAGCACATCGTGTGGTTTGAAAATGACAAAAGCATGCAGGAGAAATTTAATTTAGTGAAAAAATACGGCCTTCGCGGAGTTAGTTATTGGGAAATAAGCGAGTCGTTTCCGAACAACTGGCGCTTACTGCGGGATAATTTTTACATTAGGCGCCGTTAATGGCGAACGTCTCACGCAAATTATAGGGACAAACGTGTACAATCAGCGAGGCAGTCAAGGGAAGATGGGCGCTCATTTGCCCTCTTAATTCGCTAGACACGAACTATATAAAGGAAAAACTATAAATTGTTCGTTTCTACGTTGACAAAGGGATCGCGCATTTGTTAGACTGTAAGTGAACTGAAAAACGCATAGTCTCTCGTATATACTCGAGAATTGGCTCGAGAGTCTCTACCCGGGAACCGTAAATTCCTGGACTACGGGAAAAAGTGTTACGGCTAGGTCGGATGCCCGGTGCGAAAGTCGACAGGTTTCTAAGCTGCAGAAAGCGGTTTGCGCGAAGTGGTTTTATGTTTTAGCTGTGCAAAGCGGCGTTAAGCGAGCGGCTAGCGGCTAGGCTAGGCTAGTGGCTTAAGGCAGCATCACACTGTCGATACGTGCCGAGTCCTATAACCGGACGGTAGATTTTTCTCGTTGTCGAAAATCTCTCGTTCGGTTATTTTTTTGCCGTTATTATATTTTTATGAAAAAGGGGCAATCTTCATGGCGAAAGTACTCGTGGTCATGGGCAGCGATTCGGATTTAGAAGTAATGAAGCAGGCCGTCGACGCGCTCACTGCATGCGGTGTCGACAGTGAGGTGCACATTTCTTCGGCACACCGTACGCCGGACAAGACGGCAAACCTATCGCGGGAAGCGGAAGCGCGCGGGTTTAGTGCAATTATTGCCGGGGCAGGTATGGCGGCGCACTTGCCTGGGGTCATTGCGGCGTTCACAAACTTACCTGTCATCGGAGTTCCGCTGGCCGGCAGCGCATTAGGGGGAACGGACGCGCTGTACGCGATCGTGCAAATGCCGAAAGGCGTTCCCGTGGCGACGGTTGCGGTGAACGGGGCGTACAACGCCGGGTTGCTCGCAGCGCAAATCGTCGCGAGTCACGATGCCGACGTGCGGCAACAATTCGCCCGCGTCCGCGAGCAAATGGCGGAACGAGCGGCGCAAAAAGACGCGAAGTTACAAGCAGACGGAATCGAGGGATACACACATGATTGACCGCTATACGCGTCCGGAAATGGGCGCGATTTGGACGGAAGAAAACCGTTACCGCGCTTGGTTGGAAGTCGAAATTATCGCTTGTGAGGCGTGGGCCGAACTCGGGGAAATTCCTGCCGAAGACGTCGCTCTCATTCGGGAAAAGGCGCGCATTGACGTCGACCGCATCCACGCGATCGAACAGGAGACGCGCCACGATGTCGTCGCTTTTACGCGCGCTGTATCCGAGACACTCGGACCGGAATCTAAATGGGTGCACTACGGGTTGACGTCGACTGACGTCGTCGACACAGCGCAATCGTTTTTGTTGAAGCAAGCGAACGACATTTTACAGTGCGACTTAGAGCATTTTTTACAAGTGTTAAAAGTGAAGGCGATCGAACATAAAGACACGGTGATGATGGGGCGGACGCACGGGGTACACGCTGAACCGACGACGTTCGGGCTGAAGATGGCGCTCTGGTATGCGGAGATGCAGCGTAACATCGAGCGGTTTCAGCGCGCGGCGGAAACGGTGCGTTACGGGAAAATTTCCGGCGCCGTCGGGACGTATGCCAACACGCCGCCGTCGGTGGAACAGTACGTCTGTGACAAGTTGGGGCTCAAACCGGCACCCATTTCGACACAGACGCTGCAGCGCGACCGCCATGCGGAGTATATGGCGACACTGGCGCTCATCGCCACGTCGTTAGAGAAGTTCGCCGTCGAAATACGCGGGTTGCAAAAGACGGAACTGCGCGAAGTAGAAGAGGCGTTCGCCAAAGGACAAAAAGGGTCGTCGGCGATGCCGCACAAGCGCAACCCCGTCGGCTCAGAAAACATTACTGGCCTGTCGCGCTTGCTGCGCGGCCACATGGTATCGGCGTACGAAAACGTGCCGCTGTGGCACGAACGGGACATTTCCCACTCCTCAGTCGAGCGGGTCATTTTGCCGGATGCGACGATTTTGCTCAATTATATGTTGCGACGCTTTGCCGGTATCGTGGAGAACTTGCGCGTTCTGCCGGAGAACATGCGTGCCAACATGCAGCGGACGTACGGGCTCATTTACTCGCAACGCGTCTTACTCGCGCTCATCGACGCAGGCATGACGCGCGAAGAAGCGTATGACTTAGTCCAAGGCCACGCGATGCGCGCGTGGGAAGAGCAGCAGCCATTTCGCGACTTTATCGCAGGCGACGCCCGTATTACTGCTGTACTCAGTGACGAGGCGATCGCGGACTGTTTTGATTACAACTATCACTTGAAGCACGTGGACACGATTTTTAAACGGCTAGGGTTGGAGTAGAGCGGTTATAGAGCGGTTCTTATGAAACGCAAAGTTGCCGTGCAGTTGCATTGCGAAACGTTTAATAGTCGGTTTGTGTAGTCAACCATCTCGCGTGACGTTTAAAAAATTTGGAGTCGGAGGGAAACCGATGGAAAAAGGCGAGTTGTTGTACGAAGGGAAAGCGAAGCAAATTTTTGCGACAGCTGAAGACGATGTCGTGTGGGTTAAGTATAAAGACGATGCGACCGCTTTTGACGGGAAAAAACACGGCCAAATTAGCGGCAAAGGGGAATTGAACAACCTGATTAGCGACATTTTTTTTCGTTATTTAGCGGAGAACGGTGTTCCGACGCACTATGTGCGCCAATTGTCGCCGACGGAACAGTTAGTAAAGCGCGTGAAGATTGTGCCGATCGAAGTCGTCGTGCGCAACATTGCGGCCGGTTCGCTGGCGAAAAGACTCGGGTTAGCGGAAGGGACGGAACTCGCCCACGCCGTCGTCGAAACGTACTACAAAGACGATGACCTCGGCGATCCGCTCATTAACGATTCCCACATTTCCGTGCTTAAGCTAGCCGAGGCGGAACACGTAGAACAAATGAAGCAAATGGCGCTTAAAGTGAACGATTTGCTCATAAGCTACTTGCGCGAACGGCAAGTGATCCTCGTCGACTTTAAACTCGAGTTTGGATTGACGGCGGACGGAACGTTGCTGTTGGCCGACGAGATTTCGCCGGATACGTGCCGTTTTTGGGATGCGGAGACGAAAAAAAAGTTGGATAAGGACCGCTTCCGCCGCGACCTAGGCAATGTGCGCGAGGCGTATGAGGAGATTTACAAGCGTCTCGGCGGCGGAGAAGTAGCCGCCGAGTAAAAAATCGAGAATAAGCAGTTAACAATTAACAAATCATTTATGGACCGATCACAGGAGGGGAACGTCAGTGCACAAGGGAGAACCGACAGCGCGCGAAATTGCTGAGGGCAAATTGTATGAAACGATGGGGCTTTCCGAAGAAGAGTACGCGAAAGTTTGCCACGCGTTAGGCCGCGAGCCGAATTATGTCGAAACGGGCATTTTCAGTGTCATGTGGTCGGAACATTGCAGTTACAAAAATTCCAAGCGGGTGTTACGGCTTTTTCCTACAACGGGAGCACGCGTGTTGCAAGGGCCGGGAGAAGGGGCTGGCATCGTCGACATCGGCGACGGACAGGCCGTCGTCTTCAAAATTGAAAGTCACAATCACCCGTCCGCTGTGGCGCCGTTCGACGGCGCGGCGACGGGTGTCGGCGGTATTGTGCGCGACGTGTTTTCCATGGGGGCACGGCCGGTCGCCCTGTTGAACTCGCTACGCTTCGGACCGCTGTCTGACGAACGGGTTCGGGAGTTGTTAACCGAGGCGATTAAGGGGATGGCCGCATACGGCAGGGGCATCGACGTGTCGACAGTCGGCGGCGAAGTCCTATTTGACGAGGCATACCGCGGGAATCCGCTCGTCAACGCGATGTGCGTCGGTGTGCTCGAGCATAAGCACATCCAGCAAGGTGTCGCTGCTGGCGTCGGCAACCCGGTCATTTATTTAGGGCCAAGTACCGGGCGCGACGGCATTCACGGGGCGACGTTTGCTTCAGAAGAGCTGGCGGACGATACAGATGCGGAACAGCCGGTCGTGCCGAAAGGTGACCCGTTCATGGAGAAGCGGGTCATGGAAGCGTGTTTGGAACTGATCGCCCAAGGCATCGTCGAGGGCATTCAAGACATGGGTGCAGCTGGATTGACGAGTTCGAGTGCGGAAATGGCGGCAAAGGCAGGGAACGGCATTGAGTTGGACCTCGACCAAGTACCGCAGCGGGAAAATGACATGAGCGCGTATGAACTGATGTTGTCCGAGTCGCAAGAGCGGATGCTCATCGTTGTGGCGGCAGGCCGGGAAGACGACGTTCGCGCCGTCGCCGACAAGTGGGGCGTACCGATGGCCGTCGTCGGCCGCGTGACGGATGACGAGTGTCTGCGCTTACGTCACCGCGGAAAAGAAGTGTGTGACGTCCCGGTACGGGCGTTAGTTGACGAGGCGCCGGAGTATACCCGTGCGGCGCGCGAACCGGATGACTATGCGCAAAACGGTGTACGCGAAGCGGGTGCGACGTTGCAGACGGACGACGTTGGTGCGGCGTTGCGGCAGGTACTACAGTCGCCGAACGCAGCGAGTAAGCGCGTGGTGTACGAGCAATTTGTAGCGTCAGTAGCAGGGGCTTCACCAGTGGAAAACAGCTGTGGATGTGCGGATACGGATGTCGCGTACAGAGGCAACGGCGCTGAAGTCTGCGATCAAGCACCAACCGACAGCGTACATGCTGATGTCGTTGTCGGACCAGGTGCGAATGCGGGCGTTGTACAGATTACTGGCACGAAAAAAGCGCTGGCGATGACGACGGATGGCAACGGGCGCTACGTGTACCTCGATCCGTACACAGGGGGAGCGATTGCCGTCGCCGAGGCGGCGCGCAACGTCGTCTGTTCCGGGGCGGAACCACTCGCCGTAACCGACAACTTGAACTACGGCAATCCGGAGAAACCAGACATTTATTGGCAACTTGAGCAAAGTGTCCGCGGCATTAGTGACGCGTGTCGCAGCTTAGAAACGCCTGTCGTCAGCGGCAACGTCAGCCTATACAACGAGACGGGCGGCAAAGCGATTTACCCCACGCCAGTCATCGGCATGGTCGGGTTGATCGACGACGTGGCACATACGACGACACACGCCTTTAAGCAAGCGGGAGACGTGCTCGTCTTGCTCGGCGAAACGTACGCGGAGCTCGGCGGCAGTGTGTGGCAACACGTGCGGGAAGGAGAGCCGTCTGGGCGACCGCCTAGGCTCGACTTGGCGCGGGAGCGAGCTGTGCAGCAGGCTACCTTAGCGATGATTCGCGCTGGACACGTGCAAGCGGCGCACGATTTATCGGAAGGCGGACTCGCCGTTGCCCTCTGCGAGGCGTGTTTCGCGGGTGGTTACGGTGCCGACGTCATATTGCAAACGGAACTGTCGGCGACGGACGTCCTGTTCAGTGAAAGTCAGTCGCGCGTGTTGCTCGCGGTGAACGAGGCACAGTTAGACGACGTGCAGAAGATCGCGAAGGTGCACGGTGCGTCGTGTGCGGTGATCGGTAAGGTGACAGTGGCGGGGACTCCGCTACAAATAGCCGTTAACGACAACGTCGTCGTACGTGAAGACGTCAGCGAGTTGAAACATGTGTGGGAGGGAACGCTAGCATGTCAGTTGAGCCGATCATCGACGAACTAAACGAAGAGTGCGGTGTGTTTGGCGTGTTCGGGCACGAAGACGCGGTGCAGCTGACATACTATGGCTTACACGCGCTGCAGCACCGCGGCCAAGAAAGTTGTGGGATCGTCAGTTCAGACGGGCATCGCTTTACGGCTCATCGCGACACGGGGTTAGTGACGGAAGTGTTTGACGCCGAAGCCCTGCAAAAGCTATCAGGTCACATGGCGATTGGGCACGTGCGCTATTCGACGCGCGACGAACGGTCGCCGGCGAACGTGCAGCCACTGTTGTTTAACTACCATGACGGTGAGTTGGCGCTTGCAATGAACGGCAGCCTCGTCAATGCGTCGCAAATTAAACATCAGTTGGAGCGGATGGGTTCAATTTTTCAGACGACGAGTGACACCGAAGTGATTGCCCACTTGATTGCTCGTTCCGGCTACAGCGAGCTGAAGCAAGTGGTGAAGGAATCGCTGCGCATGGTAAAAGGGGCGTACGCCTTTTTGATCATGACGAAAGATTGCCTCATCGCCGCTCTCGACCCGCACGGCATTCGTCCGCTGTCGATCGGCAAGTTAGGCGACAGTTACGTGTTCGCCTCCGAGACGTGTGCGTTTGATGCCATCGGGGCCGAGTACGTGCGGGAAGTGGCGCCAGGGGAACTGCTCGTCTTAGACGGCGACGGCATGCACGTCGACCGTCTCACCGGACAGACGCGGCGCGCTGTTTGCACGTTTGAGTACATTTACTTTGCGCGTCCTGACAGCGACATCGATGGGCAAAACGTGCACAGCGTGCGCAAGCGGCTCGGCAAACAGTTGTTCGTGGAAGCGCCAGTCGAAGCGGACGTCGTTTCTGGAGTCCCCGATTCGAGCATATCCGCTGCGATCGGTTATGCGGAAGCCGCTGGATACCCTTATGAATTAGGGTTAATTAAAAACCGCTACATCGCGCGGACATTCATTCAGCCGAGCCAACAGTTGCGCGAGCAAGGCGTAAAAATGAAGCTCAGTGCGGTGCGCCGCGTCGTGGAAGGACAACGGGTCGTCTTAATTGACGACTCGATCGTCCGCGGGACGACGATTAAGCGCATCGTCAAGCTACTCAGGCAAGTTGGCGCAACGGAAGTACACGTCCGCATCAGTTCGCCGCCGGTAAAAAACCCGTGTTTTTACGGCATCGACACGGCAGACCGCAACGGATTAATTGCGGCGAACCACTCGCCGCAAAACATCCGCCAATTGATCGGTGCAGACAGCTTGGCGTTCCTCTCGCTGAACGGGTTGCTGGAGGCAGTCGGACGACCGGCGGATGAGGTGAACCGCGGGCACTGTCTCGCGTGTTTCGACGGGGTGTATCCGACAGAAATATACGAAGATCTTTCGTCGTAAAGACGCTCAGTCCATTAAGAGGTTTCCTCCTTTATATTGGGGAGCGATAAATAGCAATCCCGTCATGTACAGATAGGAGATAGCGGAGGGAAAAGCGGACGCCGAGATTCAAGAAAAATTTTGTGGGGAGAGACGGCATAGTGAGTGCAACGGAAAATAGCGGAGCCGGTCAGAACAGTGTTAACAAAGCGTATGCCTGCGCGGGCGTCAATCTCGAAGCGGGGTACGAAACAGTCGCGCGGATTAAGCAGCACGTGGCGCGCACGGCGCGGCCGGAAGTGCTGAGCGGTTTAGGGGCGTTCGGCGGTTTATTCGCCCTTCCCGCCGGTTACCGCGAACCGGTACTCGTCGCCGGGACAGACGGGGTAGGGACAAAATTGAAGCTTGCCTTTGCCCTCGATCGACATGACACGATTGGGGTCGACTGTGTGGCGATGTGCGTGAACGACGTCGCCGTGCAAGGTGCGGAACCGCTGTTTTTCCTCGACTATTTGGCGACGGGAGAGCTTCAGCCGGAACAGGCAGAGGCAGTCGTCAAAGGGATCGCCGACGGCTGTGCACAGGCCGGGTGTGCCTTGATCGGCGGGGAGACCGCCGAAATGCCGGGAATGTACGCGCGCGGCGAGTACGATGTGGCCGGATTTTGCGTCGGCATTGCCGAGCGGGAACACCTCGTCACCGGGGTGCGCATCCAGGCTGGGGACGCTTTGATCGGACTCGCCTCTTCGGGGCTGCATAGCAACGGGTTTTCTCTCGTGCGGCGGCTGCTCGTCGACCCTGACTCAACGCTGCTGAAGAGGCCTGTGGCGGATGTTGTCGCCGCAATCGGTGGGATCGCGCCGCATGAAAAGATGTCGCCGGCAGCTGACGGGAAAACGCTCGGAGAAGAATTGCTCACCCCGACACGCATTTACGTGCGCACAGTACTGACCCTTTTGCGGGAACACACGCTAAACGGTATGAGCCACATTACCGGTGGCGGCTTTTTTGAAAATGTGCCCCGCATGCTACCCGACGGGTTAGCGGCCGAGATCACATGGGGCACGTGGCCCGTACCGACAATTTTTGACGTCGTGCGCCGCGCGGGCAAATTATCGCCGGAGGAGATGGCGCAAACGTTCAACTGTGGCATCGGCTTCGTGCTGGCCGTTCCGGAGCAGGAGGCCGACGCCGTCATCGAAAGGGCTAATGCCTTAGGGGAACAGGCTTACCGCATCGGTGCGGTCGTACCTCAAGAGTTATCGGAGAAAGACGGAGGGAACAAAGCCGGTGGAGAGGAAAAGGCTGCAGGAGATGTAACTGTCGGTGTAGACGTTACTGTCGGTGCAGACGGTGCAACAAGTGGAGACGCTACTGTCGAAGTAGGCGATACAGCCAATCCCACACGCGTAACGCTTAAGGGGGATTGGTCGTGACCATCGCAGTATTCGCCTCGGGGAGCGGTTCTAATTTTGCGCGACTCGTTGAAGTGAGCCAGCAGGAAGGGTGGCGCGTCCCCGTATCGGTCCTCATTTGTGACCGTCCTGGCGCGACAGTGCTCGAACGGGCAGAGCGACTCGGCGTACCCCAGCATGCGTTTGCCCCGCGCACGTTTTCCGACAAAGCGGCGTATGAGGCGGCCGTGCGAGACGTCCTTCGACGTTACGACGTTTCGTGGCTCGTGCTCGCCGGCTACATGCGCCTAATCGGACCGACATTGCTAGATAAATTCGCCGGGCGGATTGTCAACATCCACCCCTCGCTGCTACCTTCTTTTCCGGGAAAAGACGCAATCGGACAAGCGCTGCAGCACGGGGTGAAAGTGACGGGCGTGACGGTGCACTACGTCGACGCGGGGATGGACACCGGCCCGATCATCGCCCAGCGGGCAGTGTCAGTGGCGGAAACGGACAGCCGTGAGACACTAACGGCAAAAATTCAGGCGGTCGAACACGAATTGTATCCGGAAGTCATACGCCGCTTAATTGAGGAAACACAGTAGCGTGTAACTAAAAAAGCGTCAGTAAGCGGTAGTAATCAGCGACAGCTGTCGCAAAAACGAAGCGAATGAATCGATAGTGTTATCCAATAGCGAAGGAAAGAGGCGTAAACTGATGAAAAAACGGGCGCTTGTTAGCGTGTCAGACAAAACGGGAATCGTCGAACTCGTGCGCGAGCTGACGGCGTTAGGCTGGGAGGTCGTCTCGACGGGAGGAACGTACCGCACACTTGAAGAAGCCGGTCTCCCGGTCGTCGGTATTTCCGACGTGACCGGCTTCCCGGAAATATTGGACGGCCGCGTCAAAACGTTACACCCGCACATCCATAGTGGCATTTTAGCGCGGCGGGACCTTACGCAGCACAGCGATCAGTTGGCCGAGCTGAACATCACACCGATCGACCTCGTCGTCGTCAACTTATATCCGTTTCAAGAGACGGTGGCCAAAGAAGGTGTCGCGTGGGATGAGGCGATTGAAAACATCGACATCGGCGGACCGAGCATGTTGCGTGCAGCGGCAAAAAACTGTGCGGCCGTCACCGTCGTCGTCGATCCGGCCGACTATGCAGCACTCGTGGGGCAATTGCGGGCACACGGTGAGACGTCCCCCACTTGGCGGCGGCGGCTCGCGGCTAAAGTGTTCCGCCACACCGCTTTTTACGACAGTGTGATCGCTGCCTACTTTACGCAGGAAACCGAATCGGCCCCAGATACAACTTCCGAAGCGGCTGTGGCAGAGAAAGCAGCAGTAACAAAGGAAGTGTCTACAACAGCGAAAAAAGCGATCACAGCAGCTACTGCTTCTGATGGTACCTATCCGGAACGGTTGACGCTCCCCTTTGAACGCGTGCAGACGCTGCGTTACGGGGAAAACCCGCACCAATCGGCCGCTTTTTACCGCGAACCGAACACCATTATCGGTTTGCCCGCCAGTGAGCAGTTGAACGGAAAAGAACTGTCGTACAACAACATTAACGACGCCAACGCGGCGTGGGAAATGGTCAGCGAGTTTTCCGCACCAGCCGTCGTCGCGGTGAAACATATGAATCCGTGTGGCGTCGGCCTCGGCGCAACGGTTCGCGAGGCGTATGAGAAGGCGTATGCAGCTGATCCGACGTCGATCTTCGGGGGAATCGTCGCGACGAACCGCCCCGTCGACGAAGCGACCGCGCGGCGCATGCACGACATTTTTCTCGAAATCGTCCTTGCTCCCGACTTTACCTCGGAGGCACTCGCTATTTTACAAACGAAGAAAAACTTGCGCCTCCTGCGAATGCACACGGCGGGAGTAGCCAGAGCGACGTATAAGATGCAATCGGTGCAAGGCGGTTTACTTGTGCAGCAAGCCGACGTGCACAAGTTGGATCAAGACGCGTGCCGCATCGCCACGAAACGCGAACCGTCGGCTGCGGAATGGGAACAATTGCTCTTCGCTTGGCGCGTCGTCAAACACGTGAAGTCGAACGCGATTGTGCTTGCGAAGGACAATCAGACGATCGGCGTCGGAGCGGGACAGATGAACCGCGTCGGCGCGGCAAAGATTGCTCTCGAACAGGCGGGGGAAAAAGCGCGCGGCGCTGTACTCGCCTCCGATGCGTTCTTTCCGATGCCAGACACGATGGAAGCCGCTGCTGCGGCAGGCATTACGGCCGTCATTCAACCGGGCGGCTCGAAGCGGGATCAAGATTCGATCGACGTGTGCGACGCACACGGGATGACGATGGTCATGACGGGAGTCCGTCACTTCAAACATTAATTTTTTCCAAAGGAGAGAGGCAAAAACGATGCGCGTACTCGTTGTCGGCAGTGGTGGGCGGGAACACGCCCTCTGTTGGAAGTTGCAGCAAAGTAAAGGCGTAGAGACTGTTTTTTGTGCCCCGGGAAACGGAGGGATCGCCGCGGTGGCGACGTGTGTCGATATTCAGGCAAACGATTTTGCCCGATTGGCGGCGTTCGCCGTCGCCGAACGTATCGACTATACTGTCGTCGGGCCAGAGCAACCGCTGTTTGACGGGATTGTCGACTATTTTACCGAACGGGGTTTGCCGATTTTCGGACCGAACCGGCGTGCAGCCAAAATCGAAGGCAGTAAAGCGTACGCCAAACAGTTAATGGCGACATACGGCGTGCCGACAGCGGATTACCGCACGTTCTCCGATTACGAAGAAGCGCGCCGTTACGTGCGGCGCGTCGGCGCACCGATCGTCATTAAGGCGGACGGTTTAGCCGCGGGCAAAGGCGTGACCGTCGCCGAGACGTTAGATGAAGCAGAGCAGGCACTTGAGCGCATCATGTGTGACCGCGTGTTTGGTACGGCGGGAGACGAAGTCGTCGTGGAGCAATGTTTGCGCGGGGAAGAGTTGTCCCTGATGGCATTCGTTGCTGGCCGCACCGTTGTGCCGATGGTCGAAGCGCAAGATCATAAAGCGGTATACGACGGTGATACCGGGCCAAATACGGGTGGCATGGGCGCTTATTCACCTGTGCCCCACTTCGATGCGGAGCTTATACAGCAGGCGGTCACACAAGTGTTGCAACCGATGGCCGAGGCGATGGAAGCGGAAGGGCTCGACTTTCGCGGTGTGCTGTACGCAGGTCTCATGCACACAGCCGAAGGGCTGAAAGTGATCGAATTCAACGTGCGCTTCGGCGATCCGGAGACACAAGTCGTGTTGCCGCGGCTGAACGGCGATTTATTGCCTGTGTTACGAGCGACGAGTAACGGGACACTCGATCAGGTCGCGTTGGAGTGGGATTCGCGGGCTGCGCTTTGTGTCGTCCTCACTTCCGGCGGTTATCCCGGCGACTTCGAAAAAGGGCATCCGATCGACGGCCTGCCGTCGTTAGGCGATGTGCCACACGACGATAATGCTACGCGCAATGGTGGTCCACACGACGATGAGCCACACGACGATAGCGTGCAGTGCAATGACGGCATGTACGACGATAGAGCCGCGCGTAACGATGACCTGCACGACGATTGTGTGCCGCGCGACAGGGACGAGGCAGTGCCTGATGTGTACGCGTTTCATGCGGGCACGAAAATCGACGAAGCGGGACAGCTCGTCACGAACGGCGGGCGCGTGTTAGGTGTAACGGCTTTGGGCGTTTCCTTACAAGACGCCCAGCAGCGTGCATACGATGCCGTGCAGGGCATTCATTTTACGGACCGACACTACCGCCAGGATATTGGGGAGAAAGCGATGAAAGCAGTGGCTTTTATTTACAATGATTGATTATTTATAAAACATTATGATTTAATTGACCCAAGCAAGATCAAACCCTAATTTATGTGTAAAAATAACCTCAGCTAGAATGAGCGCCGATGACGGCTTGACATGGAGCTTCTACGGGCATGATTTCTTGCGCTTGGGCGGATGTGAAATGACATACCGCACGGCGAACCAGCCGATCATGCCCGCCCCGCCATGTAAAGCCTGCACGATGTGAGTGACTTTGGTGGCGAACTCTTTTGTCCTTCGCCACTCAAAGTACGCGGTCCAAGATACCCCCTACCGCTCTCCCACTGCTTATCTTTTTCCATGAACAACGCGCCGATTAAGCGTACGATCGATTGACGATTCGGTAAAGTACTAATGACCCGTTCACGACGAATTTCCTCGTGGAGCCTTTCGACGCTGTTAGTTGTACGCAGCCGCTTGCAGTATTTTTCCGGAAAAACGGGAGATTCATGTACATACAGCTATTCGAGAGGTGACTTTGTTCAGCAGTAGCCCTTTTTGTGACACTTTTTTGTTAGAAATAAAACAAAGGTATTGCCAGTAATAGGACAATAGTGTAAATTAGAATCGTACGTGAATAATGGTCAATTTATCAATTAATATGCTTCCGATTTTCTCTTCTTTGCACGCGCTCGAGCAATTTATTGCCGAAGACTCGCCGTACGTCGCGCTTCCTGCCTGTGATCTGTTGCAACTAGTTTGCACCAGAGCAAATGACCTCAGAAGCCCTTGGGAAATCACCAGATGAGCCGCCAAAAAGTGATCGTGTGTGAGATTCATCCCCGGAATCGAAATAGATTCTCCGCCGATGCCGAAAGGGATCATGTATCCGAAGGGTTTTTTTAGGAAGGATAATATATGTGGAAGGACTTACCGCTAAAAATACAAGAAATTGAGGCCAAGTACGGAAATGGAATTCAGAGCCCAGCAGACGCGAATGCCATTAGGCAAATGGTGCATAAGGTTAGAGAGGAATTAGATTGTTCTAAACTGCCCGCTGGATACCTGGAATTTCTTAAGGTTACTAATGGATTGGATTTCAACGGGCTAGTTATTTATGAGGTTGATAAATTCTTAATCGGTGAAATAATTAATGATCAAATTTGCGGGTTTGTAGATACAAATAAGATATAGTATGACAATGAGTGGCAAAAAAGGTTCCTTTTCTTTGGGGACTCTGATGTTGCGTGGTATTGTTTGGATAGAATAAAGGGGGTTTATTTGGAACTTGATAAGCCTTCAGGAACACCCATGAGTACATACGAAGACTTTGACGCTATGCTCGAAGATGCACTAAAATCACGACTTATTTAATACGACTCCTTGAATTATTAAACCATTAATATGTAAACGCCCACCGCAAGAGGATTCTGAATTCCAGTCTCTTTAAGCCACAACTAGTCACAGAGAAACTACCGCAAATATTTGTTCCCGAGGTCGATGACCTTATAAAAAATGGCTCTTCGCTCTTTCTCATGGGTAAACCATGGGAGCCTTTTCGCGCTTAAAAGGTTCTCATAGACGAAAGCAGCCGTCAAGAAAAGCGCTTGACTCCTGCTTTCGTCTATGAGATGGGGCAGCTAAGCGGAAAGGCTAGTTATGCTTGCCTCGACGCGCAAGCCCGAATGTACAACTTGTTTGCAGTCATGTACACCATATGAATGAGATTTTGGGGATTACGGTAACCACGTGCCCTTCGCTTTGCCGCCTGTATAAGGCTATTGAGACCTTCTAAAAGACCGTTAGTCATACGTGTTGTAAACCAGCGCAAAATACCCTCCTTATGTTTCTTTATCGTCTTTGAGACACGTATAAATGGGGGTAATTGCGAGCGTGTTGCCCAGCCTAACCATTCATCTAAGAAAATGTCGGCAAAGAGTTGGTTAACCTGCCATAAATCCTGTAAAGCCAGTTTCATTCGATACGCCCGCCCCGTTTTAAGGTTACCATCTTTTAATCGCTCGAGTGTTTTCTTTTGATCGTTGGTTAACATATCTTCGTTCTTAAGCCAAATATATTTGGTTTTATGTAACTCCGGCGTCTGTTTTTGCTCTTCCTTTCGGACGTCGTCGACTGCCTCGTTAACCATTTTCATCACATGAAACTTGTCGAATGTGATCTGGGCGTGCGGAAAGGCGTCCTGAATCCCCCTAATAAAAGCGGGGGACATGTCACAGCACATTTCAGCGATTTGATCTGCATCTACCCCGTTGCTGGATAAGTGCTCTCGAAAGCGATGGATCGTCTCCGAGCCCTTTCCTTCGACAGCAAATAGAACCAGTTTACGATCCGCATCCACAAACAAGGTGATGTACTGGTGACCTTTACGAGAGGACGTTTCGTCTATCGCGACACGCTTTACATTAGACAGGTCAAGTTCCTCCATGGCTCTTTCCACGTAATGGCGAAAAATGCGCCATAACCGCGTGTCATGTTCACGTAGTTCACGAGAGGCAGCCTTCACTGGCATTTCCGACATTAGGCGCATCGCGTAGGATTCGAAATGCCAGGTAAAATGGGATGAGGGTCGAGACCAGCTGACGTGTACAGTGATGACCTTATGACATTGACGACAGGTTACACGAGGGACACGGGCATGGACATACGTTTTCCACTCCCAAAAATCTAAGTGCCGCCATGATTTTGAAGAAACATCGTATGCTTTGGAGGGGGTTCCACACGTTGGACATGGAAATTCGGCACCACGAGGGAAATCGAGATACAGGTTCCATTGTTCCTGTTCTTCGTCGTACGCCATGACTGTTAATTCCCAAGGTTTTTCGATTAAGAGCGCCGACTGCAATAGCTTAATTAACGTGGTATTCTCTGATGTGATCCACATAGTAACCATACCGCCTTTTCTATCTTTTTTAGCAGTATGGACAACTTTGGAATCAGCAATACCCATCAGCTTTAGCGAGGAAGCCTTTATTTTTTAAGCGGGTTCCTTAACAGTATACATCTTTCGGAAGACACACCAGGTGAATCATGGATTGACTGGTCTCTGGATAATGAAATGAAAAAGAAAAAAAACATGACGAATGGCTTGAATCAATGTTAGGCCTCCCGCCATATGATTATCAATGGGGTCGCATTGTATCGGTATTTGATAGAAAAGGTGGTGAAAGTATTATTGTCATTAGATACATTTAGCTAGTATTTTCGGCTCATCGCCAATTCCCGTGAATTTGCGTGACTAATAGTTACCATCCATCCGGAACTAAAGGTGTTCGATAAATTATTCGATCCTTACGGAAGGATAAAATGATGTCCGACGGAAGAAAGATTAAGGAGATTTATAGTATGCCTCCCGCAGCAAAAAATCCAAAGTACGCCCTGGAAAAGTGGTACAGTACCTTTATAGAAAAAACAGTTGATGACATCGATGTTAATGACGTCTATAGGATGATAGGCCAAAACGTGTTAATTGACTTGGGGGTAGAAAAAGCCATACAGTTTCTCAAAGAAGATCCTTTAGCGGGGGAACTTTATGACGGGCAATTTTTGGAGTTATTATACGAGCTAGATCGCTCGGTGTATGCGGATAAAGTGGAAACGTTGACAGAGTTAACAACTAGTATTATGGATAATTTAGATGATCTCGGGTGGATTGGTGAAGAGGACGCGAAAGAGTACACAGATCTGTTGGAGAAATTTATAAAGAAACTAGGTCAAAATTAATATAATGACCGATAAACTAGCAGTAAAATATGAAAGGCTGGATTTTTAATGAATTTATTCACAGACTTAAGCAGCAAATTTAGTGTTGATGCTAAACAACCTCCTTGTACGGGGAAGGAAATTGCGGACTTGAAGAAATTTTCCTCAATAGTTGTCCCTACGGACTATTTTGATATTGTTCGTCAAGCTACAGAGGTGGAAATTAATGTTGATAATAAAAAGTATATACGTATCTGGGGACCGTTAGGATGTATTGAAATGAATAAGGCGTACAATATCCAAGAATTCATTCCGGAATCTTTAGCGATCGGCGATGATGAAGGCGGAGGCGTATTGATGTATCTAAATGGATCAAGAGGATTCGGCCTCTATATAACGGATTTTGGTAATTTAGATGTTGATGATGCTGTAATGATTGCCCCGAACCTACATGCCTTTTTGTTGAAAACATAGGGGTAGATCGTTTCTTAGATTAACGGTATCGAACCTTACGAAGAAGCCGTGACCCGTATCCAGCAGTTCGTCTACGACCATCAACCCCGACATTCATCACCGAAATTAACAAGATCCATCCGATCAATCGGACGAGAGCGTCGGAAGGTGTCGGCGAATGCGGCGAAGATGGTTTGGAGGTGAAAATGGTTGATGGCGAGGGAGAGGGGTGATTTGCAGGATGAACAGTGATCAAATGTTAAAAGAACTTTATGATAAGCGATTAATGAAGAATGAAGATGAGATACGGGAATTTGAAGAGACTCTAGCGATGATTATTGCCAACGAAGATGTATCTATCATTCCGAGCTTGTGCAAAGTTTTGGATGATGATACAGAATGCTCCGAGGTTATGTTTGGGTTAATCCATTCGATTGAGGATTTATACAAGAATGATATAGAAAGGGGGCTAGCGTTAGTTGCTAAATCTGTTCCCTCGAGCATAAGTTACTCCAAAGAATGGATGGAAATATTGCACTATAGAATTCTTAACCACGCTCGAGTAAGATCTGTCTATAGGAAAGTGTTAACAAATGTTGATCCATTAACGGCAGATGTAATAAAGGGTTTTTTGGTTGAAATAAAGAAGGAGGATCCCGATATATTTAGTGATGCCGTGGATGAAGTGTTAAAGGGGATGAAGTGTTAAAGGAAAATAATTAGAGCCGTTTACTGGTTAGCGCCTAAATACCCACTAACATATGTTGACACGACAATAGAACGTCTGCCCATGTTTCGGCGTAAGATGGTACCAAAGGGGGGCAACGCGTGAACCGTTACATCAACCCGCACAACTGGTATTTATCGACACCTCCAACGCCTTTTGCGACTCTCGATTCGCGCTTAGTGTTTCCACGACAAGCCTTTAACCAAACTTTCTACCCGCACAACAGTTGGTTCTACCGACGCGATCAGTGGCTACAGCGGTACCGGAGTTGGCTGCAACAAGTTCCGCCGATGCAAGGGGGCACGGAGCGAAGTGGCGGGCGTCCACCTTATCCACGCATCATTGATTGGCATGCGCGCTATCCGCAAGACGTCATTTTAAAAGGACCAGAGAAAAAAGAAGTCGCGCTAACGTTCGACGATGGTCCCGATGGCGAATACACGCCGCGCATATTAACCGTGCTGAGCAACTACGGTGTGAAAGCGACATTTATGGTTATCGGGACGCGTATTCAAGAGCAGCCGAGTGTGTTTCAGCGGATGTTAAGGGAAGGACATGTCGTCGGCAACCATACGTGGAACCATTTGAATTTGGCACGGGAAAATAGAGAAACGATTCGTAGCGAATTAACGCGGACGAGCGATGAAATGCAGCGAGTCGGCGGAGTGCGGCCGCTGTTGTTCCGCCCGCCGTACGGGGCGTTGAATGAAGAGGTTATCAGCGTTGCGCGCGAATTACAGTACAAGATCATATTATGGAATGTCGACAGTTTGGACTGGACGGGAATTCCGACCGCCCAAGTGACGACGAACGTTCTAGCGCACGCTAGCCTCGGATCGATCGTCCTCATGCACTCGGCTGGAGGACCGGGGGAAGACTTGAGCAATACGGTGGAGGCGTTGCCGCGGATCATTAACTCGCTCCGAGGTGAAGGCTACGCGTTTAAAACGATCCCCCAGTTGTTGAATATAAGTGCTTACCGCACGTAGCGGGGGAGTTTTCTACTTAAGGAATCGAGATAAAACGCCCGTGACATATATATAAAACGTTCTCCCCTGCATTTGTGCGGCTACAAGGCTACAAGCTTTTCCCTAACTACCCCGTGCCTTCGTTTATACACCCATTTTAACGGGTCATTATGCGCGAATAGTGTTGGAACCGCTGTTCGTAAACAAATCTTTCGCTGTTTTTCCTTCTAATGTGTCGATGCATAACAATTTGAGCATCGGACAATATCGGGTGATGCCTTCTGCGACTTTCATCGCGCTTAACCAAGCAATCATTTTTGGCGTCGTTCGATCTGGGTGCTGAACGAGGCGCGCCGTCGCCCAAGCGAGCCCCGTTAAACCGCACGTGATGCGTAACGTGGCGTCCAACGTACCGACATTTTTTTGCACTGCTTCTTACACCTCCCGCACGAATGTTGTGCATAGCTTGTCTCGGGGAAACGAAACTATACGGGATGGGATTTTTTACTGATTAAGGATCGTTTACTTGTAGTCCGTTCAGTAAACGGTTCGTGGCTGGCGGGTTTCACCGATCTGTAAATGGTCGAACGAGCGGTATAACAAGCGGTCGAACGAGCGGTATAACTAGCGATGAGACAGTAGCGGTTTGCACAGCTGTTGGCGGCTGTGGTATATTGTTTCTACTACAAATAAAAACGCTTTCAAAGTGGTGCTGCTCGCAATGGCATGCTTGCAAAACTACTCAGTTCACCCAAGGCGCGTTGTTCTTAAATCCTATCAGTTGGTCTATACTAGAGCTGACCGACCTTTGTTTACGAGACAGACCAATAACTTTTATAAAAAAGGTAGGATTATTGTTTATGAAAAAGGTACCAAAACTTTGTTGCCTCATCCTTGTCGTTTTCAGTGTCGTTTTCGCTGGGTGTACGAGTGCCCCAACTGGCACGCCCGCTCAGACGGACGGGACGAAGGATCCCAAGAGCGGCGGAACGACAGGCAAGACGGGCATCGCCCCGTTAACTGGTGAAAAAATGAAAACAGCGACAGATCGTCCCGCCGTCATGGCGATGATCAACAACCATCCCGCGGCGCGGCCACAGTCCGGATTAGGACGTGCCGACATCGTGTTTGAAGTGTTGGCGGAAGGAGAAATTACGCGCTTTGCTGCGTTTTATCATGTGGAACAGAAGGGGACAATCGGTCCAATTCGTAGCGTACGTCCTTATTTTTTGGATTTAGCCGAAGGGCTCGATAGTGTCGTCGTGCACGCCGGAGGCAGTCCGGAAGCAGAAGCGCGGTTTACGCAACCGGGGTATCCGAGTTTAAACGAGATTAGCCGTAACGGGAAGTATTTTTGGCGTGCCGACGACCGCGAGGCACCGCACAACTTGTATACGAGTTTAGAGGAAGTCGCGCAAGGAATTGCCGCGAACGGCTTCACTGACCGACGTACACTACCCCAGCTGTCTTTTGCTGCAGAGGCGGTGGAGACAGCTGCCGGGGGGAAGGTGAGCGAGAAGGCGCATCACATTCGCGTCGTTTACAGCAGCCTGTACGAATTGGGCTACTCGTACGATGCAGATGCCAAACGATACACCCGCGATACGATGGGGGAAAAGCAAGTCGATCGGGAGAGTGGCGAGGTGCTGGCGATGCAAAACGTGTTAGTGATTAAAGCGAAGCACCGCGTACTTGACAATAAGGGGCGACGGGCGGTAGAATTAACCGGCTCTGGCCAAGGGTGGTTGTTCCAAGGAGGAGGAGTCCGCGACATCGAGTGGAAGTACGCGGACGGTTTCCCGCGCCCTTTTGCTGACGGACAAGAGTTGCCGCTCGTTCCCGGAAAAACGTGGGTGAACGTCATTCCAGAAGATGCCACAGTTACTTACGAGGAATAGCAGGAAAATTCCTTTACAACGTCGAAGGGTTAAAGTGATAATGGGTTAAAGAATGGTTGATCGTCGTCAGATTGTTGTCGACGATCATTAGCTGCGCATCCTTTTGACGACAATTACATGACGACAATTATAAGACGACAATTATAAAGCGGCGGGAGGAATTATAGATGTCCTTAGAAAAGTGGAAGGATCGTGAAATCGACCAACTGTTTGAGGCTGTACTCGAATTGAAAACGTTGGATGACTGCTACAAATTTTTCGACGACCTTTGCACGGCGAATGAAATAAAGTCGCTCGCACAGCGGCTCGAAGTCGCCCGCATGCTCGAATTGGGCCACACATATAGCAAAATTGAATCCGAGACAGGTGCGAGCACGGCGACGATCTCGCGCGTGAAACGCTGTCTCAACTACGGCACGGACGGCTACAAGCTTGCCCTCGAACGGTTAGGGGCAGCGGAAAATCGCGATGACGAGTAGTGAAAGTGAGGGAGTCGCGAACAATCGCAACATGGTTAGAAAAAGCGACGCGGGAATGGTGCGAAAGGCGACGCCAGAGTCGTGGGACAGGGACGGTAAAGCGCTTTGCGCATGAAACAGGGCGACAATTCCGCTATAATGAAAGCATAACAAACCTCTGCACGAGTCGTCAGCTGTGATGAAACGGGCGAACGGTTTTGAGAATCGAGTAAGGGATGCTGAATATGGGAAAAGAAGACAAACAATTTGTTAAAGACATCACACCGCAAAAAGAAGATTTTTCACGTTGGTATCTCGACGTGATTCAAAAAGCTGACTTAATGGATTACGCACCGGTACGAGGCTGTATTGTGTTTAAGCCGGACGGGTACGAGCTGTGGGAAGCGTGCCAGCGCGAACTCGATCGCCGCTTTAAAGAGACAGGGCACCGCAACGCCTACTTTCCGCTCTTTATTCCGGAGAGCTTTTTTCAAAAAGAAAAAGAGCACGTCGAAGGGTTTAACCCCGAGCTGCCGTGGGTCACGGAAGCGGGCGGCGAAAAACTAGAAGAGCGCCTCGCCGTTAGGCCGACCTCAGAAACAGTGATCGGTCACATGTACGCGCGCTGGATTCAGTCGTACCGCGATTTGCCGCTCAAAATTAACCAGTGGGCTAACGTCGTGCGCTGGGAAAAGCGTACCTTGCCGTTTTTGCGCACGAGTGAATTTTTGTGGCAAGAAGGCCATACCGCTCACGCGACGGCAGAAGAGGCGGAGGCGGAAACGAAGCAAATGCTCGATGTGTATACCGAATTTGTCGAAGAAGTGCTGGCGATCCCGGTTTACCGCGGACAGAAGACGCCTTCGGAAAAATTCGCCGGCGCCGTACATACCTATTCGATCGAAGCGATGATGAAAGACGGCAAAGCGTTGCAAGCGGGTACGTCGCACTACCTCGGGCAAAACTTTGCCAAAGGGTTCGACATTCAATTTTTGGACAAGGACAACGCGCTGAAGCACGTGTATACGACTTCCTGGGGCGTGAGCACGCGCATTCTCGGTGCGATTATTATGGTACACGGCGACGACCGCGGCTTGGCACTGCCGCCACTCATTGCACCGACGCAAGTTGTCGTCATCCCGATCGGCCCGAAAAAAGCGCGCGAACGCGTGAACGTCCACGCGGAAGAGCTGCGCAAGCGGTTAGTTGGAGCTGGAGTGCGCGTCACAATGGACGAGCGAGACGACGTCAGTCCGGGGTGGAAGTTTAACGAGTACGAAATGCGCGGCGTACCGGTACGTTTGGAAATTGGACCGCGCGATATGGACAACGGCCAAGTCGTGCTCGTCCGCCGCGACACCGGGGAGAAACTGTTCGTGCCGGAGAGCGAATTGCTGGAGCGGATGTCTAGCCTGTTAGACGACATCCAACAAAACATGTACGCGAAGGCGAAACAATTCCGCGACGACAACGAGCACGTCGCCCACAACATGGACGACATGATTGACATCGTCCGTGAGAAAAGAGGTTTTGCCCTCGCTGGCTGGTGCGGCGACGATGCGTGTGAAAAGGCGGTAAAAGAGCAGTCTGGTGCGACGAGTCGCAACATTCCGTTCGGCCCGCCAGAGAAAATGGACACGTGTGTCGCTTGCGGCAAGTCGGCTGAGCACACTGTTTGGTTTGCACGGGCGTATTAACGAGACGGTCGTTCTGCGGTGGCGCGATTCGATGCCGTTACCTTAACCTTACAGCAGTCTCATGCATCATTGCACTCGACGATCGCACCATCATATACAGTCAGTCGCCTCTTGCGGGTGAGAGGCGACGGGTAGCCCTTTATTCCTATGAAAAGGAGTAAGGGGTTCTTTATTTACGACGTTCGCAACGACGTTCACAACGACGTTCACGACACTTGCAACGGCGCGCATAGTTTTACAGTAGTTATACCATGAAACAGAGCAGCCGTTTCGCTATAATAGGGAAAGAAAAGTTCAGTAAAAAATGAGGCGAGACAATGACGTTAGCCAAGACAGTCGCCGACTGGCGGCACGTATTTAAACTAGATCCGCAAAAACAACTGACAGATTCCGACTTAGAACGCATCTGCCATTCCGGAACCGACGCGCTCATCGTCGGCGGGACGGACGGCGTCACTTTCGACAACTCCGTCGATTTGTTGGCGCGCATTCGCCGCTATGAACTGCCCTGTGTGCAGGAAGTGTCGAGCCGCGACGCAGTCGTGCCCGGTTTTGACGGTTATTTCATTCCGATGATTTTAAATACGACTGACGTGCACTGGCTCGTCGGGATTCAACAACAAGCGGTGAAGCAATTCGGCAGCATGATTCCGTGGACCGACGTGCTGGCAGAAGGATACGTCGTACTCAACGGGGAATCGAAGGTCGCTCGTATGACCGGAAGCCGCACCGACTTGCGTGCAGAAGATGTGACTGCCTACGCGGAACTGGCGGAGCATCTCTTACGGTTGCCCCTTTTTTATCTCGAATACAGCGGCGTTTACGGCGATCCGGAAGTGGTGCGCGCCGCAACACGCGGCCTAAGTGACACGCAACTCATTTACGGCGGCGGCATTCGCACAGTGGCTGAGGCGCGGGAAATGGCGGCCATTGCCGATACGATCGTCGTCGGCAACGGGTTGTACGACAATTTAAACGAGGCGCTGCGCACCGTCGCCGCAGTAAAAAAATAGCGTGAAACATGAGTGGCTGCTAGTGATAAAAATAAGAGTATAGAACGAGCGGCTAGCGTATGGTATGATTGTCGATATAGAGCATATGTTCGGTTTAGGAGTTGACGTTCATGAACTTTGGAACACCGGAAGGGGAGGACTTGTTGCGCGGTTTAAACAGCGCACAGCGTGCGGCAGTAACGGCGACGGAAGGGCCGCTGCTCATCGTCGCCGGTGCTGGCAGCGGTAAGACGCGCGTATTGACGCACCGCGTCGCCTACTTGTTGCATCAGCGGCACGTTACCCCATGGAATATTTTGGCGATTACGTTTACAAATAAGGCCGCGCGGGAAATGAAAGAACGCATTAGCCGCATGGTCGGACCGGAAGCGGAAGACATTTGGATTTCTACTTTCCACGCCATGTGCGTGCGCATATTGCGACGCGACATCGACCGCATCGGCTATTCGCGCAACTTTACCATTTTGGACGGCAGCGACCAACTGACCGTCGTAAAGCAAATTGTAAAAGAGCAAAACCTCGACCCGAAAAAATTCGAGCCGCGGGCGATTCTCGCGCACATTAGTCAGGCGAAAAACCAACTGATCAACGCTGGTGCCTATCGTGCAAAGGCGGGCGATCTCTTCCAACAAGTCGTCGCCGATGTGTACGATGCCTATCAAAATAAGTTGCGTGCCAACAGCTCCCTCGATTTCGACGACTTAATTATGGTGACGATCGAGTTGTTCCGGCAAGTGCCCGATGTGTTACAGTTTTACCAGAAAAAGTTTCAATACATTCACGTCGACGAGTACCAAGATACGAACCACGCCCAGTATATGTTAGTAAAAATGCTGGCAGAACAGCACAAAAACATTTGTGTCGTCGGCGATAGCGACCAGTCAATTTACAAATGGCGCGGAGCAGACATTAGTAACATCTTAAATTTTGAACACGACTACCCCCAAGCGAAAGTGGTTAAACTCGAACAAAACTACCGCTCCACCCAGACGATCCTGAACGCGGCGAACGAGGTCATTGCGCACAACGCGCAGCGCAAAGAAAAAAAACTGTGGACCGAAGGCGAACAAGGTGCAGCGATCGAAAGTTTTGAAGGGTACAGCGAACACGACGAAGCGTACTACGTCGTCGACAAAATCGTCAGCGGCAAGCGCGACGGCTGTGCGTACCGCGATTTTGCCATCTTGTACCGCACGAACGCCCAATCGCGCGTCATGGAAGAAGTTCTCATCAAGTCGAACATTCCGTACCAAATCGTCGGCGGGATCCGCTTCTACGAACGAAAAGAAATTAAAGATTTACTCGCTTATTTGCGCTTAGTGGCGAACCCGGACGACGACTTGAGTTTTACGCGCATCGTGAACGTGCCGAAACGAGGCATCGGGCAGACGACCGTCGACAGGCTCTCCGCCTATGCCGCGGAAAACGGCCTTTCCCTCTACGAAGCGGTGGCCGAAGTGGAACACATCGGCTTGCAAAAACGGTTCGTCAACAGTTTACGCGACTTCCGGCAAATGGTCGGCGAACTACATGCGATGATCGAGTACGTCTCCGTGACGGAGTTGACCGAAGAAGTGTTAAAGCGGACGGAATACCGCCTAGAACTGCAGCGCGAAGGGACGATCGAGGCAGCGACGCGGCTGGAGAACGTGGACGAATTTATTTCCGTCACGCAAGACTTTGAACAAAAAAACGACGACAAGTCACTCGTGGCGTTTTTGACCGAACTCGCCCTCATCGCCGATATCGATACGATGGACGAAGATGAAACAGAAGGTGCAGGCAAAGACGCCGTCGTGCTCATGACGCTGCACAGCGCAAAAGGGCTGGAGTTTCCGCACGTCTTCCTCATCGGGATGGAAGAGGGAGTCTTTCCACACATGCGCGCGCTGATGGAAGAGGAAGAGCTGGAAGAAGAGCGGCGCCTCGCTTACGTCGGGATCACGCGGGCGATGCAGCGGCTATACTTAACCCGAGCACAGTCGCGTACGTTGTACGGGCGGACAGCGAATAACATGCCGTCGCGCTTTTTGGCGGAAATACCGGCTGAACTCGTTGAAGACGTCGGTCTGGCTGGAGAAGTTTCCGAAGGCGGTATGGCCGGAGGCGGTCGGCAGGCGTTTGGCCGAGCAAATGGCGCCAGTTATGGTTCCAGATTCGGCAAGCGGGGCGATCGAGATAACTGGGGCAAGGGCAGTCGAGGCGGTAACCGCGAGTGGGGAAGTTCCAGTGAACGCGGCAGTCGCAGCTCGCGAGATGGGGGCGGGCGCGCGGGCAGCTCGGCCCAAAAACCGTTGTTAAAATCGCACCGCATCGCCGAACCGAATGTGTCTCCGGACGCGTGGAAAGTTGGCGACAAAGTTGAACACCGCAAGTTTGGCCAAGGTACTGTCGTCAAAGTGACCGGTTCAGGCGACGACGTCGAATTGAATGTCGCTTTTCCCGCTCCGAACGGCGTGAAACGGTTACTAGCACGCTTTGCACCGTTGAAAAAACTTTAACTGTACAACCTAAAAATAGCTGCATGACCTTAAAATTCATTGTAGCAAAAAATTACTAAGAAACATTTCGCGAAAAACTCCAGCGAAACGTTTCCGAAAGGCAGGCGACGCGAGTGGACAAACGCGACAAACGCGACGAACAGCGAGAGCAACAACGGCATATCCAGCAAGGGAGCCACCCGCATAAACAAGATGCGCAAGGGCAGGCGGAGGAGAATCGACGTCATAATCACCATACACATGGACAGCTAGAGAACCATCCACATGAACCGCAAACTAATCATGTGGAAGATGAAGCTCATCAGTCCCAAGTAGACCGTGGGACTGCACTGGCACGCATCGCACAGTTACGGGAGACGATTGACGCGCACAACTACCGCTACCACGTGCTCGACGATCCGAAAATTACCGATGCAGAGTACGACCAGCTGTTGCGGCAACTGCAGCAACTGGAGGCGGCGTTTCCCGACCTCGTCACGCCCGACTCACCGACGCAGCGCGTCGGTGGGGCGCCGCTCCCGCACTTTGAAAAAGTG
This sequence comes from Numidum massiliense, assembly GCF_001375555.1. Classification (NCBI taxonomy): domain Bacteria; kingdom Bacillati; phylum Bacillota; class Bacilli; order Caryophanales; family Bacillaceae; genus Numidum; species Numidum massiliense. The sequence goes on along the minus strand of NZ_CTDZ01000009.1, from coordinate 2,873,734 downwards.
GCGCATCCGATCCCGATGCTCAGTTTGAGCAACGCTTTTAACGAACAAGAGTTGCGCGAGTTCGACCAACGTATCAAACGAGCGACCGGAGTCGAGCGCATCTCCTACATGTGTGAGCTAAAGATCGACGGCTTAGCCATATCGCTCCGCTATGAAAACGGGCGCTTCGCACAAGGGTCGACGCGCGGCGACGGAAGTGTCGGTGAAGACATTACGCAAAACTTAAAAACGATCCGCGCCATCCCGCTGCGACTGCGCCGACCCGTCGACTTAGAAGTGCGCGGGGAAGCGTATTTGCCAAAAAAAGAGTTTATGCGCATCAACCGCGAACGGGAAGAAACAGGTGAAGCGCTCTTTGCCAATCCGCGCAACGCCGCCGCCGGGTCGCTACGTCAGTTAGATCCGAAAATAACCGCCAAACGCGCCCTCAGTGTGTTTATGTACGGGATTGCCGACAGTGCAGAGTTGGACGTGCGGCAGCAGTCGGCGATGCTCGACGATTTAAGTGAACTAGGTCTAAAAGTGAACAACGAGCGGCAGCTCGTCCATTCGATCGACGATGTCCTCGACTATATCGATCGCTGGCAAGCGCACCGCGCCGAACTCGATTACGAGATCGACGGCATCGTCATTAAAGTGGACGATTTCTCCCTACAAGAAGCGTTAGGAACGACGGCAAAAAGTCCGCGTTGGGCGATCGCTTACAAGTTTCCGGCCGAGGAAGCGGTGACGCTCTTGAAAGCGATCGAAGTGACTGTCGGGCGCACCGGTGTCGTCACCCCGACCGCCGTGTTAGAGCCGGTGACGTTAGCCGGGACGACCGTACAGCGCGCCTCTCTGCACAACGAAGACTTAATCCGCGAGAAAGATATTCGCCTCGGCGATCACGTACTCGTGAGAAAAGCGGGCGATATCATCCCGGAAGTGGTGCAGTCGCTAGCTGAACGGCGGGCAGGAGAAGAACGCGAATACCGCATGCCGACGCACTGTCCGGAATGTGGGAGTGAACTCGTACGGTTAGAAGATGAGGTGGCACTGCGCTGTATTAACCCGAACTGTCCGGCGCAAACGCGGGAAGGGATTATTCACTTCGTGTCCCGCGACGCAATGAACATTGACGGTTTAGGGGAAAAAGTTGTCACACAGCTGTTCCGCGCCGGACTCGTCCGCGGCCCCGCCGACCTTTACGATTTACAGCGGGACGAATTGCTGAAGCTCGAGCGGATGGGTGAGAAATCGGTGGACAATTTACTCACTGCGATCGAACGAAGCAAACAAAATTCAGTTGAGAAACTCATTTTTGGTCTCGGCATTCGCTTAGTCGGGGCAAAAGCGGCCGAGTTGCTGGCGCAAGCATTCGGCGACCTCGACACACTGCGCCAAGCCGATGAGGAGCAACTGCTGGCGATTGAAGGTATGGGGCCGAAAATGGCGGACAGTGTCGTTACCTACTTTGCCAAACCGGAAGTGGCGGCGACGTTGGAACGTCTGCAAGCCGCGGGAGTGAATTTTGCCTATAAAGGGTTGCGGCAAGAGCAGGTGGCGACGGATAGTCCCTTTAGCGGTAAAACTGTCGTGCTCACCGGTACATTGCACGAGATGTCGCGCAAAGAAGCAGGCGAAAAAATCACTACCCTCGGCGGAAAAGTGACTGGTAGCGTCAGCAAAAACACCGATTTATTAATCGCCGGGGAAAAGGCTGGTTCCAAACTGACTAAGGCAGAACAACTCGGCATCGAGGTGTGGGACGAAGCGCGCTTTCTCGAGGCGTTAGCGAATGTCGCAGAGTGAGAGTTCGCGCAATTTCTTTCTAATGCTTACGTACGAGGACATAAACGCGGGAACGTCATAAGTCCTTGAGGCTTAAGCGTCACCTTCGGTGTGTCCAAAGCTTGAACCCGTACGCTGCTGCACAGTTGCTGCTGTACGACGATGCCAACGCTTATGGAAGGCGCCATACTTTTCGTGAGGATGATAAATTTCTTTCCCATGGCAAATGCTGAGCAGGTGCGGTTGCAACGTGTCGATGAGTGAGCAACTGGCTATTGCTTGTGCCATGTTGCTCGTAAACATCGGCATTGGGCGGCGCAGTTTCCCGCCAAACGTCGTACAGAGGTCGCCAGCGAGCAGCACATCGTCTTCCTTGTGATAATAGACGACGTGTCCAGGCGCGTGGCCAGGGGAAAAGTAGGGTGTTAAGTCGCCAACCGGTAACAATTGTCTACTTTCGTCCATCTCTAGGGGTTGGACGAGGGCGGGCGGAACTGTGGCGGCTGCCTTTTTGCGACGCGGATAAGGGAGCTGCCCTTCCATATACTGAATTTCCTTCCGGTGGACGTAGACGGGAACGTCGTACGTGCGGCGAATGTGCGCGAGTGCGCCGACGTGGTCGACGTGCCCGTGCGTCAATAGCACTTTTGTAAGTGGGCCAGCTCCTAGCTGCTCAATGAATTGGACGATCCCTTTCGCCATCGAAGGGATGCCGGCATCGATCAGTGTTACCCCTTGCTTTTCTACGACGACCCACACGTTGATCGGTACGACCAGCCAGCTGCTTAACCGCCAAACGTGTGACGAGAGTTGTACCTTTTTCATCATCATTGTTTACCTCCTTCTGTTGTCGACCCCTCATCGTTGGCTGCTTTCTGTTGGATTCCCATCAGGACGACGTCGAGCGCCTCGTCGAGTAGCGGTGCAACGCGTTTTATTAGTTCGTCTAGCGGTTCCGTACTTTCTAAATACGTTTCAATGACGCCGTGCAACATGTAAAAATAAATACGCGTGTACAGCAGGTTAGCCTCGGTCCCCGCATGGGGAAAACATCGCCGCAAGGCTTCCCTTAAATGTGCGAACAACTGATTACGCAGTTGATTAAGGGGCATTTCCACGTGCTCTTCGTCTACCCGGCCCGCGCGCACCGTTAAGAAAAGGCGGTACATGCTGCGATTGGACAGGGCGAAGTGGAGAAACGCATAACTGAGGCGGTGCAACGCTTCCGTCGGAGTAACCTCTCCATCGTCCAAAATCGTCTGCATTTGCTGCTCCAATTCGATAAGTGGCGGGATCGACAGTTGTTGAAGCAGGTCGAGTTTGTCTTTGTAATACAAGTAAATCGTCGTGTGCGAGCAGCCAGCGGCGCGAGCAATTTCGCGAATGGTAACCGTGTCAAAGCCGCGTGAGGCAAACAATGTCGCTGCGGAATCGAGGATGCTTTGTTTCGTTTCTACTGCACGCGTGTCGTTTCTGTTTTTCGCCATTGTAACAACTCCTATCGCATTCTTTTTCTCCCGACTAAAGGACGACATCTATTTAATCACTGCGTTTAATAGCGATATTTAATCTCCTCTATCAATAACGCCATTTGATAACCAATGGTTAGTAACCGATGGTTATATAATAACCGTCGATTAGTGTTGTGTCAACCACTTTTTTTATTTTTAGACGAAGGCATTTAAATGTGAAAAAAGGGCGGCATTTTCCCCTTGCACTGTTGTACGAATTGACTTAAACTATAACTAACTAGTTAGTTATCAACGAAACATTCGCTAATATACGTAAATACACGGCAAATGCACGTCGTGACAAAGGAGAACGTCGGTAGTACGAACATCTGGAAAGGGGAATGATCGATGGCACGAACGTCTGGGGCGGAAAGTAAGAAAAGGCTGCTCGCGGCAGCCGAAGCGCTTTTTGCGGAAAAAGGGTACAAAGGGACGAAAGTGAGTGACATCGTTGCCAGAGCTGGATTAACGCAGGCGGCCTTTTATTTGTACTTTAGGAGCAAAGAAGAGGTCTTTGAACAGTTGTTGAGCGATTTTGACGAGCGGCTCATGCAAATTAGTGATGCGGGTAAACGCGCAACAGATCTATTGCCGCAAGAATTGCCATCTTACATTGGCAATACGTTTGCCACGTTATTTAACTTGTTTAGTGAAAATTATAACCTATCAAAGATCGCACTGCACCATGCGCTGGATCGCGAACAGATGCGGGAAAAAATCGTCGGGCAAATCGCATGTAATATGTCACAAAACCAAAGGTTAGGGTTAGTCAAAAGCGATTTAGACGTTGCAGTGATCGCCGAATCCGTCGTTGCCGCATCTGAAAGATTGGCAGAGCGGTACGTGTTAGCGAAAGAGGCGGGTGAGTGGTCAGACGAGGAGAGCGAGTTATCGAAAGGGGGAGATGAGTATGCAAGAGCGGGAGATGCATCGTTGGGCGCAATGAACTTGTTAGCAAGTGAGGAAAATAGGCCTACAAGCGGATCGTATAGTTTGTCAAAAGAGAATAATGTGTTTTCGAAAGAGATCGGCGCGGTAGAACTTGGGAAACAGATGGCCGAGATGTTTCTGTACGGCATCGTGGCAGAGGAGAAACGTTAAAAATTGCGAGGGTAAGGAGTGGGGGCATATGCTACTAAATTGGTTGAATGCACACCTTGATTTGTTAAGTGTCGTGTGGCTTTTTCCAGTCGTCTTCATGTTTCACGACTTCGAAGAAATATTAACCGCAGAGAAATGGACGAAACGAAACCAGACTTACGTCTTAGAAAAAATATCACCGAGAATGAGAAAATTTTTGTCTAGTAGTTTTCAAATGACGACATTGCAATTTGCGACAGACGTGTTTTGGGTTTTTTGTGGTGTCACATTAGCGACCGTGTTAGCCGCTGTTTTTTCTGCATATTACCTTTTTTTGCCGTTTGTCGTGTTCTTTGGCCTGCACGCTTTCACGCACCTCGGTCAAGCGCTCTATTTACGTCGCTATACGCCGGGAGTCGTTACTTCCGTGTTGATCGTCTTCCCGTACGCGCTTTATACAGTTTACCGTTTATGGTCAGGACAAACGATAAGTGTCGCGAATCTTGTTTGGAGCATCCTTAGTTTATGTTTGATCGTGCCGTTGCTGTTCTTTCTGTTAGTAAGAGGACGAGACAAAATACGGAAAAAAAGTATGAATGAATAAGTGACACTTTGTCGACTTTTTTTATGGACGAGTTGCAAAATGGCCGCCTCGATCACTTGGCATATTGCACAAATTGAAACAAACTGTATAATAAAAGAGTTATACTTAAAAGGGTGTTATTTACAATCTGCTTACGATGGAGGCAGCTATGGATTACCAACTGTTTGAAGCAATTAACGGTTTAGCAGGGCAAAATGACGTGTGCGACACGTTAATGAAATTGACGACGACGTATGGGCCTTACGTGTTTGCGGGGGCACTCGTGATCTTACTCGCCTTTAGGGGACACCGGAAGGCGGCACTCACCGGTTTCGGGGCAGCCTTTCTTGCTGTAGCCGTTAACTATGTCATCGGTCTCGTTTACTTTCGCGCGCGGCCCTTTAGCGAACATCAAGTCAATTTATTACTGGAGCACAGCACGTCTCCTTCTTTTCCGAGTAACCACACCGCGGCGGCGTTTGCAATCGCAGGAGCGCTGTGGGCGTACAACCGTAAAATCGGTAGTGTGGGCATATTACTCGCTTTACTGTTAGGCTTCTCGCGCATTTACGTCGGTCATCATTACCCAACAGATGTGCTCGGCGGGATTGTCGTCGGTGCAATTGCCGCAGTCGTCGCGTATAAAGTGGTGATGAAACTGTTCGGACGGGACACGGATCGTTTCCCCCAACCGTTAAAGTGACACTAACGGGAGGTTGCGGATGCAGGAGATCATCCGTCTTGACAAGATAGCGAGAGTGTAATAAGGTCTTATGTGGCTGGAAAAAGTTCATAAACCTCGTTAGGTGAGGCTCCTGTACGGAGATAAGCTGCTGCCCAAAAATGTCCAAAGACGCCAATGGGTCAACAGGAACTATCGAGTTAAGGTGGTTTCTAACGTAGCTGGATATAATCCTATGCCGTACAGTGCTAAAACTCAACGACTAGGGGAAACACGCCATGCATGCGCACGTCTTCTTTCGTTGAGCATGCATTTTTTTATTTTTTTCTCGTTTATTGAGGGGGTGGTGTGAAATGGATCAAATGGATAGTGATTCATATTCAAGTAGGTGTTACTCAATCAATTATTTTAGGCAGTTTAAGCAATTATTCAGAGTAGAAAGTAATGCGTGCTTCCATTTCCACCACTCCTGTAGGAAATGGAGGCACCAGAGGAGGAAGTAGACATGGTGACATTTCCAGTAACGTCAAAACAATACCAGGCGGAGACGGCTGGGGCGATTATGAGCGGGCAATTTTTAGTCGTGGAGGGCGAGCGCACGACAGACGACGTCATCCGCGAGTTGCGTAAGACCGGCGAAGATATGTCCGGCATGCATTACATTCACGTGGTTGATCGCGCACGGCGTTTAGTTGGGGTCCTTAGCTTGCGCGAATTGCTTACCGCGCCGACGGAGCGTAAAATTGTAGAGGTGATGGCGACCGATGTGATTGCTGTCCCCGTCGATATGGATCAAGAAGAAGTTGCAAAAATAGTGAGGACGCACGATTTCGTCTCGATCCCAGTCGTGGACAAAGACGACGTCATCGTGGGCATCATCCACGTTGAAGATATCATCGACGTCATCGATGACGAGGCGACGGAAGACTTTCACAAGATGGCACCTGTTTCTGGGCTAGATGTAAACGTTAAAGAAGCCAGTGTGTTTATGTTGTTTCGCAAACGGGTGTCGTGGCTCATCATACTCGTGTTTATGAACATTTTTTCCGGTGCTGGCATCGCACATTTTGAAGATACGATTGAGGCCTATATTTCCCTCGTGTTCTTCTTACCGTTACTCGTCGACAGTGGCGGTAACGCTGGCTCACAGTCGGCGACGCTCATGATCCGCGCGTTAGCAGTCGGCGATGTGCGCGTACAAGATTGGCTAAAGCTGTTTCGAAAAGAGTTTGTCGTAGCGGGGTTACTAGGTGTTGCGATGGGGGTCGCTGTGTCGCTCATCGGCGTTTTCCGGGGCGGGGTGGAAATAGCAGTTGTCGTTTCCTTAACGATGCTTTGTATTGTGATCGTCGGTTCCGTGATCGGCATGTCCTTACCGTTTATTTTTAGCAAACTTAAGTTAGACCCGGCCACGGCGAGCGCACCGCTCATTACGTCCTTGTGCGACATGACCGGCGTACTCATTTACTTCTCGATCGCTACATGGTATTTAAATATTTAGGACATATTACCCCCTGTCTTTGTACCGAAGGCAGGGGGTAATTACTCATCGGGTTTACATAACACAAATGGTGTTATGGTTCGTAACAGGCTTTTTATTCAGTTTACACGCCTTTTTGTGGTATAATAATACAGTAAAAAAAACATTAAAGGCGAGGTGGACGTTTGGCGACAACGACAAAAAATTTACACAAGACGTTAACGAAGGTGAACGTGCTCAGGCGTGCCGTATGTATTGTCTTCGGTGCTATGCTAATGGCCGTTGCGTTAGAGATTTTCCTCGTTCCAAATCGAGTCATCGACGGTGGGATTACGGGGATTGCGATCATCCTGTCTCACATTTTGCAAATCAAGTTAGGTTTGCTCCTGTTCGTCCTTAACTTTCCATTTTTCTTTTTAGGATACAAGCAGATTGGCAAAACGTTTACTATTTCGGCTGTGTTCGGTGTCGTCATTATGTCGATCGGAACGGTCCAGTTGCACGACATTAAGCCGTTGACGGACGACCCGCTGCTAGCAGCCGTGTTCGGAGGTATTACGTTAGGCATCGGAGTCGGGCTCGTCATTAAAAACGGCGGCTCACTCGACGGGACGGAAATCATGGCGATTTTGTTCAATAAGAAGCTTCCTTTTTCTGTGGGCGAAGTCATTATGTTTTTTAACATTTTTATTTTGGGGAGTGCCGGGTTTGTTTTCGGTTGGAATCATGCGATGTACTCCTTGATCGCTTATTTTATCGCCTATAAAATGATGGACATCGTCATTGAAGGTTTCGATTCGACCAAGTCGGTATGGATTATTAGCGACCGTCACCAAGAGATCGGCGAGGCGCTTCTCCACCGATTAGGGCGGGGGGTTACTTACCTCAATGGGGAAGGTGGCTATACCGGGGACGAGAAAAAGATGATTTTTTGCGTCGTCACCAGGCTGGAAGAAGCGAAGTTGAAAGCGATCGTCGACGAGTTCGACAGTCAGGCGTTTCTAGCGATCGGCGACATTCACGACGTTAAAGGCGGCCAGTTCAAGAAACGGGATATTCATTAGTCTGCAACAATTTATTGCGTTAGACAGCTGTTTATCGCGTTAAGCAGCTGAATCGATAAGACCCGCCGGGTTGAACGCGAGACCAGACGGGTCTGTACTCATTTTTCTTAATACGGAGAATCGGACGGTTTACCCCCTTTGGGCCAGTCTCCTTCTTTCCATTTAAATTCCGGGCGGTCGTGCGAGAGAATAAATCCGGCTAAATCGGCCGCTTGTTGTTCAGTTAATGTGCCTCCCCTTCCGAGCGGCATGTTGCGCTTAATGAACCCGACGAGGTTCGAAAAGCGCGCTAGCCCGGCGCCGTCGTTGAACGACCCTTCGCCCCATAAGGCTGGCCCAATTGTCGGCCCGATGCCCGAGCCATCGGAGGCGTGACACGCAATGCACGACTTATTGTACAACTCTTCGCCACGGGCGATATTTGGCTCTGGCGCGTTTTTTAGCGCGTTTCGACCGAGCCACGGCGTGTTGCTGTCTTGGGGGACGTTAGACGAAATGTAAGTGATATAGTCGACGAGTGCGCGCATTTCTTTCGAATCTTCGGGGAGTTCTTGGCCGTTCATGCTACGAATCATACAGCCGTTCACGCGGTCTTCGACAGACATGACTCGATCTTCGCGGGAGCGGTATTGCGGGTATGCCACTGTAACCCCGACGAGCGGGATCGCCGTTTCTTTACGTCCCTCGATCGCGTGGCAACTAGAACAAGAGAGTGCATTACCGATGTACTCTGGCGGCAAAGCACTTTGCGTCTCTTTTAAAATACGGTATCCATACATAATAGATTCACCTGTTGCATCGTGCGGGACATCGTCAATACTCGGAGGCTGCGGCATTGCGGAGTCAGCTTTTACGGTTCCACTCATCTCATAAATAAATATCGATCCGATGACGACGAGGCCGATTGTAACGATGACAACTAACACTTTGTTAAAGGACAGCTTCTTGAACACGTAAATCCCCCTCTTCACTTAATGTCAAACAATGTTCACCTCTGTATATTGTATTATATCTCATATTATGGTATGTGGAAGCGCTTTTTTCAACTGGATTTATTGCGGTGTAATAAACTGAAAGTATCGATTGTACAATGTTGAATTATGTAATAAAATGCAAATAACTTGCTTGAACGACGTCGCTCCCATCCGCTATACTAAAAATGGGCATCATACGAGGGATATCACAAAAAAATCGGTATCATCCGCAGGATAAAACGAGGCTAGTAGGTGATCCAAATGTATCGTTTAGCAGATGGTTGTGCGCCCGGCGTAAGTGCACCGACGCCGTTCGGGTTGGATCCGAATACTGCCAAACATTTAATCGAGGAAATCGTCACTAGTGGAAACGTGTCAAGTTTTGACATAGCGAAAGTTTATCCTGCGCTTGGATCGGGACGCGCTAACAGTGCGGCTGGCGGCTCATTTGTTATTCGTCGTAATCGATCGTGTCACACGGTTTTTGCCCGCATCGTAGCGGTCCACAATGTGTCATCTACAACGTGTCGACATTAAAAAGTTGTTTCAAGATCAACTATTCAGCGGATGAGGAAGGCACTTACATGGATAACATCATTTTCGACATCCCTTATGAAAAGCTTAAGCTATTAAGTGACTCCGAACGACACTTGCTCCAATACATTTACGACCATATCGAGGGAATCGCAGACATGTCGATCGTTTCCTTGAGCGAAGAAGCGAATGTTTCCACGGCGACGATCGTTAGATTGATGAAGAAAATTGGCTTCCAAGGCTACACGTCCTTCAAATACAGCATTCGCGACAAAATAAAAGCGTCAAGCGAGAAAAATACGATGGAAGACATCGATAGTCAAATCAAGGGTGCAATCGAGAAAAATGAGCGCGAAGTGTTAAAGACGATTCAAATGCTCAACATCGGTAATATCGAAGATGCGATTCAAAAAATATACGATGCAGAAAAAGTTTACGTTTTTGCTCGTGGCTTCTCGGAAATGATTGGTAATGAAATAACGGTAAAACTACAGCTGATTGGTAAAAATTGCGAGATGCATACCGATCCGAACATTATTCGCGTCAAATCGCGTAAACTGCACGTCAAAGATGTCGTCATTTTCGTGTCGTTAAACGGCGAAACGATTGAATTAGTGGAAGCCTGTAAAAACTTTAAGATCAAAAATATTAGCACGCTCACGTTGACGACGAAGGTCGATTCTACTTTAGCGAAGTTATCGGAAATGGTGTTGGTTGGTTATAAAAGTGCGCACTCTTTTTTCCCCGACTACGAAGTGCGCTCACGCTTACCTTTGCACGTCCTGTCGCGCATTTTGTTGGATGCGTACGTCATTCGTATGTTGTGAGAACGACAATTCAACAGGCAGTAACTGCATGTACTATCGAAGGTCAATGTAGCACCTGTACCGTCTTTTACCATATAAGCCGCGCTGTTTTTTTATTCACGCCCCGACGACACTTGTATTTCGGAGGGGCATTTTTTTATGGCATTATTCCTGCTCTTATGGCACGATGCACGAAAACCTTTACACAGGCTGTAAACACGTGCACCCATTCGTATGACATAATGAGGTTAGGGAGGGGGTGGTAACAATGATTTACACCTGTACGCTAAACGCAGCGATCGATTTATTTGTTGCCATGGAAGCCCTTAAACCAGACATTGTCAATCGCACCTATGAAGAAGACTATCAAGCGAACGGCAAAGGGATTAATGTGTCCGTAGCGTTAAAACATTTAGGCGTTGACAGTGTGGCGCTCGGTTTTGTGGGCGGTTTCACCGGCGCCTACATTAAGGACGAGTTACGACGACAAGGGATCGCGACCGACTTTGTCGACGTTGCTGGCATTACGCGAGTGAACATTTTTGTACGTGCCGACGAAGAATACAAAATTGTTAACAGAGGGCCCCGCATTTCCGAAGACAACGTGCAAGCCGTGCTAGAAAAAATAAAGGCACTTCCAGGTGGAAGTACACTCGTCGTCTCGGGCAGTCTTCCTCCGGGGGTAGATGCACACATTTTTGTCGAGATGGCGCAAATTGCCGCACGGCATCAGTTAAAGTTCGTCCTCGATACGAGTTCAAAAAAAGTGTTGGATTGTTTACCGTTTCATCCGTATGTAATTAAACCGAACGAAGAAGAACTGGCGCATTTCTTTGATTGCGACTCACGCGACATGCTAAGCGATGAACAAATTGTAAGGTATGGAAAAGAGTTGCTGCAAAGGGGGGCGAGGCAAGTGATCGTTTCGTTAGGCGCACGCGGCTCCATGTATTTCTCCCCCGATTGCGTGTTGTACGTGTCGTCTGTGCCAGGAGAAGCCGTCAATTCGGCCTGTGCCGGCGATACGTTGCTCGCTACGTTTCTCGCCAAGCGATCGGCTGGGCAGACGGTCGAAACAGCGATGGTATACGCTTCGGCAGCAGGTGCGTCGACAGCTTTTTCCAAAGGGGTAAGTGACTTGACAAATCTCGAGACATTGGCGCAGCAAGTGAGAGTCAAACATTTATCATATTAAAGGCGGTGTCGATACAGATGAGTAAGCTTAAAATTGTGGCTGCTACTGGTTGTCCGACGGGGATCGCGCATACGTTTATGGCCGAAGAAGCTTTAAAAAAAGCGGCAGTAAAGCTCGGCGTCGAGATTAAAGTAGAGACGCACGGACAAGTTGGGGTAGAAAACGAGTTGACTCAAGCCGACATCGATGCGGCGGACGGAGTCATTATTGCGGCGGACAAAGACGTGCAAGCGGAACGGTTCGCCGGAAAGCCGGCCGTCGATGTCCCGGTGGCGCGGGCAATCAAAGATGCGGAACAGCTGATCCAGCTCATCGTAGACGGGAAAGCGAAACCGTACCGTGCAACTAACGGCGACGCACCATCGCGCAATGGGAGACAAAACGATACGGAACAGATGCAAGGGAATAAAGTCGGTCGGGCGATTTACAAGCATTTAATGAACGGCGTTTCCCACATGTTGCCGTTCGTCGTCGGTGGCGGTGTGCTCATTGCCGTCTCCTTCTTATTCGGCATTCACGCGTTCGATCCGAAACACGAAACGTATCATCCGATCGCAGAGTTTTTAAAGAGTACCGGCGGAATTGCCTTTGAACTGATGGTCCCCGTTTTGGCCGCGTTTATCGCTGAATCGATTGCGAAACGGCCGGGTTTAGTCGTCGGTTTTATCGGTGGGATGATTGCCCACACTGGTGGCGCCGGTTTTCTCGGCGGGATCGTCGCTGGTTTTCTCGCCGGATACATCGTCGTTTTGCTGTCAAAGGTGTTTAGTAAGCTACCGCAATCGCTCGACGGTTTAAAAGCTATTTTCCTGTATCCAGTCATTGGGATTTTCTTAATCGGCGCTATCATGGTCGTGCTTGTTGAGCCGATGACAGGCATTAACGAAGCAATGAAAGCGTTTCTGTCTGACTTCCAAGGGGCTAACCCGGTATTGCTCGGGATTATTGTCGGCTGCATGAGTGCGTTTGATATGGGTGGTCCCGTGAACAAGGCGGCTTATGTGACAGGGACAGCGTTATTGGCGGAAGGGAATCACTATTTTATGGCCGGCGTTTCCGCTGCGTGTATTACGCCGCCACTCGTCATCGCATTTGCGACCGTTTTCTTTAGAAAGTATTTCGATGCGTCGGAGCGCAACGCCGGTTTAGTCAACTTTATTTTGGGATCGACGCACATTACGGAAGGCGCCATTCCGTTCGCGGCCAAAAACCCGCTCGTCGTCATCCCGATTTTAATGGTCGGCTCGTCCATTTCGGCGGTACTCACGTATTTGTTCGGAGTGCAAGTACCGGCACCGCATGGCGGCTTCTTAGTCCTTCCAGTCGTCACTGGGGCGTTCCAGTGGGTATTGGCGATTTTAGTTGGGTCGCTCGTCGGCGCTGTACTGTACGGCTTGTACCGAAAGAAAAAAGCGACGGCAGCTTAACAGGTTATGTAAAGCAACGCACCGCATTTGATTTAGCGTTTAAAGGGAGTGTATTGCCATGGAAATCGAATCGTTACTCAACCCGGCACTTATAAAGATCGACGAAAACTTGAAAACGCAAAAAGACGTGTTTGCGCGCATTGCCGAATTAGCTGTTGTGGGCGGGATTGCGTCGTCGAAAAGGCGGATTGTCAAAGGGTTGCTCGCCCGGGAAAAAGAAGGGACGACCGGTTTTCTCGACGGGTTTGCCATCCCTCATACGCAAGTAAAAGACGTGCTTAAACCGGGAATAGTCATCGTCAGGACGATGGAAGGTGTGGAATGGCAGTCGATGGACGGGAAACCGATCCGCTTCACCATTGCACTCTTCGTACCGGAACGGGAAGCGGGGAGTACACATTTGACCTTGCTCGCCTCGCTCTCGCGCATGCTCGTGCACGAAGAGGCACGGGAACGGTTGTTAGCGGCAGAAAGCGCACAAGAAGTGTACGAGCAACTGCGAATGGCTTTAGCTGCAACAACGGATTGATACATCGTTGCTTTAACAACAACTTACATTTAACGATAGGTGAGGCGTATACGATGGTAGTGAATACGAAAGAGATGCTATTAAAGGCGCAAAAAGAACGATATGCCGTTCCAGCGTTTAACATTCACAACTTAGAAACGATCCAAGTCGTTGTGGAGACAGCTGCTACGATGGGCTCCCCGGTTATTTTGGCGGCGACACCCGGTACGTTCGACTATGCTGGACGCGACTATATTCAAGCGATTGCCGACACTGCGGCGAAGCGGTATGCGATCCCGATCGCCCTACACCTCGATCACCACGAACAATTGGTGCAAATTAAGCAGTCGGTGCAACTCGGAGCGAAGTCGGTTATGATCGACGCCTCGCATCTTCCGTTTGCGGAAAACATTGCGATCGTACAAGAAGTGGTCGTTTACGCACATGCGCATGGAGCGACGGTCGAAGCAGAACTCGGCCGATTAGGTGGGCAGGAAGACGATCTCGTGGTCGATGTGGCTGATGCGTACTACACGGATCCGGAGGCGGCACAACAGTTCGTAGAGAAAACGGGCATCGATTCGTTAGCCGTGGCAATCGGTACGGCGCACGGGATGTACAAGGCCGAACCGAAACTCGACTTTGCACGCCTAGCTGCTATTAGGGAAGTGGTTGACGTACCGTTAGTGTTACACGGGGGCTCGGGCATTCCCCACGCCGATGTGCAAACGTGCATCGATATGGGCTGTTGCAAAGTGAACATCGCGACCGAACTAAAACTGCCGTTTGCCGCAGCTTTGAAACAGTATTTGGCAGATCATCCAGAGGCGAGTGACCCGCGAAAGTACATGTATCCAGCGAAAGAAGCAATGGCACAGGCAGTACGCGAAAAGATTCGGATGTGTCGTAGCGACGGGCGGTATTTAGGATAGTACTAGTACGTACACAACACAGGTACAACAAGTGACAGTCTCACGAAAAAATAACTCCTGTACTCATATCCTGCAAAAAGTTGGTAACTACTAACGATGAGTAGTTACCGACTATCACATCGTAAGGGCACGGAAAAACATATCCCTTAGCATCGCAAGATGATCGTGAGTGGAAGGATAGGCAGGAGTGACTTAAGGCATGTTCAGTTTATTTAGTAGTGGCACCTTCGACAATGTGACGCTAGCGCGGGCGCTTACGGAGACGACACTCGCCTTTCACATTATTTTCGCCGTACTTGGGGTCGGGGTGCCGCTCTTCGTCTCGCTGGCGGAGTGGATCGGCATTAGGCGCAATGACCCGCACTATGTGCTCATGGCGCGGCGTTGGTCGCGTGGGTTTACGATTACGGTCGCGGTCGGAGTCGTAACAGGTACGGCGATCGGGTTACAGCTTAGTTTGCTGTGGCCGAGCTTTATGCGCGTCGCCGGCCAGGCGATCGCTTTACCACTGTTTATGGAGACGTTCGCCTTTTTTATTGAGGCGATCTTTCTCGGCATTTACTTATACACGTGGGATCGCTTCAAACGGCCACTTTACCATTGGTTGTTGTCGCTGCCAGTCGTCTTCGGATCGCTTGCGTCCGCTGTCTTCATTACGTCGGTTAACGCGTTTATGAACACCCCTACTGGCTTTGATCTCGTAGACGGACAAATCGTCAATGTAAGGCCGCTCGCTGCGATGTTCAATCCGGCGACTCCGTCCAAAGTTTCCCACTTTTTATTCGCCATTTATGTGACGACGGCATTTATTCTCGCTGCGATTGCTGCGCTAGCAATGTTGCGCGGACGTGTGCACATCTATTACCGTAAAGCGTTAAAACTGACGATGGTTTGTGCTTTCGTCTTTGCGCTCTTCACAATCGTTAACGGCGATTTGTCCGGAAAATTCCTCGCTAAGCATCAACCGGAAAAGCTTGCTGCTGCTGAATGGCACTTCGAGACGAGACGGCAGGCACCGTTAGTGTTTGGTGGCTTCCTTGATAAAGAGACGCAGGAAGTGAAAGGCGCGATTACGATTCCGTACGCGCTCAGCATTTTGGCCGGCACGCATCCAAATACGGAAGTCGTCGGCTTAAATGACTTTCCGCGCGATGAGTGGCCTCCGTTGTATGTGCATTACTTATTTGACTCGAAGGTCGTCAACGGTTTTTATTTAATAGTTGTTTCCGGGGTGTTCGTTGGATGGTATTTGCGGAAGGTGCGTAAGAGGCGCAAAGTTACTCGACGCGATCAAGCGACAGATCGAGACTTAGGCGCCCGTGACGCATCTTTAGACGAGGCGGACATCCGGCGCGCGCCCGCTGTTCCGAAGTGGTTGCTGTGGGCAATCGCAGTCGGCGGTCCGCTCGCGATGCTGACGATCGAATTAGGGTGGATTTTTGCCGAAGTAGGACGACAGCCGTGGGTGTTGCGCGGCATTATGAGAACGGGGGAAGGAGCGACGACGGCGGACAACGTCGGTACGGTATTTCTCGCCTTTGTGTTACTCTATCTCGTACTTGGCATCATCACTGTCGTCATCCTCAGGCGCATGTTTAAAAACAACCCTGCGGAAAAAGAGCTTTCAGAGCGGGCAGAGCGCGGCAAGATACGGGAGGAAGAACAGTGGAGATAACGCTAGCGAAAATTGGAATTACCGTATTGTGGACGTTTTTATACTTGTACGTGATCGTCGGGTCGATCGATTTCGGCGCCGGGTTTTTCTCGTATTACAGTCGTTTGCGGAAGCAAGACCGCGCGATCAACCACATTATCGACCGATACCTCTTTCCGGTATGGGAAGTGACGAACGTTTTTTTAGTGTTTTTCTTCGTCGGGATCGTCGGCTTTTTTCCGGACACGGCGTACTACTTCGGCACGGCGTTACTCATTCCCGGTAGCGTGGCGCTCATTTTGTTAGCGATCCGCGGCTCGTTTTACGCGTTTGCCAACTACGGGGCTCGCGAAAGTAACGTGTACTTGTTTTTTTACGCGCTGACGAGTTGGTTCCTGCCGGCGTCTCTGGCGACAGTGTTGACCATTTCTGAAGGTGGCTTTATTAAAAAAGTGGACGGTCAGGTACAGCTTTTGCCGACAAAGTTGTTGTTTAGTCCGTATTCGTGGACAGTCGTGTTGCTCGCGCTCGTCAGTGTCCTGTTTATTAGCAGCAGTTTCCTCACGTATTATGCGCGGCGGGCAGAAGATCGGGAGGCGGAGGACGTGCTCAGGACGTACGCGCTCGGATGGAGCGGACCGACGATCGTCGCCAGTGGCCTCGTCTTTTTCACGTTGCGCCTGCACAATCCGCAACATTTTCAAGCGATGGTCGACATCGCCTGGGTGTTTTTGCTGTCTCTCGCCTGTTTTGTCGCTGCGACCGTGCTCATTTTTAGGCGACGAGCGTACGGCTGGGCGTTCCTGCTCGTCATGTTGCAGTTTTTGTTTGCCTTTTTCGGGTACGGCGCTTCCCACTTGCCGTACATTTTGTACCCGCACGTAACGATTTCCAGCGTCACGAGCACCGCGATGGGGACGGCGCTCGTCGCTGCCTTTGTCGCCGGGTTGTTGTTGCTTATTCCGTCGCTCGTCTTCCTTATGCGTTTGTTTCTTTTCAGCAGTGCGTATGTGAAGGGGGAGAAGGTGAGGGAATAATAACTTATTCACGGAAGACGTACAGTTTTGCATTTTTCCTCGGAATACATTTGATCCTAACATAAAAAATGTTCCCAGACACAAGCTAAGGAAGTGACAGGTGAAGATATGCGATCGCGGTTTGTTTGTCGTTCAATGGCCAGTTAGACAGGTTGAGGAAAGCAAAGGTGACTGGAGGGTATTCATATGGAAGCAGAAAGCAGCATGATCAAAGAAAATTGGGTAGGGTTAGCGCTGCAAGACTACAAAGTAGGGTTGGGGCGCCTGCAGGAGCAATCCCCTCACTTAGTGGATAGCTTCAACCATTTTACCGACACGTGTTTTCAAGCGGGAGCGGTAGATGCGAAAACAAAGCAACTGATGGCGTTAGCTATTAGCGTCGTCGCAAACAGCGAGTATTGTACGATATATCACGTGCAAGGGGCGCTTGAACATGGAGCGACGGAAGAAGAAATATTGGAGGCGGTCGGTGTCGCTACTGCTTTTGGCGGTGGTCCCGCCATCGCCCAAGGGGTGACGCTCGTGCAGGATGCGGTGCAAGAAATTCAGCAACGCGACGGGAAACTACAGGACGGGAACGCACGAGGAAACGTGCACTAAGTACGTTACTTACTTTTTTACGCGTTATTTACAAGAGATAAAAAACGTCTCCGCCTCAGTTTTTCCACACAAGCGGGGAGCAATAAAGTGAACGAAGAAAATTAAGTGAAAAAGGTGCAAGAGCCGAGTTCCCCACTCGGCTTTTTCTTTTGCTGCGATATTTAACATTTACAATGACATTCATTAACAATGATCACAC
This sequence comes from Numidum massiliense, assembly GCF_001375555.1. Taxonomy (NCBI): domain Bacteria; kingdom Bacillati; phylum Bacillota; class Bacilli; order Caryophanales; family Bacillaceae; genus Numidum; species Numidum massiliense. The sequence goes on along the minus strand of NZ_CTDZ01000009.1, from coordinate 2,855,698 downwards.
AAGACGTTTACACGCCGTTAACTGCTGTTTGACGCATAGTTAATATTCACCGTTTAAGCTATTAATTGTAATGCGCATCTACGTAGCTTGCGTGATTTGCAAAAGCCCGCACATCATTTTATAAGGGGAGGGGACTAGCTTGAAGCGATGGGTGAAAGCGACACTTTGTTCGTCGTTGGCGCTAGGGTTGCTCGCATTAGTCGTCGGTTGTCAAACGGCGCAGTCGAGTGGCAAGACAAGTAGGGATGCAGCTGACGGCAACGGCGGCGATCCGGTGACGATTGAGTATTGGCACGTGAACTCCAAAGATTGGGGCGGTGACGGCGTTAAAGAGATTGTCAAAAAGTTTAACGAAACACACGAAAATATTCGTGTCGAGGAAAAGTATCAACCCGGTAACTATCCCGGTCTGCTACAAAAGGCGCAGGCGGCGATTAGCGGTGGCAACCCGCCAGATGTCGCGCAAATCGGGTACAACTTTATTACGTACGTCGATGAGAACGTCCCGTACACGCCGATCGAGGAGTTAGCTACAAAAGATGCGGAGGAGCCGAATTTTGTCGAGGACAACTTCCTGCCGAACATTTTGGACCTTGGCCGCACGGGCAGTGAAAAGTTGGCTGGATTGCCCTACGCGGTCAGTAACCCGGTGCTGTATTACAACGCCGATCTACTCAAGGAAGCGGGTGCCGATCTAGATAAGCCGCCACACACGTGGGAAGACGTACAAAAGCTTAGCGAAAGGGTGCGGGACAAAACGGGCAAGTACGGGCTTTACATTCAGGAGCCACCGGATAATTGGGCTCAGTATGGTCTCGCGAAGTCGAATGGCGGCGATTGGCTGCGAGAAGAGGGTGGCAAGTTAAAGGCAGCGTTCGACTCGCCGGAAGTGACTGAGGTGTACGACATGATGGGGGAAATGGTGAAGGACAAACGCGCGCTCCACGCGAATTGGGAAGAGGGGATTCAAGCTTTTTCGAACGGCAAGGTAGCGATGATGCTGACGACGATCGGCAAGCGGGAACATATTGAAAGCCAGAGTAAGTTCGATGTACGCACGACGTTGTTCCCGACGTTCGGCGATAAGCCGCGTGCGATTCCTGCCGGCGGTAACGCCTTGTTCGTATTAGCGACAGATGCGCAAAAACAGGCGGCTGCGTGGGAATTCATTAAGTACTTACAGTCACCTGAGGCGCTGACGATTTGGGTGCAAGAAACGGGCTATTTGCCACCGCGCAAAGGGGTGGACGAAGATCCAAAGGCACTTAAACCGTTCCTCGATTCTAACCCGTTAATGAAACCGGCGTTGGAGCAAATGGACGTCGTCGTTCCGTGGGTGAACTTTCCGGGTGCGAACGGTTTGCAAGCCGAGCAAGCGCTGATCGATGCGCGCGATGACGTGCTCACCGGCAAAAGTACAGCGAAAGATGCCCTAAAACGAGCGGCAGAGAAAGTGAACGAGCTGCTGAATTAATGGTCTTCGCTAGGATATCCTGTTTGTCACCTTGATTGGACATCCTGTTAGGACATCCTGATTGGACATCCGATATGAGAAGGAACGATCGCTCTGCATGGAGAGGGTCACTATGCTTTTCCAAAATAGCGAAAAAAGGGGAGACCGAGGAATGGCACTTTCAATTAGCTTGTTGCCTTACATGAACCGCATCAGTGAGGCGCAAGAACTTCTATACACGTGGGAAGGTGGCATTGAAATACTTACCGACGGCCCGGAATGGAGGGAACATCCGTACGATTGGCAGCGCGAGCGGGGCCGTTTTTCCTCCTACAGCGGTCCACTCAGTGTACATGCGCCGATTTTTGAAGTGAACTTAGCAGCTTCGCGCTACCGCACCATCCGGGAATATTCGTTTGCCGTGTACAAACAGTCGGTGGAGTGGGCGGCGGCGATCGGTGCGACACACGTCGTCATCCATCCGAACATGCATCTTGCGCCCATTTTCAGGCGGGAGCAGGCACAAGCGTGGGCCAAAGTGTATTTGCGAAACTTGGGGCGGCTCGCCCACGATGTCGGGGTAAAAGTTGTCGTGGAAAACGTCGGTGCGGCCGAGACTGCCTTATTTAATCAAGTCGAGTTTACGCAGTTGTTTGCTGAAATCCCTGAAATCGACGCGCTAGTCGACATCGGTCACGCCCACATGAACCGTTGGGACGTGCCTAGTTTGTTGCGGCAGTTAGGGGAACGAGTCGCCGCCGTACACGTGCACGACAACGACGGCGTCCGCGATTTGCACCTACCGGTCGGCACGGGAACGATTGATTGGGATCCGGTGTGGGCGGCGCTCGGCGAGTACACGCACGACTGCACGGTCATACTCGAATACGGCATCGGCACACCGTTAGATACGTTGCTTGCACACGGTGAGGAAGTCGCGCGGCGGTTGGCGGAGGAAAGCCATGTCACGCTCTCGGCGCAGCAAACCTTTCACGAGCAAAGGAGTGGCGCGCGATGAAGTTGCAGCGGTGGAATGCGCAGAAAGTCGCGAAAGTCGCAAAAAAAATAAAACCGTACGTGTACATCGCGCCTGCGGTCATCCCACTGCTCGTATTCGTTTACTACCCACTCTTGCATTCGTTGACCATTAGCTTTTTCAATTGGAACATGGTGAGTCCGAACAAACAGTGGGTCGGGTGGGACAATTACAAAACGTTAGTGTCGAGTGACGAGTTTTGGACGGCGGTGCAAAATACGGGGCTTTACATCGTGCTCTTACTCGCTTTAATACTCGTCGCACCGTTTTTCGTCGCCTTTGCGGTGACGCGCGTTAGAGGGCAGTGGCAGGCTTTTTACAAAGGTGCGATTTTCACTCCGACCGTCGTGTCGCTCGCCGTTGCCTCGATTGCGTTTTTGTGGTTGTTTAACCCGTTGATCGGCATCGTTAACGAGCTACTTGAATGGATCGGGCTCCCGAAAGTCAATTGGTTGACTGATCCGGAGTGGGCGTTAGGGTCAGTGGCGATCATTACGGCGTGGAAAACGTTTGGGTACCATTTTATCGTCTTGTTAGCCGGTTTGCTCGCTGTACCGCAAGATGTCATTGAGATGTCGAGGGTTGAAGGATTAAAACGCGCATCTGGTTTGTTGCGCAATATATATGTGCCGCTTAGCGGCGGTACGTTGTTGTACGTGTTTGTCATTACAGTCGTGTTCGGGATTCAGCACGCGTTTGTACCGATCCAAATGTTGACGAACGGCGGGCCGAACCAGGCGACGAGCCACATCGTGTTTTTAGTGTATCAATATGCATTCCAGTTTTTCCAAAGCGGTTTGGCCTCGGCTGTAGCGGTCGTAACGTTTTTGCTGTTCCTTTTGCTCATTTTGCTGCAGGCGTTCGTGATCGATCGGAGGATTTACTATGAAAATTAAGTGGAATGCGTGGCATGTGCTGTTGTTAGTCAGTGTCGCCATGAGTTTATTTCCACTCCTGTGGATGGTCAGTACGGCGTTTAAACAACCGGAGCAAATTTTTGACGACTACGCTAATCCCGTGCCGCTGCCGCCTTCTTGGGACAACTATGTCCACGTCCTCACGGGTGTGCCGCTGCTACGCTTCTTCTTTAACTCGTTCGTCGTCGCGATTGTCGTGACTGCTTTTCAGTTAGTGTCGAGTGTGCTAGCGGCGTACGCGTTTACGCAATTCCGCTTTTGGGGACGAAACTTTTTGTTCTACTTAGTCGTCGCGAGCATGCTCATTCCGGTGTTAGTGACGATGCTGCCGAACTATTTGCTCATTAGCGACATGGGGTTGCTCAACACGTATACGGGGCTCATTTTGCCGCAATTGGCTAACGGAATGGGCGTTTTTTTGCTGCGGCAGGCGTTTCGCAGTGTGCCGCCCGGGCTGTTGGAAGCGGCGCGCGTCGACGGTGCGAGTGATTGGCAGCGCCTGTGGGGCGTCGTTTTTCCTGCGGTTCGTCCGACGGTCGTCGCCCTCGGGATTTTGTTTTTTATTAACGTGTGGAACGAATACTTTTGGCCGCTTCTCGTCATTAACGATGAAGGGATGTTGACGGTGCCGCTCGCCTTGCAACTGTTTATCAACGCGGAAGGCGGTTCGTCGTGGGGCCCGATGATGGCCGTGGCGACGCTCGCTTCGTTACCGCCGCTACTCGCCTTTTTGTTCGTGAAGAAGCACATTATGAGTAGTTTCCTCCACACGGGGGTGAAAGGATAGTCGCTCGCGTATGAAGGGGAGGTGGCAGGTTGCTCGTGTGGCTGGTGAGGTAGGATAGGAGGACGTGGCTGCTAATGAAGGTCGAAGGTGGCTAAGCTACGACCTATCTTTAGGATGTTTAAGGACATTAAAGAAGATTTAACAGGGTTTAGGTTTAGGAGGGTTTAGGAGGATATAAGAAGGTTAAGAGGGTTTAAGAGGATTATACACCGCGGCTAAGGGAGGCGCAGGCATGATGACGAAAGGTGATATTCGTTTTATCGATGTAGAAAAGCGTTTTGGCGACGTGCAGGTCATTCCACCGCTACGTCTTACAGTCCGGAGTGGTGAGCGGCTCGTGTTACTCGGTCCATCTGGTTGCGGCAAAACGACGGTGATGCGCTTAATCGCCGGATTAGAGGAGCCGTCGGCGGGGGAGATTTATTTTGGCGATCAATGCGTGAACGATGTCGACGCGAGTGAACGGCACGTGGCGATGGTGTTCCAAAACTACGCCCTCTACCCGCACTTGTCGGTATTGGACAATTTGACATTTTCGTTGAAATTGCGCAAAGTGAAGCGGCAGCAGCGGGAGGCGCGCGCTAGAGTAGCGGCGCGCATGGTGAACATTGAACACTTACTGCAGCGTAAGCCGCGAGAACTGTCCGGTGGGCAGCGGCAGCGCGTGGCGTTGGCGCGGGCTGCCGTGCGCGAAGCGCCGTACTTTTTGCTTGACGAACCGCTGTCCAACTTAGATGCGCAGCTGCGCCACAGTGCGCGGGAGGAGTTAGTCGAGTTGCACGAGAAGTTAAGGACGACGATGGTGTACGTCACTCACGACCAAGTGGAAGCGATGACGGTCGGGCAGCGCATCGCCGTGTTAAAGGACGGGCAATTGCAGCAGATTGGGACGCCGCAGGAGATTTACGAACAACCGGGGAATGTGTTCGTCGCCCGCTTCGTCGGCAGCCCGACGATTAACATCGTCTCTGTATGGTTGGAAGGGGAAGGTATTGTTGTTGCGGAGGCATCCGATGGTAAACCTATTCGGTCGAAAGGGCAGGTACTGCCGTTGCCGCAGCACATGCGTTTCGCACTCGAAAAGCACGTACGCGGCAATGGGCTTCAACTCGGTGTGCGTCCGGAAGATGTGCGAATCGTATCAAAGGGTATCGTTTCCACTCGGGCGACTATTACATCTCCGGAGGCCGTTACTACTTCGACGACTGATTGCATCGCGGGCAGTTGCGCGTCGGCGATTCGCATCCACGGCAGGCTCGTCCGTGTCGAATACTTGGGGCACCAGTATGTGTATCATGTGCGCGTCGGCAGTCAGATCTTGCGGGCGACGCGCACAGGGGCGCTCAGTGGAGCCGTAGAAAACAGTAAACCCGATCAACCGGTGCTACTTGAATTGCCCTTAGCGAATGTCCATTTTTTCCAAGCAGACGGTGATGAGACGCGTATTGAACTTCCACTTAAGCGTGGAGAGGCGCAAAGGCGAGTCGGAGCACAAACAGAAGAGCGCATGGTGCTATCGGGGTAATTTTGCGGTAATATAAGCGACAAATATAAATATATAGGTCTAGACGAAAAGTGGGTCTAGACGAAGAGTTCAAGGAAAAGGGAGATCGCGGTACAGCTCGCTAGCTCAATGTTAGTGATGTCTGTCACCTTGATCTCCTAGTAAGACAGGGGAATGTATCAAACTGAAGTAAAAATTATGATTGCTATTATTATGCGTATGTAGTAAAATGCATCTAACACACAATTTGGAGAATTCAGGGTAAAGTAATAGTATTGAGGTATCACGCTGGACTGAACACATTGTTTATTGAACTTGCAACTGCTACATTTGTACATAAGTTTATCGTCAACGGGAATAGCTGAAACGGTATGGCTGCAATTATTTGTTTGGCAGCGGTATCATATCGGTGTCACTTTATTTTGTTGCATAAAGTAAAAGCGGTATCTCTATTATTCTAAGTGGGCAATCAGTCGCAAGGAGTGGAAACGAATGCTGCCGATCGGGTCTGTCATATGTCTTCACGATGGAACTGTCCCGTTAATGATCGTCGGTCGGAAAACTGTCGTCGGTAACGACAGCATGACCGAGGATGTTTACTTTGACTATATGGGTTGTTTTTATCCGGAAGGCATCACCGACGAGGATGTGACGTTTTTTAACGAAGAAGACATTAAAGATGTCATTTTCCGCGGGTATGTGACTAAAGAAGAGGAAGAAGTTGTCGGGATGATGGAGGAATGGGAGCAATTGACTCCACTTGCCAAAGGAAATATGGCCGAGAATAATGCGCCGCCCGTGCAAGGTAAATCCGCAGAATCGGGTGATACCGATGGATTATGATACGCGGATCAAGCATTTAGGCGAAGTCTTACAGGCACTCAAAGATGCTTCATCGATCAGTAGCGGTTTTGCGAATGAGATCGATTACGCGATGTGGCACAATAGCCGATCGCTTAAAGCAAATGAGGCGATCGTTGCAAAAAGGGAGCGGCATCTGGCGAGCTACGCAAAACAGCATTCGCAACTAATCCGTGCTGTCGAAGAACAGTTAAAAACGGTCTATACACGAAAACAAGAGGAATATAAGCACTATTATTCTATTCTATTCCCAAAGACTCGCGAAGAACGGGCATCGTACATGGAGGACGCGGTGATGGATCCGAGTGTACTAAAGTTGCTACAACATTTATTTTAACGAGACGGGCACATTTTTAAAGTTGGAGTCCGTTGATTAACGGGGGTGTCGACGAATGCTTACTCACACCGCAGATGGCGGGGGTGGCCCGGGGGCGCGAATTTCCTACGATTCGGAACAAACAACTCACGGGATGTCGAAATTAAAAAGCGATCTCGATCTTTTTGCCGAAGCGAACGACCAGACCCGTTCGCAAATGGAGCAGGCCCTCGGTGAAATGTCAGGCGAAGCCGTCGAGGCGTACAAAGAGACGTTCGAGGAATACTTGCAATCGGCCGAACTCGTTGTGCAACACATGACGACGTTTATCGAGCTAATGGCGATCGTCAATGAGCAAATAACGGGTGCCGATGAGCGGAGTGCCAATATGTTGGATGAAGGGGCATGACAGTTTTCCTGATAACATGCTGTCTGTTACCACGACCGGTCAGATCTTTAACTAAGAAGGAGGCTACGATAGCAATGCCAACATCAACGATTATTATCGATCGTCACCTCATGGAGGAAAACTTCGGGAATGCCGTCAAGACACAAACAGAGACGATGCTGGAAACATTAAAGGCGTTCAAGAAGACCTTAGTGGCACAAGGTTTTTTAAATAGTAGTCTGTCCCCGATCGTCGATTATGCCGAAGCGTTAACTCGCCTTCTGGAAATGCTTATTCGCATTGAAGGAACGCTCCGAGAAAATGCAACGGGGATCGTAGAAAACTTCATGCAAGTCGATGAAGGGATCAGTAGGGAAATAAGTTGAAACTATTTAATTCATAGCGGTCAAATGTTGATAGGCCGATACAGATGTTGTCAATAGAATGGGTAAGAATGGGTGAATTAAAGTTGGGTCAGGGTTGGTCAAAGGAGTGATTAAAGTGAGCAAACTCGTCGTCAATACATACGAGATCGCTACATACTTTAAAGATGTCCACCGTCATTTTTCCGAGCAGGAGGAGGTCATTAGCGAGCATTTAAGCATTTACCGCAAGGCGCGAGACACGCTTGCCGCGGAAGACCTCTCAGCGATCGAGCATGTCTTGGCACCTGTCGAGCAGCTCGGCAAAAAATATGTGGACGACATGATGCCGTTTATACACGACATGTACTACACCGGCCGTCCGCTAGAGCCGTATCAAGACGCCCTGCTTGCGATCAACCACTTTTTGACGGATCATGAGATTACGCCCTTCATCAAGGAAATTGATAAAATTCACGCGGCAGATCAGACGGTAGAAGTGGAAGGCATTAACGGGATGACTCCGGAGGAACTTGCAAAAGAGGCGCTATATGAGGCGGGGGAATTTGCTGGTATTAACGACTTTTATCGTGCTATTTTCGGCGAGGAGCCCATTTTTGAGCAGGAAATATCGGAGGAGGAGTGGGAGGAGTCTGTTGCTTGGGGGATTCTAACGATATTTCCCCCCCTCACGATTGAGTAAGCATGCGAAAATGGGTAAAGTAGGTCGCGGTGTTAAAGGGACGATAAAGGGAACAAGGGCGGCCAAACGGTTTAAGGCTACAAAAGAGACAGTGGCTCGAATTAAGGAGTACGCGAATAGACTAAAGAACAACGGGAAGCTTGACTTCGTCAGAGCAGTGAAAGTTTGAAGGAGTATGCGGAAAGGCTGGCACAAGACCTTCAGGGACGTCGTCCGGCGACTGTAGGTGTGCCCAATGATGCAGGGGATACGTTTCGTCTGTCTAAGAAGGGGAATGATTGGCGAGATAGAAATAGAGTTCCTGATGTCCCTCCCGTTCGCTATAAAAATGTTAAAATAACAAGTAAAACATTTGGTAAGCCAATTGAAGTGATTTATCGGGGCAAAAAAATTAAGATACGAGTCGATGCTGAGCCAGACGGAGTAAAATACAAATTCAAGCGGGTGGTGATAAAAGGTCAATAATTGATTATAGAATTGATCCAAAGCTACCGTTAGAACCACAGATACCGAATAGTCTAAAATTAAGTAAAGGGAAGAAAAAGGAACTACTAAGTAATTTAGAAAAAGCTGTACGCTGGCTGAATAATTAGGAGGAATAATGAGATTTTTTCTGAAAACAAACGGTAAAACATGTCTTCCCACTGCAGATGAATTAGTCGCGAAAATGTGGAAAGACGGTGTGAACGTATCGAGGGTTGGGTGGCAAGAAAGTTTAAGGGAAAGTACTGGTCTCACATTATCATGGGATAAGTGGCTTGACGATAAAAGATGGAGTGGAAACTTACAGTCTAAAGAAAACATCTATTTTGAAGTTGTATCTTTAAATAGTGATTTGCATTTAGTATTTGTCGAGGTTGATGAAGACGCGTGTTTAGTCGACATCAGGGCGGTTCACAAGGCGGTCATTCACATTGCTGAAAGATGCTGCGCCAAGATAAGTATTGACCAAACGACATGGATCGATGTAGATGAATATCGTCAAGAGGCTAAGGAGTATATACAATTGTCATTTGAGGAAGCGAATGAAAGAAGTCTTCAGGAGTGTATGGAATAGGGGTGCCCGGGGAATATGGGCATTCGATGTATTTTGACCCACCATTTATTGAATTTGTCGATGACATAAAGGCGGAGAATTTTATCATATGATCAGCATTGAACCGCGTATATCATCGGTTCGTACTGATCGCCACAAAAAAACCCTTGACATCGATAATACCTTATGGTTATGATAAATGAAACATTTTTCAAGCAGCATTGCCAATACAGTCATTAAAAAAATTGCATACGTACTTATCGAGAGTGGTGGAGGGACTGGCCCGATGAAACCCGGCAACCTCAGTTTACGAACTGAAAGGTGCTAATTCCCGCAAAATGGTTGACCCGTTTTGGAAGATAAGAGTGTGTCTAACGACGCAAATGCGCTCCTCTTTCCAATATGGGAAGGGGAGCTTTTAATTTTTGGAAAGGAGCGGGTTGCAGCGGTTATTTGTTATCCATGACCAGTACACGTGTACACGTGAAACGCAATACGGTTTGTAGCGTCCAAAAAGCAGTCGATCGCAAGCAGTTAATCGAAAGTAGTCGGCCGCAAGCAGCGCAAGTAGTCGCAAGCAGCACAAGTAGTCGTTCGAAAGTAACCGAACAAAAGCTGTCCGGCACAAAAGACAAGCGCGTTATGGAAGAGCTTTGGCAAGAAAGGTTTAGGTGATGTAAGTTGGTATGTACGACAAAAAAGGGTAGTTCCGGGAAAATAGTCGCAGCGGATAATCCGGAAGTATTGCAGCGTTTAACAGGTATTTTGCAACGGTTGCAATTCGGTTCGGTGACGCTAGTAGTACAAAATGGTCAAGTCATTCAAATCGAGACAAACGAGAAAGTGCGGTTAAAGTGAATAACACAAGTGAAAGAATGATTCGGCTGACTAGACAAACTAGAGGCCGCCGTTGATCCCACGTGATGTTGTGAGGGATCCGGCGGCCTCTTTCTTTGTTTCGCGGATGTATCTCGGGATTTATGGTGGGATTTTGTTTTGGGAGGTTCCCATCATGTGATCAATGGCTTACTAACATGTTTCATCCGGCTTTGTACAAACTTGGGCTTCACACTAACATATGCTGTCACCGATGAGGACGGGTGTGGACACAGACATGTGATGTCACCGATGTAAAAGACAAGGAAGGGGGATGTATCCATGCACATTGAGACGACGCTCTGCCAAGCGGGGGTCGACAGGGAGGAACGCACTGGAGCGGTCAGTTATCCACTCTACCTCTCAACGGCTTACCGGCATCCGGCAATTGGGGAAAGTACCGGATTCGATTATGCCCGCACGGCAAATCCGACGCGGCAGCAGGTTGAACAAGTACTCGCCGAATTAGAAGGTGGCTGTCGCGCGTTGGCGTTTAGTTCCGGGATGGCGGCCATTCACGCCTTGCAAAGCTTGTTTTCTTCCGGCGACGAGATCATCACTCCGCTCGATTTGTACGGCGGCACATATCGGTTGTTTGCAACGACTTTTCGCCAAGCGGGGATCGTCGTGAAAACAGTTGACCTGCGCGAGGCCGGGGCAGTGGCAGCGGCGATGACGTCGCGGACGAAAGCCGTGTTTTTAGAGACGCCGTCCAATCCGCTCATGCACGTCATTGACATTGCAGCTGTGGCGGCTATCGCCAAAGCGCACGGCGCGTGGACGATTGTCGACAACACTTTTTTGACGCCGTACGTACAGCAACCGCTCGCGCTCGGGGCGGATCTCGTCGTCCACAGCGCGACGAAGTACTTGAGTGGTCACAACGACGTGTTAGCTGGTGCGTTAGTTTGCACGGACGAGGCTCTCGGCGAACAACTACACGCGGTGCAAAATGCGACAGGTGCCGTACTCAGTCCGTTTGACAGCTGGCTGTTGTTGCGGGGGTTAAAAACGTTGGCACTGCGCATGGCGCGCCATGAAAGTAACGCGAAACATGTGGTTCGCTTTTTACGACAGCACCCACTAGTGACGGACGTGTACTATCCGCAAGTGTACCGTTCGCCAGATGCATTAAAGAAGCAGACGTTGGGGCAAAGACAGCCGCATGGCATGCCTTCGACAGAGGAGGCGGTTTTTGTCGATTGGCGGGATCACCCCATGGGGCGGGCGACCATCTCGAGTGAGAAGCCGCTTTTCTCGAACGAGTCGTTGAGCGCAGGAGGTGACTTCTCCACCGACGAGACAGACGACCTTTACCGATGCGGCGGTGGCATGATTTCGTTCAAGGTTCGCGATCGGCGGCTCATCCCACACATTTTACAGCAGCTGCAGGTGATCGCTTTTGCGGAAAGCTTAGGTGGGGTGGAAAGTTTTATGACGTATCCAACGACGCAGACGCACGCTGACGTCCCGGAGGAGGTGCGCGAACGCATCGGCGTGAGTGACGATTTGTTACGCCTCTCGGTCGGGATCGAACACGTGGACGATCTGTGTGCCGATTTGGCGCAAGCTTTTGCCTTTGCCGAGCGGTGTTCTCCACGAGGGGTTTAGGGCAAAAAGCGGTGTCAAAGTGAAAAAGGTAAGGGGGTGATGTTCCCTAACAGTCGCTGGAATGGAAGTTATGAGGAAATCATGCAAAGCGAAAATGACGTAACGAACAAATGACGATCCCTCGAAATAACGTTAGGGGGACGAAAGGGGCGTGTATAAGGATGGATTTCGCCACAAAGTTGGTGCACAACCGCGCCAGTGTCGATCCGGTGACAGGGGCAGCGGGAGTACCTATCTATTTAGCGTCGACGTATGCGCAAGACGTTGACCAACTCGACCAGCTCAACAAACTCAACCTGCCGAATCAACAAGGTGCGTTCCGGCTGGACCAACGCGGAGGGTCTAACACGTACGACTATGCGCGGTCGGGCAATCCGACGCGTCACGCGCTCGAAGAAGTGATTGCCGAGTTAGAAGGGGGTGAGGCTGGGTTTGCCTTTTCTTCGGGGATGGCAGCTATTTCTACGGTGCTTTTAGGCTTTTCTAGCGGCGATCACCTCGTCGTTTCCGCTGACGTTTACGGAGGGACGTACCGGCTCATTGACCAAGTGTTACCACGCTTCGGCATGACGGCGAGTTTTGTCGACACGACTGACATCGCCAGTGTGCGCGCAGCGATTCGCCCCGAGACGAAGGCGATCTATGTGGAGACGCCGTCTAACCCGCTGTTGAAGACGACGGACCTTCGCGCGATCAGTGCGCTGGGTCAGGGGAGAGGCTTACTGACAATTGTCGACAATACGTTTTTGACACCGTACTATCAACGGCCCCTCGCCTTAGGATGCGACATCGTCGTACACAGTGCGACGAAGTTCCTCTCCGGACACAGCGATGTCGTCGCGGGGTTAGTCGTTAGTAACGACGCCGCTTGGACAGCGAAAATCGCTTATTTGCAAAACGCGCTCGGCGCAGTGTTAGGGGTACAAGACTGTTGGTTAGTGCTAAGAGGATTAAAAACGTTAAAGGCGAGGTTAGACTTATCGACCATACACGCGCAGCAATTAGCGGAGTGGCTAGGTAAGCAGGAGTGGGTGCGGCGCGTGTACTACCCCGGTTTGCAAAACCACCCGGGACACGAACTGGCGGAGCGTCAGACGAGTGGTTTCGGGGCCGTACTCTCGTTTGAGGTGGCACGCGACGAACACGTGCGGGCACTACTGAAACAGACGAAGCTTCCCCTCGTCGGTGTCAGCCTTGGGGCGGTTGAAAGTATTTTGACACATCCAGCGACGATGTCTCATGCCGCGATGCCAGTGGCGGATCGGGTACAGCGCGGTATTAGTGAGCGGCTGCTGCGGCTGTCGGTCGGGTTAGAAGATCCGCGGGATTTAAAGAAAGATATTATTCAAGCGATAAGGAGTGATCACGATGAGTATTCACGTGCACGGATTGCGCGAGAAGCTTAGGTATGGAAAATTTGTCGTCACGGCGGAGGTGGAGCCGCCGAAAGGGAGTAACCCGCAGTCGACGTTAGACAGTGCGAGCCGCATCCGGCCGTGGGTCGATGCGTTCAACATTGCAGACAGTCCGATGGCGACGATGCGGATGAATCCGTTCGCCCTCGGTCACATTTTGCAAGAAAATCTCGGGGTAGAAGTCATTCCGCACGTTACGTGCCGGGATCGCAACGTGATCGGGATGCAAGCGGAGCTGTTAGGGGCGGCTGCCCTCGGCTTGCGCAACTTTTTGTCACTGACTGGCGACGACTGCCGACGCGGGGATCACCCCGATGCAAAAGGAGTGTTCGAAGTGGACACGGTCGGTCTCATCAGCCTCGCGCAGCAGTTAAAACTCGGCAAAGACAAGACAGGTCACCCATTAAGCAGTATTCCCGATTTCTTCATCGGTGCGGCGGCGAATCCCGGCAGTGACGACTTGCCGCGCGAAGTGGCGCGTTTGAAGAAAAAGTAGCGGCGGGGGCACAGTTTATACAGACTCAACCAGTGTTTAGCCGCGATGTTGTCGAACAGTTTTTAACGGCGACTGGGCATCTCGACGTACCGATTTTGTTCGGCCTCATGCCACTAAAAAGCTACAAAATGGCGCGTTATGTCCACGAAAAGGTGCCAGGAATCACGCTCAGCGACGAGGCGCTCTCGCGGGTGCAAGCGGGTGGACGGGAGCAAGGCGTGCAAGTTGTCGCCGAGTTACTCACACAGATCCGCCCGTTTGTTAGTGGGGTGCACATCTACCCGCTCGGCGATGCATCGCTCGTGGAGCAACTGTTTGCCGCCGTCGGTGAATCGAAGGGTGTGGCAGATGCTCTCGAAGCACACGTAGCAACAGGGGCAGGTAAAAGTGTTGTCACCAAAACGGGTACAGTGTAGCAACTGAAGTGGGTACAGGTGATTGAACAAAGATCTGTACAGCATAAAGAAGCGGTGTGGCGATCTAATAAAGATAGGATGGCAAGGATGAAAGAGAGAAGAAGCGTTTCGATAAAATAAATGGGCAAATAAAGCAAAACGGTAAGAAAAATGAATCGGAAAGGAGAAGATCGTATGTCCAACAACGTCATTACGAGCAATATCGGTTATCCGCGCTTCGGGAAAAAGCGCGAGCTTAAGAAGGTGCTGGAAGCTTATTGGAGTAAGAAAATCGACGAGGAAACGTTTACGGCCAAAGTGCGTCAATTGCAGCTCGAACTGTTGAAGACGCAGCAGGAAAAAGGGGTGGATCTCATCCCTGTCGGCGATTTTTCCCTGTACGATCACGTGCTCGACCACGCGATCATGTTCGGCCTCATCCCGGATCGGTTCAAAGACGTGATCGACGACCCGCTTTCCCTCGACACGTATTTTGCCTTAGCGCGGGGCAAGGCGGGACGTCCCGCGTGCGAGATGACGAAATGGTTTGACACGAACTACCATTACATTGTCCCGGAGTTTACCGGTTTCACAGTAACAGATCCGGCTGGAACGACAGGTGCTGATGGAACGAGCAGGGGGAAAACGGGGGTACAAAGTAGGAAGGTAGCGGGTACGAGAAGTGGGGAGGTAGCGAGTGTAGGAGTAATTAGTACGGAAGAAGAAGCAAGTTCGCAGGGGACAAATGTGGGAGACGCGATTCCGGAGATTACAACTTCTGCGGTAACGGGTTCAACGGTTACGGAAGGGCTGCGGCTACTCGAGAACAAACCGCTTAAGGCGTATCAATTCGCCAAAGAACAGTTAGGCATCGACGGTAAGCCCGTGCTACTCGGGCCATACACCTTCCTCAAGTTGGCTAAAGGATACCGTCCAGAACAGTTTCCGGTGTTGTTAGCCCGGTTAACCGAACTGTACCGCGAGGTCATCCTACAGTTGCAGGCGGCAGGCGCGCGCTGGATCCAGCTCGACGAGCCGGCGTTCGTCCTAAGTGACGTCGCGCAGCATGTTCCGCTTATTCACACCTGTTATGAACAACTCGTCGCAGGGGTTAGCGGGAGCAAGCTACTCATTCAGACATATTTTGACGGACTAACCGCTTACCGCGAGCTCGTGACGTTGCCGGTCCACGGCTTCGGGTTAGACTTTGTGCGCAACGGGCGCAACCTCTCGCAACTGAAGCAATACGGTTTTCCGCAAGAGAAAGTGTTAGCCGCCGGAGTCGTCAACGGGCGCAACATTTGGAAGAGCGACCTCGTCCAGACGCGGGCCTTAATTGACGAAGTGCAAAACGTGAGCGGTGCGAAGCAAGTATGGCTGCAACCGTCAGCTAGTTTACTGCACTTACCGCATACCGTATCGAGTGAAGATCAGTTACCTACCGTGTTGCAGGGCGGTTTGAGTTTTGCAGAGGAGCGGTTAGACGAATTGTGCCTCCTCCGGACGGCGTGTAACGAGGGATTACAAACTGTCGTAAGCGAATTTAGGCAAAACAGTGAGGCGTTATCTGCCCTGAAGCAGTCGGCGGTTCGCAATGACGACGCAGTGAAAGCGCGCCTTGCGGCAGTTGGTGACGACGACTTCCGACGGGCGTCGGCGTACGGCGAGCGGGTGAAAAAGCAGCGGGCAAACACACCGTTACCGCTACTGCCGACGACGACGATCGGTAGCTTTCCGCAAACGCAAGACGTGCGGACACAGCGTCGCCGCTGGAAAAAAGGAGAACTGGACGACGTGGCTTACCGCGCGTACATTCGGCAGCAAATCGCTGACTGTATTGCCTTTCAAGAACGCGCCGGACTCGATGTCCTCGTGCACGGCGAGTTTGAACGCAACGACATGGTCGAGTTTTTCGGGGAGAAACTAGTCGGGTTTGCGTTTACGAAAAACGGTTGGGTACAGTCTTACGGGTCGCGCGGGGTGAAGCCGCCGATTATTTACGGCGATGTGTCGCGTCCGGAACCGCTAACGGTCGAGGAGACAGTGTACGCCCAGTCGCTCACTGAGCGTCCTGTAAAAGGGATGCTCACCGGACCGGTGACGATTTTGAACTGGTCGTTTGCGCGCGAAGATATTTCCCGTCAAGATATCGCCTTCCAAATCGCACTGGCGCTACGGGACGAAGTGCTCGACTTGGAGCGTCACGGCCTGAAAATTATCCAAATCGACGAGCCGGCGTTTCGCGAAGGGTTGCCGCTGAAAGAGGAAGACCAGCAGCAGTACACAGAGTGGGCGGTGAACGCGTTTCGCCTCGCGTCGAGTGCGGTCAAAGACGAGACGCAAATTCATACGCACATGTGCTACAGCGAGTTCGCAGAGACGATTGCAGCGATTGACGCGCTCCAAGCAGACGTCATTTCCATTGAGGCATCTCGTAGCCACGGAGAACTGATCGCGACGTTTGAACAGTACGACTACCCGCGGCAAATCGGGTTAGGCGTGTACGATATTCACAGCCCGCAAGTGCCAGCACAGGAAGAAATCGTGCAGACGATCTTACGCTCCATCCGCGTGATCGCGTCGGAGCAGTTCTGGGTCAACCCCGACTGCGGGTTGAAGACGCGCCGCGAGGAAGAGGTTGTGCCGGCATTAGAGAACCTCGTCAAGGCGACGCGGCGGGTTAGACAGAAATTGGGGCTTGAGCAGAACGAAATACCGATCGGTGGGAGGTAATAGGGGTAATATGGAGCCGCATTTGAAGGTGAACTAAGCAAAGAAATAAGCAGCAAGGGCTGACCAAAAACACCACAACGCGTTTAAGTCAGCCCGCCTTTTAAACAGGAATTATACCCTTAGGTGTCAACTACATCTCGTTCTAGAAAAAGGCTAGTCTGTAGTCAGACCAGCCTTTCACAATTTTTATCCACGACCATGCATTCAATAGGCTTAATACCTTAATACGTTGCTTTGAAGATGTCGATAATGTCTTGCTCTTTCCCTTGAATCGGGTTGCTAAAGGCATTACCGTCTTGCAGCGCCATTTTTGCCATATATTCAAAGTCCTCTTCTTTGACGCCTAACGCGCGCAAGTTTGCTGGAATATTGACGTCTGTCGACAAGCGCTTAATCGCGTCGATCGCTTTGTCCGCCGCTTCAATCGTAGATAACCCTTCGATGTTTTCCCCCATAAACTCGGCGATGTCAGCGAATTTCTGCGGGTTCGAGATAATGTTGAACTTCACGACGTGCGGCAAGAGGACGGCGTTAGCGACGCCGTGCGGGATATCGTACAGTCCGCCTAACTGGTGAGCCATCGCGTGTACGTAGCCGAGGCCGGCGTTGTTAAAGGCCATTCCGGCGAGTAGTGAGGCGTGGGCCATGTTTTCGCGGGCATCGATGTTTTTCCCGTAGGCGACCGCCTGGCGCAAGTTGTTGGAAATGAGTTTAATCGCTTGAATGGCGGAAGCGTCTGTTACCGGGTTCGCCCCGAGCGAGACGTACGATTCCACGGCGTGGGTTAATGCATCCATCCCGGTAGCCGCGGTTAGTGCCGGCGGTTTTCCCACCATTAACTCAGGGTCGTTAATGGATACGAGGGGGGTGTTTCTCCAGCTGACGACGACGAATTTAATCTTCTTCTTCGTGTTCGTGATGACGCAGTGGCGCGTCACTTCACTCGCCGTGCCGGCTGTCGTGTTTACGCAAACGATCGGCGGAAGCGGGTTTTCCAGCGTCTCAATGCCAGCATAGTCTTCGTACAAATCGCCGTCGTGCGTGGCAGCGATCCCGATCCCTTTCCCGCAGTCGTGGGCACTGCCGCCGCCGACAGTCAAAATGAGGTCGCATTTTTCTGCTTCGTATATTTTTAAACCGTCTTGTACGTTCGTATCTTTCGGGTTGGGCTCGACTCCATCGTAGAAAGCGAAAGCGATTCCAGCTTCTTGTAGTGAGGCTGTTACTTGATCGACTGGCCCACCTTCGAGATTGCGCAAAAAGCGATCCGTGACGATTAACGCTTTCTTCGCTCCGAGAATTTTACATCGTTCACCGGTAATTTTTACAGATCCTCGACCGAAATAGTTTACGTTGGGCATAAAGAAATCGTACATGAATACGTCCCCTTTTTGTTAAGTGTGTTTGCATACCGGATACAAACTGAAGTGAACACATCGTAGTTATCATTAGTGTTCACTATGTATTATAACATGTTTTGTATCGTATTATGATTTAGAAACGACATGTGTCCGAAAAAAAAACTATTGGTAAGTGGGCGAGGCGACTATGAAGTCACCCGAGCGTATCCATTCAAAAAACGAAAAAACATATAGTGAAATGTCATATGTATTATAAAATTATTATTCAAGTAAAACCATCCACCGCCCGTGAATGTGGACGTTTCGGTGACAAGTTATTGCCCCGTATTGTATGCTGAACAGAAGCTGTATACTGGAATGAGCAGACGTTTAGCGGATATGGCATTAAGAGCTGCATCAAGTGACTAAAACATAGAAGGGTGACAAAGGTGACGATCTACATTGGGATTGACGGTGGCGGGACGAAGACGGCGGCAGTCGCCGCCGATGCAGAGGGCAATATTCTCGGGGAGGCGCTCGCAGGATCTTCCAACTTGAACGGGACGAGTGAGGCACACGTGCTAAAGACGTTTCACACGATAAAGGCACAACTTGCCCCACACGTTCAAAGCTGGCGTGACAGCGTCATTTTTGCGGGGGTTGCGGGGACGAGTCACTCGGCGCAAGCGGAAAAAGTACACGCTTGTTTGCGCGAGGCCTTCGGGAAGGAGCCGCGCCTGACGTTAGACCACGACGGGATGAACGCGTTAGGTTCGGTGACGTTTGGCGGGCCGGGTGTCGTGCAAATCGCGGGGACGGGTGCAATTACGTTCGGCATCGGCAAGAAGGGTGAACGGTGTCGCGTCGGTGGCTGGGGCTATTTGTTAGGGGATGAGGGGAGCGGCTTCCAACTCGGGCGGCGCGCGCTGGTCCAAGTGATGAAGGCTTACGACGGGCGCGGGCCAGCGACTGCTTTAACCGAGTTGGCGCTAAGTAAGTGGCAAGTTTCTTCACCGGCCGATCTCATTCCAAAATTGTACGGAAGTGCGTTTAAAGAGACGATCGCTTCGTTTACGTATGAGCTGTTCCAAGCGCACGCTGACGGTGACCGCGTCGCGGCGGAGGTTGTAGCCGAGGCGGCCGACGAGTTAGCCCTCGCCATTCATACCGCGCTTACGAAACTCGACCTCACGGGCGATGCGCCGCGCGTCGGGTTAATCGGCGGGGCGTTCCAACCGGCACTGCAGCAATTGTTGGCGCAAAAAATGGCGCAGTCGTTCGCCGTTGCGCCTAAGTTTATCCGTCCGCAGGTCGAACCGGTGATCGGGGCGCTCGCTTGGGCGTACACACAAGCCGGCCTCGCCCCGCAGCAGTTGTTGCAAAAGTCGTTCGCGTGACGCGTTATACCGACCACATCACGGGTTTAAGCCCACCACATGTCGGTTTTACGCCCACTACATGTCAGTTTTACGCCCACCGATGGCGGTTCTACGCCCACCACATGTCGGTCGGCTGTTCTTCAATGAGAACGGACTGCAAGTTGCGCACGGCGCGCATGAATCCTTCGTCGATCGACATGAGCGGATCTTCGTGCTCGATACTGACGACGTAGTCGTACCCATACGTGCGCAAGGCGCTCATCATGTCGGACCACTCTTGCACGCTGTGGCCGCAGCCGACTGAGCGGAACGTCCACGCCCGCGTTTGGACGTTACTGTACGGTTGCATGTCAGTGAGGCCGTACATGTTGACGTTATCTTGGTCGACGTACGTATCTTTGGCGTGGAAATGGTGGATCGCCTGCTCTTTTCCGAGAATTTTTATGGCGGCGACGGGGTCGATCCCTTGCCACCACAAATGACTAGGGTCGAGGTTTGCCCCGACAGCTTCACACGTCGCTTCGCGCAGCTTGAGCATCGTGTACGGCGTATGGACTAAGAAACCGCCGTGCAACTCGAGCCCGATCTTGACGTGGTGGTCTTGCGCGTAACTCCCCCACTCTTTCCAGTAAGGGATTAATTTCTCTTCCCACTGCCACTTAAGTACGTCGCCGTATTCGTTCGGCCACGGGGCGACGGGCCAGTTCGGATATTTTGCCGTGTCGCAGTCGCCGGCGACACCGGAAAAACAGTTGACGACTGGTACTTCTAACAGTTCTGCTAGCTGTACCGTTTTTACAAACGTATCGTGCGATGTTTGCGCGAACGTTTTGTCGGGGGAGAGCGGGTTGCCGTGGCAACTGAAGGCGCTAATCGTCAGCCCGCGCGACTCGATTTCTTGCAGATAGCTTTTCCGCTTCGCCGCGCTGTCGAGCAGCTCGTCGAGTTGGCAGTGGGCGTTGCCTGGAAAGCCGCCCGTCCCGATTTCAACTGCCTTTAAACCGGCGCTTTGCACGTCATCGAGCATTTCTGTAAAGGGACGATCTGAAAAAAGGACTGTAAATACCCCGAGTTTCATTACTCATATCTCCTTTCATTAATAGAAAAAGGCTAATAGAAAAAACGCTCACTTTCATCGTTAGGACTGGTTCGAACGGCTCTTTATGCGATACAGTGAACGTCATCGCGCGGTTGTCTGCGCATTGGAGTGTCTCCGTCTTCGGCGCCTGACCCGTCTTGGGCGCTGACCCACCTTGGGCGCTGACCCGCCTTCGGCGCTGATCCGTCATCATCGCTTACTCGTCATCGCTTACTCGTCATCGCTTACACATCAGCGCTTACACTCCTTCGTATCCGCCACTTGCTTATGTGTTGACGTCAATGCACACGACTGCTTTCGCCTCTTGTGATTCGAGTGCTGCCAAAATGACGGCGAGGGACTTCATTCCTTCTTCGCCGCTGACAGCGGGCTCACTGTCGTCGCAAATGCACGAGACGAACCGATCGATCACCCCAGAATTGTGTTGTTCACCTTCTTCGTTCGACTGGATACTTGCGAGTGCGTGGCGTTCCACCTCGCCGTTCGCATACTGCACGATGAGCGGGTGTGCGGGATCTTCTTCGAGACGGAGAGTCGCCTTCTCCCCGTAAATGACTGTGGAATTGTCCTCTCCGGCGTTGTACGACCAGCTGGCGGTCAATGTGCCGACCGCACCGCTTGCCATTCGTAGCACGCACACCGCATTGTCGTCGACATCTGTATCCGTTTTCGCTAGCGTGTCGACGAAAGCGGCCACTTCGACGACTTCTTCGCCGAGCAAGTAACGGATGAGATCGGACTTGTGTACGCCGAGGTCGCCCATGGCGCCGACAAATGCTTCGCTCTTGTTAAAAAACCAACTTTGTATACCGTCGATGCTCCAACTTTCCGGTCCTCTGTGACCGAAAGCAGTGCGAAAACTGTATACTTTTCCGACGGCTCCGCTCGCAATAAGCTCCCGCGCTTTTTTGTGTGACGGGACGAACCGCTGGTTGTGGGCGATCATCAGTTTTTTGCCATTTTGTTTCGCGGCGGTGATCATTGCGAGTGCTTCCTCGCGAGACGTCGCCATCGGCTTTTCACACAACACGTGTTTTCCAGCGTTCAAAGCCGCTACCGTCAGCGGTGCGTGGACGTTGTTCGGCGTACAAATGCTAACGGCAGCGAGATCAGGATGCGCGAGCAGCTGTGTGTTGTCGGTATACGCGGTGGCTCCGTATTTGTCTGCGAGTTCTGCTGCGCGGTCGGTGTGCGGGTCGCTGACGGCGACAATTTCCACCTGTGCGTTGGCTGCATACTCCGGTAAGTGGCGGTGTCTAGCGATACTGCCGCACCCGATGACACCTACTTTTAACTTTTGCATACGTACAGTCACCTCTTTAAAGTTATTTAGGTTAAAAAGCAAAAGACATCATCCGTACATTTTATGTTCCGCCACAGTGAGCTAGTAGACAGAGATTCTTTCGCCATCTGCCATGTCGCACGATTACAATGTCGACTGACGTTATCGCGCCCTGACGCTTACGCCAAATAAATTAACTCGGTGTATGCGGTTCGAGCGGCGGTACCCAGCCATATCTCGGACGTTCGCGATTGACGCGGTGCGCCCATCTGACGGCGTTTACAATGACGCGCTGCACGTTAGGATCGTGGTACGTCGGGTGCGTTTCGTGTCCGGGGCGGAAGTAAAAGATTTTGCCGTTGCCGCGGCGAAACGTACAGCCACTGCGGAATACTTCTCCGCCGGCAAACCAGCTTATGAATACGAGTTCGTCTGGGGCTGGGATATCGAAGTGTTCCCCGTACATTTCTTCCTCGGTTAGTTCGATGTACGGCCCGATGCCAGCAGCGATTGGATGGGTCGGGTCGATTACCCACAGGCGCTCCTTTTCACCGTCTGCACGCCACTTTAGATCACACGACGTTCCCATCAACTTTTTAAATACTTTCGAGAAGTGGCCGGAGTGGAGGACGATCAAGCCCATTCCGTCCAAGACGCGCTGCTGCACAGCGGCGACGACCGTATCACTTACTTCTTTGTGTGCCTTATGTCCCCACCAAATTAACACGTCGGTAGCGTCCAAAACGTCGGCGGTCAAACCGTGTGCCGGTTGGTCAAGCGTTGCTGTTCTCACAGCTAAGCCATCCTCTGCGGTGAGAAAGTCGGCGATGGCGTTGTGAATGCCGTTAGGATAAATTGCGCTTACTTCCGGGTTGGTCTGTTCATGGCGATGTTCATTCCATACAGTGACGTTAATCATGTGCATCCTCCTTTTCCTTGTTAGGAGATGGGTGCCCCAGTATCAGTTGATGAGACAACGGTACAACTGTAACAATACTCCCAGCATACACCGAACGAACAGCGCTGACTACCTCTTTTCGATAAGAAAGGCGGAAAACCCACTGTAAAATGTATTCGTTCATACATTTGTAAGTGATGCCATTGATAGCGGGTGTGTTCTGTCCACACGTTTTGTCACTGGTGAAAGGAACCTTTTCATCTGTTTTGTTACCTTTTTCATATGTTTTGCAGTGCTTCGAACAACACGTTTCCTTGTGTTAAAATAGACCTTAAACAGTACCGAATAAAAAAAGTGGTTGCGTCTCATGTAACCGGTTTCTATTACTTGTGGTATTGTTGTCGTATTGTTGTCGTACATAAACATAAAAGACATTAGGAGGAGGAACGATGGGGAAGATCGCGTACCGTACGTATACACCAGGGGATGAAGCTGCCATCGTCCAGTTGTGGAACGATTGTTTGCCGCGGGACCCGATCACGTCTAAGCGCTTTCGTCACCTCGTATTGCTCGATGCGAATTTTGATCCGAAGGGGATGCAGTTAGCGTTTGCCGGGAGTGAATTAGTGGGGTGTGCGTACGGTGTAAGGCGGCTAATGCCGATGCACGGCACGGACTTGGAGTCGGAGAACGGGTGGATGCCGTTTTTTTTCGTACACCCGGCGTACCGCCAGCAACGGATCGGGACGCAGTTGTTTGCGGAAGTGTGCCAGTTTTTGCAGGCTAACGGTCGCAAGCACGTGTTTTTTGCTTCGTATGCGCCGAACTACATTTTACCCGGTATCGATGAAAAGACATATCCTGAAGCGTATCAGTTTTTACTCGCGCAGCAGTTTGCGGTGCAGTATTCACCAGTAGCGATGGATCGCTCACTCGTCGGTTACGAGATTCCGCAGGACGTACAGGCGTTGAAAAAAGAGCGGGAAGCGGAAGGGTATACGTTCCGGCAAGCCGCGGATCGCGATTTGTATGAGGTGATTCAATTTGCGAAGGACGTGTTTAACCCTGATTGGGGACGCGCGATTCGCGAAGGGATCTTACAAGGGCTGCCGTTAGAACGCCTGTTAATCGCCCGCGAGGTACGGGAGTTAGTCGGTTTTTGCTTGTATGGGGGTTATGAAGGCTTTCCCGAACGATTCGGTCCGTTCGGTGTCGACCCGGGACAACAAGGGAAAGGGCTCGGCAAAATATTGCTCTACGAATGTTTACATCTTATGCGGGCGGAAAGCTTGCACGGGGCGTGGTTTTTGTGGACGGGCGAAAAGACGTCTGCCGGTCATTTGTATAAGCGAGCAGGATTTTCAGTAACCCGTCACTTTCACGTGATGAAGAAGTTATTATAATTTTAACGAGTGGAGGAATGAACGATAAACGTGTGGGAGGTCTAAAAAATGACTAACGAAAAAAAGTCACACATTCTGGCGATTGGCGGTCACGCGGGTGACCTGGACTTAACGGCAGGAGCCGTGATCGCCAAGTACACGCAAGCGGGGCATAAAGCGACGTTTTTACATTTAACCCCAGGGGAAAAAGGGCATCCGACGCTCTCTCCGGAAGACTATGCCAAACAGAAAATTGAAGAGGCACACCAGTTTGCGGAAATTGTCGGCGCCGATGTGCGCTTTTTAGACTACAAAGACGCGGAATTGCCGCTAAACGATACGGTGAAGTACGAAGTCGCCGACGTCATTCGCGAAGTGAAACCGGACATTATTTTGACTCATTGGAAAGGCAGTATCCATAAGGACCATACGAACACGCACCATATCGTGGAAGATGCCCGCTTTTATGCGGCGTTAAAGACGATTAATCGCGATTTGCCCGCCCATTTTGCGCCGCACTTATATTACGCGGACAACTGGGAAGACCCGCACGACTTTCACCCGGAGGTGTTTATCGACATCCCAGAGGAAGCGTATGATACGTGGGTGAAAGCGATGCACGTATATGCCTATGCGCGCGGAGAGACGTCGGGCTTCCCGTTTATCGAATACTATAAAGCGCTAACAATCGTACGTGGGGCGCCTGCTGGTTTCAAACGGGCACAGGCGTTTGCCGTACCGCGGGGGTCACTGACGAAGCGGTTGCAGTTTTTTTAAAGTTGCTCACCACCGTGCCTATGCGCGGGATTTGGTCGCAGTGAATCGGTCTGGTGGAAGACGGAACCGGACAAGCAGTGGGCAAGATGAGGCGGTAGCGTGCGATCTTGAGCAAAATGAGCACGAAGAGTGATAGTATGCCACTTTAAGGATATTAAGAGAGAAAAAGGTGCCGGACGGGGAGGAATTGGTAAGGTGAAAGTAGGTTTAGACGTATTTTTGGAACAGCGGGTAGAGCAGTTTAAAGGGAAACGGATCGGGCTCGTGACGAATATGACTGGGGTGAACAGTGCGCTCGTCCCGACGATCGATTTGTTGTACGCGCATCCCGACATACAGTTGACGGCGTTGTACGGGCCAGAGCACGGGATCCGCGGCGATGCGAAAGAAGGTGAAGAAGTCGCCTCGTCGACGGACCCGTACACCGGATTGCCCGTGTACAGTTTGTACGGCGCGACAAAAAAGCCGACACTGGAAATGTTGGATCCGGTCGACGTCGTCGTATTCGATTTACAAGACATTGGCGCGCGCTATTACACGTTCATTTATACGATGGCCCATGTCATGGAAGCGTGCGGCGAGCAGGGTAAGGCATTCGTCGTGTTAGACCGACCTAACCCGATTGGCGGCGTGCAAGTTGAGGGTAATTTACTTGGATCTGAATTTCAATCGTTTGTCGGCATGTTTCCGCTGCCGAATCGGCACGGGATGACGATTGGGGAGCTAGCGTTGTTGTTTAAGTACGCGTTCGGGATTGCGTGTGAGCTGACCGTTGTACCGCTGGAGGGATGGCGGCGCGACATGTACTATGACGAGACGGGCCTGTTTTGGGTACCGCCATCTCCGAATACGACCGGGATCGATATGAGTGTGTTGTATCCGGGTACTTGTCTTGTCGAAGGGACGAATTTGTCAGAAGGGCGGGGAACGACGCGGCCGTTCGAATATGTCGGGGCGCCGTACGTCGATGGCTATGAACTGGCGAAGCGGTTTAACGCGCGGGGTGTTCCCGGGGTGATCGCCCGTCCGATCTCCTTCGTGCCGACGTACCAAAAACATTGCGGCGTTCGCTGTGAAGGAGTCCAACTGCACGTCACCGAGCGGCGGACGGTTCAGGCGTTGCAAACGGGCTTGAAGCTATTAGAGACGGTGGCCGAACTGTATCCACAGGATTTCGCCTTCCAACCGCTCAGTGAGGACGGGCGCTACTTTTTTGATTTGCTCGCTGGGACGGACCGCCTCCGCGCGCACATTTTGGGCGGATCGACAGAAGTATTTTTGGAAAAATGTGCCGAGGAAGTGGCAGATTTTAAGGAATGTGCATTGCCGTACACGTTGTACCGCTAGGTGGTATGCAGTTAGGTGGTGTGCAGTTAGGTGGTATGCAGTTAGGTGGTATGCAGCGGGGAAATAGTAGCCTGGTGCTGAATAGCTAGATAAAAAACAGCCGTAGGGAGTAGTGGCAGAGGTCGAGTATGAAAGCCGGCGGGAACGTCTTTCACAAATAAAAGGTCTGTAGCGGTACAGACCTTTTATTTCGTGATCTTTCTCACCAAAAAAGAGCGAGAGCGGGTTACACAAAAAGCGGGGCGACGACATAAAAGGTGTCGTGCCATTACACGTTTTTTCGCTCATAAATGTGGAAGTAATACGTGTACGGATTTTTTTCATCGGTTATGCCTTGGGTGGCAGACACTTCTTTCCATTCGTCCGTATCTATCTCGGGGAAAAATGTATCCCCTGGGAAGGAGTGGTGGATCTTCGTTAGATACAGTTTGTTTGCCACAGGTAAAAATAGCTTGTATATTTGTTCGCCGCCGAAAATAAATATCTCAGCTTCACCTTTGCACATGCGGTAAACGTCGTCGACCGTGTAGGCAATCTCGCAACCTGGTGCGGTAAACGTGCGATTGCGCGTTAAGACGATATTACGCCGGCCGGGTAACGGGCGGCCGATCGATTCGTAGTTTTTGCGCCCCATGACGATCGGGTGTCCCATCGTCGTCTTCTTCACGTATTGCAATTCCCGCGGTAAGTGCCACGGCAAGCGGTTGTTGTACCCGATGACTCGGTTTTGATCCATGGCGACGATGAGCGATACGATCATTATAATCACAGCCTTTTTAGTAAAAATAATATCACAAACGCGGCACTTGGCACACTTGTACGTCTGGCCCTGCCCCAAGCATGGATGCTCGTACGGTGCGCACACCGCGTTTGTCGTGCGACGCATCCCGTACGCATTCTCCAAATGCTACAATCGTTCGGCGTTTCGCTAAGCTAATTGGCACTCGTCACCTCACACCGCAACGGGAGCCTTGATTGCCGGATGCGGCTCGTAGTTTTCCAAACGAATATCAGGCACATCGAAGGCGAACACTGACGGCACGTCCCCGTTTAACCACAATGTCGGGAGGGTTTTTGGCGTGCGGGACAGTTGCAATTTCACCTGTTCGACGTGGTTTAAGTAAATGTGTGCGTCGCCGAGGGTGTGGATGAAGTCGCCGACGGCCAAGCCGCACTCGTGCGCGATAAGGTGCGTTAATAACGCATAACTGGCGATATTAAACGGCACCCCTAAAAACACATCCCCACTTCGCTGGTACAGTTGGCACGATAATTTCCCTTCTGATACGTAAAATTGAAACAACGTATGGCAAGGTGGCAGCGCCATGCTCGGGATGTCTTCCGGATTCCATGCCGTGACGATGAGCCGCCGCGACGTCGGGTTGTGCTTAATCGCTTCGATAACGTCTTTTAATTGATCGATCGTCTCGCCGGCCGACGTTTTCCATGCGCGCCACTGTTGTCCGTAAACGTGACCTAAATCGCCGTACGTTTTTGCAAATGGCTCATCTTCGAGAATGCGCTTTTTGAAGGCCGCCATTTCTATTTCGTACTGCTGGCGAAACTGGTCATTCTGCTGGACGCGCAACCCGAAATTGCGCATGTCGGGACCGTTGTAGGCAGGGCTTTCTACCCATTTTTTAAATGCCCACTCGTTCCAAATGTTGTTGTTGTGACGCAGTAAGTAGGCGATGTTCGTGTCACCTTTAATAAACCAGAGCAGTTCGCTCACAATGAGCCGGAACGGGACTCGCTTCGTCGTCAGTAAGGGGAAGCCTTCGCTTAAATCAAACCGCATCTGGTGCCCGAAAATCGAAAGCGTCCCTGTCCCTGTGCGGTCTTCTTTTTTTATACCATTTTGTAAAATTTGCTCGCATAATTCCAAATACTCTTGTTCGCTTTTGCTCATCGTCGACTTTCACCTCTGCCGTTTTGTGTGTCTGCCTATGTGTGCTTCCGTTATTATACCAATGAATGGCTGCTCCAACTAGCTCCGAATGGCCGTTAGTATCATGGCAGAAATCGTCGCCAAGAACGGCCACACAGGAGGCCTTTACGCGGTCGCGACACGATTTACCGCCGGGTGACAGGCGCTAGTCGTGTGATGCACTAAGGCAAGCCACACAACATCCTCTCTCACAAGCACCTGTCAACCTACTAAACCTTTGCCGCAGAAGACTGTCCGCCGACAAGCGTCTCATGCCGTCGCTGGATGGCAAGTAACCGCCACAACAGTCCGACTGCCCCCGCGGCGAGTCCAGAAATTAAACCGATCCAGTAGCCGAAAGCGCCGAGGGACGTATAAGTGGCTAACACGTAGCCGAGCGGCAGCCCGACGCCCCAATAGGAAATGAGCGCCAAAGCAAAGGTCGCGTTGACGTCTTTGTAGCCACGCAGCGCCCCTTGGATTGGCGCAGCGATCGCATCCGATAGTTGGAAAAATATGGCGTACATAAGAAACTGTCGCGTCAGTTCCAGCACGGTCGGCTCATTCGTGTAAAGATAAGCCACTTGCTCATTAAAAATGAACAAAGCGAGCGCGCAACATATCGCCACGACTAACGAAATCGCGATGCCGATGTAACTGTACGTTTTGGCGTCGCGTGGCCGTTTGGCGCCGACCTCGAATCCGACGGCGATCGTCAACGCCATCGACACACTCATTGGCACCATGTACAAAAAGGAAGCAAAATTCAACGCCGACTGGTGCGCCGCGATGGTGATCGTTCTGAACCGACTCATTAATAACGTCACCGCGGAAAAAATACTCGTCTCAAAAAAAATGGCCAACCCGATCGGGACGCCGAGTTTTAACTGCTCTTTCCACGCGGCGAGCGAGATGTTGTGCCACTTACTAAATAGACGGTAAGTGGCAAACGGCTGCCGGCGCCGCAGGACATACCAAGCAAAACTGGCGATACACCAGTAAGTAACAGCCGAAGCGTACCCTGCCCCGATGCCGCCGAGACGCGGAAAACCGAGCTTACCGAAAATGAGGACATAGTTGAGGCCGATGTTAATCGGCAAAGTGAGCAACGTTAACACCATCGTCACCCGCGTCTCGCCGAGCGCGTCAATGAAACAGCGAAACACAGTGTACACAAACAACGGGACGATACCGCAAGCGAGCGCGATCAGATAGTGCAAAGCGACATAGCGTACGCCGTCTTCCAAATCCATTCCGTTCAAAATCGGTTGCAGTACTAACGCCCCACAGGCGATAACGAGGACGGAAATCGCGAGGGCGAGGTAAACTCCTTGCTGTACGGTGAAAGGGACGCGTTCTGTACGTGCCGCGCCGACAAATTGCGCGACGATCGGCGTCAACGCGAGCAAAATACCGTTCAGCCCAGTAAAGACAGGTACCCAAAGACTCGAGCCGATCGCCACCCCAGCTAAATCAGCGGCACTCGCGTGTCCAGACATGACCGTGTCAAAAAAGTTCATCGCATACAACGTAAGTTGCGTCACTAAGATTGGCAATAAGATAATAAAGAGCTGGCGCGCCTTTTGGCGCAACGAAAAGGTTTGTTCCATTGTCGATCCCTCTAGTAAGTAGTGACAAGCCTATTTTAAAATCGCGTTCCGCGCGGAAGGTTAGTCGTCCGATTTAGTTTACCATACTCCCCGCCGTTTCTACATGATTTTGAACTCTTCCTTTGCTAGATAATGAGTAGCGGTATGGCGCAAGTCGCGATCGGTATCCTGGATCATTAAGGATTACGCTTCCTTGAATAACTCCCTTGTCCGGATCATCTCCCCGGGCTTTTTTTGTTCGAACTGTCGTTCGCTGACAAGAGCCGACAGTTCTGGTCGGTACAATGGGATGCATAACGACAAAATTTCTTTTATTGACACCACATGACAAGGGAGGCATCGAAAGTGGAAGAGAAGAAGATTTACGAACAAGTATGGTTTGCGTGGGTGGTACTTATTTTGTTTGCGCCTGTTGGTATTGTGTTGATGTGGAAGTATAAGCACCATGGCGTCATCGGTCGAACACTTGCTTCAGTTGTTTTTGGATGTCTATTTATTGTGGTCGTTGCTGAGCAGGTCGGCATCAAGGACAAAGCGAGTGGTGCAGAAGCGGCAGGTGAGGGAGCTACGGAAACAGTTGAAGACGGAAAGAATGAAGACGATGAAGGAAGCTTGGATGAATCCTCTGGTGCAACAAATGACGAGCAAACAGGCGACAATCAATCGGACGATCAAACTGAAAGTGGCACAGACGGTGAAGACGAGGAGGACGGTAAGGACTTAGTCGAGGTAGTCTTGGACGAAAAAATTTCCATTACGGACGATCAAGTGACGATTAAAGGGAAGACAAACCTCGAAGACGGGGCGATCCTCAGCTATATTGTCACCCATTTAGAAAATGAAGATGAATTGGTCCGGGGAGAACTGACCGTTAAAGATGGAAAATTTAAGGTCAAAAAGGATATTAGTCACTTTGCTAACGGGGAAATATACGCCTATCTCGTCTTTCGACCGGAAAAACAAGACGAGACAATCCAAGAGACGTACGGAGAACAAGGTCAATATATGATCGGCGACAAAGTGACCGCTGACAATGATGACGAAGACGTTAACATTGTCGCGGCGGAGAGCCTTTATGAGAAAGTAAAACCGATTGTCCGCGAAGGCACAGGCGATCAAGCGACGAAACCCTTTGAGTTGTCATCCGGATTTGCCGTCTTCGAGGCGGACCATCAAGGTGGTTCCAACTTTATTGTACATTTGCTGGACGAAAACGGCGACAAAAAAGACTTTCTCATCAATGAAATCGGGACGTATAAGGGAAAAACGTTAGCATTGATCCCTGCTGACGGTAAGTACTTACTTAAACGTTAATGCGGACGGTCCTTGGCATATAAACGTGACGCAAAACGTTCCCGCAGAGTATCCCGTCGCGCCGACTAAAATAGAAGGTGTAGGAGATAGCGTCGTTTTTGTGGAACTGGAAGACAAGCTGACTACTTTTACATCGAAACATTCGGGTGAAAGCAATTTTATCGTAAAAGTAGACGGAGACAACCTACTCGTGAACGAGATTGGTCACTATGAAGGATCGGTTGCCAAAAAAGTCGACGATCGAGCAGTGTATGTGATTAGTGTCCACGCCGACGGAAAATGGGAAATTGCTATCGATTAAGACCGAGGGAGCCATTGGGGGCTGTCTTGAAGGGGAAAAAAACCTTTCGAGACAGTTTTTTTGTATTGTAAAAGTGTGATGTTACGTGTGGGGATATTTACTAAGAAGACAGACAACTAGCGACGATTGAAGGAGTGAAAATTGTAAGGTTGACATTACCTTCGGACCGCATTATGATAGGAAATGTAATGTATACATTACATAATAAGGCATGCAGAAAGGCAATGTAAATGACGGTAAAAAACTGTGTAAAGGAGTTCCGCAAACAGAAGGGAATGACGCAAGAGCAACTGGCCGAAGTCGTTCAAGTCACGCGGCAAACGGTAATCGCCATTGAAAAACAACGCTACGAACCTTACGTCGGAACGGCACTAAAGTTAGCTAAAGCGTTAGATTGCCCAGTAGAAAAGTTATTCTGGATCGAAGGGGAAATGTCCAATGGTAAACGTTAAGTACAAGACTTACTTTTTGTTTCAATGTTTAACGCTTGTAGCTTTACTTTTATTCGCTTTTTTTCTCGCGGCTAATCCAAAGGTAATGCTCGCGCTAATCGGGCTAAAGGCGATCCAAGTCACACGTACGGCTATCATTACACATAAACAAAAACAGTGGAACGAGGTTTACGTTAAACACGATCAACGTACGCGGGCCAATGCACATTTTGCAGGGTATGTGGCGATGTGGTTTATCGTTGTGACTTTAGTGATCGGTGCGGTTGTCGTGAAACAGTCGCTTTTGCCGTTAGACAGTTTTAGCCTTATCGGTTTTTCTGTTTTCGGGGGGCTTATGGTCATGTGGATTTTACGCGACTACTTAAACGAAGCCGTTTGAGGAGTTACATCCATCGATAAAAGATCTGTGGGCAGGGATTTGTGATCCTACATCATTTATTGAATACCCGGAAGGGGAGTTTTCGCATGGAACAGACGTGGTTTACTCGCACAGAAGAAGAACGCGCCAGACTTAGCCTCGTACGTGACTTATCGCGCCAGTTTGCGCAAACAGCGGCTAAACACGACCGGGAACGCAGTTTTCCGCACGAACACATCACTGCCTTGCGGCGCGCAGGCTACGTGGCTTGGACGACGCCTAAAGCATACGGAGGAAAAGAAATTTCTTTGTACGAGATGTTGCTTCACCAGGAGCAGCTCGCCCGCGGCGACGGGTCGACGGGGCTGGCGATTGGCTGGCATGTGGGCATTATGCTTAACTTGCGTGAGAGCGGGTTTTTCCCGCAGGACATTTTTGCCGAAGTGTGTCGCTCAGTCGTAGCTGAGGGAGCTTTAATAAACAGTTGTGCATCGGAACCGGCGACAGGCAGCCCGAGTCGCGGTGGGAAGCCGCAGACGACGGCGACGCGCGTCGCTGGCGGGTACCGTATCAGTGGGCGCAAAACGTTCAGTACGCTTAGCCCTGAACTTTCGTGGATTTTGGTGCCGGCAACCATTGAGAGCGATGTGCTTGGCGACCCGCAGAACGGGAAGGTGGGGGACTTTTTGCTGCGTGGGGACGATATTGAAGTCGTGGAGACGTGGCGTGCCCTCGGTATGCGGGCGACGGGTAGTCACGACATCGTCATGAACGACGTGTTTGTCCCGGAAA
Organism: Numidum massiliense; assembly: GCF_001375555.1. NCBI lineage: Bacteria > Bacillati > Bacillota > Bacilli > Caryophanales > Bacillaceae > Numidum > Numidum massiliense. The sequence continues at coordinate 2,822,551 of NZ_CTDZ01000009.1, read as the reverse complement.
AATATTTAATTGATACGCGCGCTGCCAGCGAGCGGTCCCGCCGCAACGCGGACGGTGGAGGATGGATGCTGCATATTCCCGCCTGTTATCTAGGCGTTGCACTGAACGCACGCGACATTGCCGTCGATTATGCCGCGCACTACCAGCCGAACAGCTTGACCCATCCGATCGCCGAAGTGCCGCACGTTGAAGCAAAAATCGGCGAGATGGAATTGCAACTGCTCACTGCGCGTACGTTTATGTACGACGTGGCGCGCCGTTGGGACGAAGCGTCGCCACAGGAGAGGCTCTCTTTACAGCCCCAATTAGCGGCCGTAAAAACGCACGCCACGAATGTCGCCCTAGAAGTTGTCGATTTGGCGATGCGCATCGTCGGGGCGCGCAGTTTGTCGGATGATTTTGGGATGGAACGGCTGTATCGCGACGTGCGTGCAGGACTGCACAACCCGCCGATGGACGATGTGACGTATAAACTGCTGGCGAAGGCCGCAGTTGTCGGAGTGAAAGCAGAAGGTAATGTCAAAGGGAATGCCAAAGCGAACGCTGCCCCCGACAGTGACGAATAAACTGGCGAACAATGAATACCGTCAATGAATACCGGTCATTGGAATATCCGGCCTTCGAAGACATGGTACACGATTTAATATGGGCGTAATTGAAACTCACATTTAAAACGACATTGAACCGACATAGAACCCAAATTGAAACGACATTGGAACGACATTGGAACCGATGCTGGTTAGGTCTCTTGGCCTTCAGTGGTCGGTTTTTTTGTGGGGCAACGCATGAGGTAGCGGGCAGGCACACACACTATAGGGAGGCAAAGAAGGAGGGTGGAACGAGGTGCAGATGATTGTCGACTGGCTCGCGCAACTCGGAGTCGTAGGGTTGCTCTTGGCGATGGCTGCCGAAGGGTCTTCCCTTCCGTTTCCCGGCTTTATTGTCGTAGTTACGTACGGTTTTTTGCTCTATCCGTCGCTAGCGGAGTTGGTCGGCTACGCGTTAGCGATGAGTATCGTCTACTGTGCGGCGAGTTATGTGCCGTACTTCGTCGGTTACCGCCTAGAGACGGCGGTGCCGAAACGGTTTCGTTCTAAGTTACATGCGGCGAAAAATGTATTTCACCGTTACGGCTTGTGGAGCATTGCGCTCACACGCCCTTTTGGTATTGGTAACTATATTTCTTACGTCGCGGGGATGTGCCGCGTCCGCGCCATTCCGTATGCGTTGTACACGTTAATCGGCGTGTTCCCGTGGGCGTTTACGATGTTGCTGCTCGGGCGCACCTTCCAAGGAAACGTCCAGGCGGTCGGACAGTTTTTTAACGATTACCAGGGCTACTTGTTCGCTGCGCTGGCCGTCGCCATTTGTTTATACGTGCTGTATGTCGTCTGTCGGCGAGGTAAAATAAAGGTGACTGATCGAGAATAGCCGGGAACGAAACGTTTTTTGCAACGTATACACGTATATACGGTCATTGGGAGGGGCCGTAGCTCGATTGAACATGGGTGTTTAGCGTGAACGGGTTCAACTACACTGTGGGCGAGGTGTCGAAGAAGCATCTTTAGGTGCCTATGGGAAAGGAACTTAAATTTATTGTTATAGTGGGGGGCGTTAACGTGGCAAGCAAAAGTCATCATGAACAGTTTGCACAAATCATCGAGCGATTTTCCGCGTGGGCAGATGAGCGAGTAATCGCCTCCTTGCGCCATTGTTTTGCCCATTACGAGGCAAAAGATGTACGTCGTGCACTGCTAAAAACGATGGATTTGTTTCGGTTGGTCGCGACGGAGACGGCAGAGCAGCTGACATATGCTTACCCGCAAACAGCCGATGAACAGGCGACACGGTGGGTGACAACGAAGTTATCACAAAATAACCAAACGTAACTACATGTCTTATTTCTTATAGTAACCGTGCCGCTTTAGTAGGTCTTCCGTTTGCCGTGCAGCTTTTTCTAACGCTTCTTCGGCAGTCAATTGATCGTTTAAATATTCCGCTACTGCATTCGGGACAATCTCCGTCGCAATCGTATCGCCTTCCGCAATGTGCGGTAGTGGTCGCCACTTCACATTTTTTAGCGCAGCGGCGTGCTGGCGATAAAAAGGGTACTTGTCGTTCAGCTTTTTACTTACTAACACTGAGTAACGGGAAGGAATGTTGCCCTGCGGTGCTGCTTTTTCCATCGCGGCTTTTCGAGTCGCAAATTCAATCCATTGTGCCGCTTCTTTTTTAAGAGTCGACTTTTGCACCCGGACAAAGCCGTACGGGACGTACAGCCGGGGCACTGTTGCCGGCGACGCTTTCGACCGCGCGGTTGCGTCTGCACCCGGGAACGGTGTAAATCCGACCTTCCCGACGACTTTCGAGCGCTGCGGGTTTTGCGCCGCGAGGGCGAGCGACGTCGTCATTTCGGCCATCGCACTGCGACCTTGCAAAAACTCGTTAGCGGCGTCTGTCCAGCTGAACCGTTTAGCGTCCGGCGACGCATAGCGCATCAGTTGCTTAAGGTCTTTTAATGCTTTGACGCCCGCTTCGTTATTAAACGCGGCATGGAAGTTACTGTCGTACAAGTTGCCGCCGTAGTTGAACAACCGATCATAAAATTGGAAACCTGTCAGCATATTCCCCTTCCCCGCTAAAGTGACACCGTTTATGTTTTTGTAGGGACGGTGGAAAAACTCGGCGAGTTGGCGATACTGCTGTAACGTTTTGGGCGGTTCGAGTTTGCTGCCGTGCTTTTTTTGGAAATTGGCCCGTTCGGTCGGGTCGTTAAACAAGTCGGTCCGATAGACGATGCCGTGTGTTTCCTGCATATACGGAATAAAGTAGAGCTTGTTTTTCTTGCCAAAAAAAGCGTTGTCGATCCCGCTAAAATCTTTCAGTGGCCACTCTTTAATTTTTTCCCCTTCTGCGATCGCACCGATGTCGCCAGGCTGATACAGGTCAGACACCCAATTCAGTGGGACATAGGCGACATCGAAGTCAGCGTTTGCCTCCGAAAACTTTTGCCGCAACGTTTTATGGAATTTCTCTGGGGCAACTTCGAGTACCTTCACTTTAATGCTCGTCTCTTTTTCAAAGTCGGGAATGACCGACTGCCAAGCGGTGGCATGCGCGCTTTTTGCCGTTAGAATGGTCAGCGTTTTGTTACTCGGGGTGGCAGTACCGCCTTTTTTATAAAAGTTGGAGCAGCCCGCGAGCAGTGCTAAAGTGAGCAAAATGGTTAGCGAACGCTGTTTAATCGTCATCGGAATCATCTCCTAACATTCACGCGTGTCCATAAGGAATAATAAAGGTGTGGCCGACCGATAGGTTAACATGTAGCATGCCCTACTCATGTCATTATTATCAGATTTCGAGGAAACAATCATCATGTGGCGGTACGGTTCATACGCTTAAGTTAAGCATCCCCTCATTTTAAAATATTAATGGAAACCGCCAACTAGTAGGCGGTTTTTTGCTGCGACTGAAACGGAAACACATTGACAGAGATTATGACGAAATGTTACCATGTCGGTAAATAAACATCATATAGGGCATGTTTACAAAAATCGTTGAACGCGGTGCGGGAGCGCACGCATTTTTTATCTAAATAATGAAAGCGCTTACGCTCGCTTTAAAGCGTTGCAGTACGTATGCATAACGAGGCGGCGGTGTGGAGTATATCTGTTTATGGGGGAGAGAGAAAAGTGTTTGACAAAATGCGAGAACACGAGCAAGTCGTGTTTTGCAACGATCCGCTAACGGGTTTGCAGGGGATCATTGCGATTCACAATACGACTTTTGGACCGGCGATGGGAGGGTGCCGCATGCGGCCGTACGCTTCGGTCGACGAGGCGCTCGAAGATGTGCTTAGGCTTTCCAAAGGAATGACTTACAAATGCGCAGCCGCTGATGTCTCTTTCGGCGGAGGAAAGGCGGTACTGATCGGCGACCCACACAAAGACAGATCGCCCGATGTATTTCGCGCGTTCGGTCAGTTTGTAGAGTCGTTAGGCGGGCGGTTTTATACGGGGACAGACATGGGGACGACGCCGGAAGACTTTGTGCACGCGAGTAAAGAAACATCTTTTATTGTCGGTTTGCCGGAAGTGTACGGTGGCAGTGGCGATTCGTCTATTCCGACGGCACGAGGCGTCCTTTACGGCATTCAAGCGACGAACGCCGTCGTTTGGGGCGATGAGCAACTGGCGGGGCGCACGTATGCGGTGCAAGGGTTAGGGAAGGTCGGCTGGAAAGTAGCGGAACAGTTGTTGGCCGAAGGTGCCGACGTGTACGTGACGGACGTCGACGAAACGAAAATGGCGCAGATGGCGGCGCACAGTGAAACGCTTCCTGGCACGCTGCGAACCGTCCCCGAACGCGACATATACGGAGCACGTGCAGACGTGTTTGTCCCTTGTGCTATCGGTGGAGTCATTAACGACGACACGCTTGACGCGTTAAAAGTAAAAGCTATCGTCGGCTCCGCGAACAACCAACTACTGTCGCGAGCGCACGGGGTAAGGTTACAGCAAAAAGGGATTACTTACGCGCCCGACTACATCGTGAACAGTGGCGGTTTAATTCAAGTGGCCGACGAACTGTACGGCGCGAACAAAGAGCGAGTGTTGCAAAAGACGAAAACGATTTACGATACGTTGCGACAAGTTTATGCCATGGCCGAGGGGGAAGGCATATGCACGGCAGCAGCGGCCGATCGCGTCGTCGAACAGCGCCTCGCCATGCAACGCGCGCGCAACAATTTTTTTACAAGGGACACATACCGGTTAACGGACGTACCACCCAGCGGTAGTAAGTGACATTTGGGTTTTTAGGCATTTTGGGGTCGGTAAGAGTCGTCCTTATTGTGTCGCATTGTGCATATTCGTAAAAAAAAGAGGGAGACAAACTTGAGGTGAGGGAGGAGAGCGTGTGATTTTGCATCGCGGAGTAGAGACAATGCCGCGGGAGCTGCTTGCGGCTTTACAGTTGGGGCGGTTAAAACAAACCGTCGCGCGCGTCAGCGAGAAGGTACCTTTTTACCGGGAACGCTTAGCTGCGGCGAGAATTTCCGCAGATGACATCGAGACGTTGCCGCATGTCGCCAAGTTGCCGTTTACGACAAAGAGTGACTTGCGCGAGCATTACCCGTTCGGTATGTTAGCTGTTGAACGGACGCATTTGGCGCGCGTACACGCGTCGTCTGGAACGAAAGGGAAACCGACGATCGTCGGATACACGAGCAATGACATTCGCATCTGGCAAGAGTTGTGCGCGCGGGCGATTATGTGTGCCGGGGGGAAACCGGGCGATCTGTTGCATAACGCCTACGGTTACGGCCTATTCACTGGCGGTCTCGGGTTACACTACGGCGGAGAAGGGCTCGGGGTGACGGTCGTCCCAGTGTCCGGAGGGTTTACCGAGCGGCAGGTGACACTCATACGCGATTTACAACCGGACGGCATTTCTGCGACGCCGTCGTACATGCTGGCGATTGCGGAAAAAATGGAACAGCTCGGTTTAGACCCGCGCGAGACGTCTCTCAGCTACGGCATTTTTGGCGCGGAACCTTGGTCAGACGCGATGCGTCGCACGATCGAGCAGAAATTGGCGCTCAAGGCGGTCGATATTTACGGTCTTAGCGAAGTGGTCGGACCCGGCGTCGCCATCGAGTGCTACGAGGCGCAAGACGGGTTGCACATCGGCGCCGACCACTTTTATGCGGAAGTTGTCGATCCCGAGACTGGGGAAGTGCTTCCCGAAGGGGCGACGGGGGAACTCGTCTTTACGTCGCTGACGAAAGAGGCGTTTCCTGTTATTCGGTACCGCACGGGCGATATCGCTTCGTTGACGTATACACCGTGCGAGTGCGGTCGTACAACACCGCGCATGTCTCGCGTAAAGGGGCGTGTCGACGACATGCTCATTATTCGCGGCGTGAACGTGTTTCCGGCTGAAATCGAACCCGTGCTGTTGGAACACGTGGAACTGGCGCCGCACTATCAGTTGCATTTAAGTAAGCGGGGCGCGCTCGATTATTGTGAACTGCACGTCGAGCTGACGGCACATTATTATGCGGCACACATTGCCGGACGCGCAAAGGAGCAGGGTGCGGATCTCAGGGGTGCTTCAGAACCACCTTATGGATTGCGGTACGAATATTCGAATAGCGAGGAGATTGAGAGGTGTGATGCTGTACACGACCTGCGGTTGCGGCTCGAAAGTAAGTTACGAGAACGGCTCAATGTGGCGGCTATAATTAAGTTCATCCGTCCAGGCGGCATTGCGCGCAGTGAAGGGAAAGCGGTGCGCATCGTCGACCGACGAACGGAGAACGTCTTCGAAACAGTTCAACGTGACAAATAAACATAACGAATCGTCACCTACCGACACAGCAAATCAACGGAGCATATCGCCAATTGTCTGCGATCGTAAAGAAACTGCCAGATTAGCCGGCAACGTTACCGAAGGCGGCAGACAATCGCTGACGGCTTCTGGGAGCTAATAGCTCATAACGGCTACTTGAAGCCAGTTACGGATCACGGATACGGAGGGATGCCGAGTGGAAGAAAAAATGGTACAGCTGCTTGCCCCGAACGGGGAATTGCAAGATGACGGCGAAACGTGGGACATGCCATTCTTTGAAAAAATGTACAGGCAGATGCTGCTCGCTCGCACGTTTGACCGCAAAGCGATTCGGTTGCAGCGGCAAGGGCGCATCGGCACATACGCGCCGTTCGAGGGACAGGAGGCAGCCCAAATCGGGAGTGCGGCTGCACTGCGGGACGACGACTGGATGTTTCCGACGTATCGCGACCACGCCGCAATGATCGCCTTCGGCGACGACCTCGTGCAACAGTTCATTTATTGGATGGGTCGCGTCGAAGGTGGACGTACCACGCGTCAGCGGCACATTTTGCCGCCGTCTGTACCGATTGCGACGCAAATGTTGCACGCAGTCGGCGTCGCTTGGGCGGCGAAACTGAAGCGGGAACAAACGGTCGCAATCGTCTATTTTGGCGACGGGGCGACATCGGAAGGCGACTTTCACGAGGCGTTAAACTTTGCCGGTGTTTTTCAAGTGCCCGTCATCTTTTTTTGCCAAAATAACGGCTATGCGATTAGCGTCCCGTTTTCGCGTCAGTCGGCGGCAAAAACGGTGGCCGAACGGGGACAGGCATACCGCATACCGAGTGTGCGCGTCGACGGTAACGACGTGTTTGCAGTCAAACAGGTGAGCGAACAAGCGGTGCGGCGCGCTGCGGGCGGAGGCGGCCCCACTTTGATTGAAGCGGTAACTTTCCGTTACGGGGCGCATACGACGGCAGACGACGCCGCCAAGTACCGCGCCCAAGAGGAGTTGACCGCACGCTGGCGGGAGAAGGATCCTTTAAAACGGGTGCAGTTGTTACTCGCGCACCATGGTAAGTGGGATGAAACGCGGGAGCGCGCGTGGCAACAGGAGGCGACGGCGCGCGTCGAAGAGGCGTTAAAGCTGGCGGAATCAGCACCAAAGCCAGATCCAGCGGCAATGTTTGAGCATGTGACAGCGGAAAAAAGCTGGCTGCTCTACGAGCAGCAACAACGAGTGATGCGCGCCCACCGCGAGGCGTCTAACAAAAACGATTGGGGGGTGGCCTTCGTATGACGGCGCAGACGATGCGGAAGATGAATATGGTGCAAGCGCTCAACGATGCGCTCGATGTGAAATTAGCCACCGACGAACGAGTCCTCGTACTCGGTGAAGACGTCGGTGTCAACGGCGGCGTCTTTCGCGTGACGGATCGGCTATACGAAAAGTACGGCGACGAGCGAGTCATCGATACGCCGCTGGCAGAGTCGGGGATCGTCGGTACGGCAATCGGAATGGCCTTAAACGGGCTGTTGCCAGTCGCAGAAATGCAATTTCTCGGTTTTCTTTACCCCGCCTTCGAGCAAATTGTTTCTCACGTCGCGCGCTTACGCGTGCGCTCGCAAGGTCAATATACGGTGCCGCTCGTCATACGCGCACCGATGGGTGCAGGTGTGCGCGCCCCAGAGCTGCATTCGGAAAGTGTGGAGTCGTTTTTCGTTCACACCCCAGGATTGAAAGTCGTCGTTCCTAGTCGTCCTGCCGATGCGAAAGGGTTGCTCATCTCCGCGATTGAAGATCCAGACCCGGTGATCTTTCTCGAACCGACCAAGGTCTATCGTAGTCAAAAAGAAGAGGTACCGAGCGGGCTTTACCGCGTGCCAATCGGGAAGGGCGTCCGTGTACAGAGCGGTGACGACATGACGGTGATCGCTTGGGGGGCGATGGTATCGGTCGCATTAGAAGCTGCACAGCGCTTAAAGCGCGCACACGGTTGGACGGCTGACGTGATCGATTTGCGTACCCTCGCCCCGCTCGACCGCGATCTCGTCGTCGCTTCGATAAAAAAAACGGGCCGTGTGACCATCGTGCACGAAGCGCACCAAACGGGCGGCTTAGGCGGTGAACTCGCTGCACTCATTAGCGAAGAAGCGTTTTATTACTTGCGATCGCCGCTGAAACGCGTTTGCGGTTACGACGTCCCCGTGCCCGCTTTTGCCGTGGAGGACGACTATTTGCCGACGGCTGCTAGAGTCACTGCCGCGATGGTCGAGTCGATCACTGCTTAAGGAACGATAGTTAAATAAAAGGTAAAACAAAACTGAGGAGGGGAGCGCATGGCTGTAGACGTGCGTTTACCGGATATTGGGGAAGGGATGCAAGAAGGTGAAATCGTGCGACTGCTCGTCCGCGAAGGCGAGCGAGTCGTTGAAGATCAAGGGATTGTCGAAGTGCTGACGGACAAAGTCGTAGCGGAAATTCCCGCACCAGCCACAGGTGTCGTCGAACGCGTATTTGTCGACGCAGGAACGGTGGTCGAAGTGAACGGCTTACTTTTACGCATTGCCGTAGAGGGAGATCACAGTCGAGATGACAGTCGAAAAAACAGTCGAACAAGTCCCGATCCTCACAGGGAGCTTCCGCTCATCGCAAGCGACAGTACCGTGCACCATGTGCACTCGCCGACTAAGCGGCAACAACTCGTGCTAGCCGCTCCAGCCACGCGCCGCCTCGCGCGCGAACTAGGCGTGCGCCTCGAGACGGTAAAGGGTACAGGTCCAGGGGGGAGAGTACTAGAAGAAGATGTGCGCCGCGACTCATTGCGGCCAGACTATTCTCAAATTTCCCCGGAACGGCAGAACCTGGACGTGCTCGACCGTCGTGACATCGATGACAACCACGGTGGCGATGATCGTTGTGATCGCATGGACAACCGTGATAGACACGACTCTCATGATAACATAGCTAATCACGGTGGCGACAATCGCGACAGTCGCGATTTGTATGATACGCACTATGTTTCCGGGGCGGACCCAACTAACCCGAACCCGTCGACGGACGTTTCTGTCGCCACACAATCCACAAAGCTCGACTTTAATGGGCTGCGCGGCACGATTGCGAAAAATATGGTCAAATCCGCCTTTACGATTCCGCACGTCACCCATTTTGAGGAGTTGGACGTGACTGAGTTAATCCATCTTCGCGAGCAGTTGAAGCCGAAAGCAGAGGCGCGCGGCGTCAAGTTGACGTTCCTTCCTTTTTTTCTTAAAGCGTTAGCGTTGGCCTTGCGGGAGTATCCCGTCTTCAACGCGACGTGGAGTGCGGAAGGCACGGACGTTTATTTGCACCCGCACTATCACCTCGGCATCGCTGTCGATACAGCTGAAGGACTCGTCGTACCAGTGATCAAAGACGTGGACAAAAAAAGTTTACTGACGTTGGCAGAGGAAGTTCAACAGTTAGCCGAGAAGGCGCGGGCGCAGCGATTGACGCGGGATGACATCTCTGGCGGCACGTTTACCGTAAGCAGTGTCGGCGCGCGCGGTGGAACGTCCGCTACTCCGATCATTCGTCATCCGGAAGTTGCTCTCATCGCATTTCACAAAATAAAAGCGCGTCCTGTCGTCGTGGAGGCACAAGATGAACGGACGATTGTCATTCGCGATATGATGAATGTGTCCTTGTCGTTTGATCACCGCGTGACTGACGGTGTACGAGCGGTCAACTTTACGAACAGGCTTGGCGAACTGTTGGCCGATCCACAAGACTTGCTGCTTTTAATGTGAACGATAGCATACGATGTGTGTAATAATGTTGTGCAAAAACACGCATTGCGATAAAGTAGTAACGTGCAGGTCGCAATGTGTGAATCGAGATGGCCGTCACATCGTTTTTAGAACTAAACCCGCACACATTTTATATAGTAGTTCCATTCATAAGCGGTTTAAACTAAACTATAGATACTGTAAAATAATGTGAAGTGTGAGAGGAGAGATCCCGCTTTGGGAGTGATTATCGTTTCTTTACTCGTAACAGCGGTTATTGCTATATCGATGTTTATCGGTACGGCAGTTCTACTGGCGGTTGCGCCGCAGGAGTTATGGGATCAGCCGACAGAATTACTACACAAGGTTGGCCAACTGGATTTGAAAACGGCCTCGTTACATATTACGATGTTCGAAACGACGGTCGTGCTTTTGATCGTATTGGCGTTAGCGATTCTCGTAGTTAGTTTGCTTAAATTAAAGGACGAGAAACGGCAGGACTTAATTATCAACTTAACGACAGTCGGTTTTTACGTGACGTTTCTCGCCTTTTTAGGTAACGCCGGCTTTTATTTGTACCACCTGTTCATCAGATTTAACCCACTCGTGTGACGAGAGGCGCGACCGAACGTTGAACGAACAGTCGCCGTGGCGAGGGATGCGCCCGCGCTACGGCAACGGTAGTTCAGCTTGCCCCCGCTCCGACTCCGGTTCGATATGGATGAGAATTTGCGCCTGCGGAAAACTACTGCGAATATCGGCTTCCACCCGGTCGCACAAGGAATGGGCTTCTGCGACCGTTTTGTCTGCTGCGACGACGAGGTGGAGGTCGATATGTTCTTCTGGACCCGAGCGGCGCGTGCGCAAGTCGTGGAACTCGATGTATTCATGGGCGTATCTTTTAAGAATACTGATGATCTGCCGGTGTTCCTTGTCCGTCAAGCTTACATCGACGAGTGGCAAGAACGACTCCTTCCCTAAATCGAGCGCTTCTTTCATAATAAACAAGGCGATGCCGATCGCGATGAGCGGATCTAAAACGTGCATTCCCGTTACACTGACGAGCATTAGGCTCGCTGCGACACCCAAAGATGTGTACACGTCTGTCATTAAGTGAAGTGCGTTCGACTTCATCGCTACCGACTTAGTCTCTTCTCCGACGCGGCCAATCTTTCGTCCGACAAGGAAGTTGACGAGCGCCCCGAAAAGCATGACTGCGATGCCGAGGTACGGCAGGCGCAGAGTAGTCGGACTCAGTAATTTACTCGCTGATTCATAAATAATCCAAGCACCAGCGATGAATATGAGTAACGTTTCAATCGTCCCGGACACATTCTCTATTTTGCCGTGCCCAAAAGGGTGCGAACGGTCAGGTGGCTGGTGCGACGTGCGCACGGAAATATAAGCAATTACTGAAGCGACGAGGTCGAGACCGGAATGGATCGCTTCCGAAACGATCGCGACTGAACCCGTTAACGCCCCGATAATAATTTTTAAAACGACGAGACTTGTATTACTGACGATCGATAATGCAGCGACGCGGGATGAACGCATATTCCTCACCTCTTACAAATCCTACAATTTTTAGTGTATCCAACGCTTTGTTCCTGCAATCTTTAGCAAACGTGAACAGATAACGCAGTCAAACAGTTACCTTACGGAACGATAAAGATGCGACTAAGTAAAAAAGGTGCTTAGACTACATAAAGTTGTAACGGCGAAACAAACAATAAAAAAACACCTTACGATGAAGGTGATTCGTGTTTAGACTATTTATAATAAACTTTCTAGTTTTCGGCGTGCGGTGCGCGCTTTTTGTTGCCACTAAACGCACGTCTGAGCGGACGCGTGCGAGTACTTTTTTCATTTTTCCAACCCTCTTTTGTACAATTTATGTTTCTGCCACTCCCCCTAGATTTATAGCAGTTGTACCTAAAGATCCATCTTTATCCAACAGTATATGCTGTCATTTAAGTATATCATTAGTCGTGCCGCAAGGAAAGGCAATGAGTACCAACCGAAGTGTAACGGTTGCCAAACAGAAGCTGCTTATTCCCCCCGATCTCTTCGCAAGAGATGGGGGTGTTTTTCATAACAAAACTGATGTTCGCTGACTAGATTGGGTACATGGCCCATGGTACGTTATACATAGAAAAAGGCATTTCACACCTTACGCACCATAAAAATAGTAATAGCGCCCAGCGGTAAAAAGAACCGGAAAGATGCACACATCGCAAGGCAAATACGGTGAGACAGTCAAAGGAGGAGTAGCTATGAATCAATATTTATTTGTCGATTTTGAGTTCACGATGCCCGAAGGAAAAAAACGTCAACAACCGTGTAGAAAAAACGGCAATAACCGATTTTTTGCAGAAATTATTGAGGTGGGGATCGTGTCGGTCATCGGGGGGCAAATATACGATACGTTCTCCAGCTACGTGCGGCCAGAGCACTTTCCCGTCTTGAGCGAGCGATGCAAGACGTTCCTCGGCATCTCGCAAGATGCGGTCGACGATGGAATATCATTTTCACAGCTCGTAGAGACGTTTGACGCGTACATTCAGTTGGCACCGACGATCGTCGTGACGTGGGGGGACGGCGATATGATTGTCTTGCGGCGCAATTGTTATCGGGCAAACCTACCATTTCCGAATCCGTTTAGAACACTTGACTTAGCTGATGAGTACCGTCGTTTTTTCGGCGATCGCAACTTAACGAGTTTACGCAATGCCATTCGCGCTTACGGCCAAAATGGGACAGGCCAGCAGCATAAAGCTCTCGACGATGCGTTGACGACGTACGAGGTGTTCAAGCGGTTTGAGAAAGATAAGCGGTATTTACAGCCGCCAAAAAAGACGACGATCGCCGACCGCTTCGATTTTGCCGCCATTTTAGAACGGTTTGCGTGAGGCGCTGTTTGCCGGTAAAAAAACCGGCGTTTATTTTTTTTACTTGCGAACAGTACTGACGTTTATATTACATATTCGCAGCGACCACATACGTAACGACCGACAGCAAGAGCGACGTAATCGTCATCGCCAGTAGCGGCAGCATGCCTTTCGTGCGTACGTCGTGCAAGCTGACGTTCAACCCTAGCCCGACCATTGCCATCGTTAAAATAAACGTCGTCGTTGTCGAGATCGCGTCCATAGCCGCTTGCGGAACAGTTATGAACGTACCGAGGACGTAGCTGCCAAACAGACTCATGGCGATAAAGCCGATCAGGAACCAAGGAAAGTCGACCGTCGTATCCTCGTTTGCTTTTCCGGAGCGCTTCATCCAGTACATTAAAATGAAGCAGAGAGGTACGAGGAGAAAGACGCGACCGAGTTTCGCCAGTAGCGCGACAGCGAGCGCGTCTTCGCCAGCTGGTGCGGCTGCTAAGGCGACGTGGGCAAGCTCGTGCAAACTAAATCCCGACCAAATGCCGTAATCGACGTCGGCGAGCGGCAAGAACGGACGTAAGAGGGTGTAACCGATCGCAAACACGGTTCCCATTAAGGCGATAATCCCGACGCCGATCGCGGTATCTTCTTCTTTTGCTTTGACGATTGGCGAGACTGCTGCAATCGCCGCCGCCCCGCACACGCCCGTACCGACTCCTAACAGCAGTGATAACGACGCATCGGCTTTTAGCCACTTTGCCAGCATAACCGTAAAAATGATAGCGAAAGCGATAATCCCGACGTCGATTGCCAACAATCCTAGACCTTGGTGCAAAATGACGTCGATATTTAACTTCAAACCGTACAAAATAATTGCTAGGCGCAATAGTTTTTTTGCTGAAAACTGGATACCGGAACGGATCGCTTCTGGGTATCCGAACAGTTGCCGATACGCAACGGCGATAACGATGGCGCAAGCGAGCGGGCCGACGCGGTTAAAACCGGGAACGAGTGCCAATCCCCATCCGAGCGAGGCGATTGCTAATGTAAACGAGATACCTCCCAGCCAGCGGTACATACGTGCGGTACGTAAAGACCGCGCATCCGCTGATTTGCTGGTTGCGGTGAGGGGCGTCTCAGCTGGAGACGCATGTGTTTCTTCTAATGACATACGCCTACCTCCATTGATTAAAAAGTGTTTTGTTAATTTTGTGTAAAATGGCGAAAGGTACTTAACGTAATGGAACGATCACATATAGTGCTATCATATAAGAAGACATGCAATAAGTGAAATAAGCATTTATGATGGTTATCATAAGTAAACACTTATACAATTGAGTCGTCTGACGGAGGAGAGGTTGTCATATGGATCAACAACTACTCGTGTTTGTAACCGTGGTGGAAAAAGAAAACTTTTCGCGAGCGGCGGAAAAACTGCACATGACTCAGCCAGCGGTCAGCCAGTACGTCCAGGCGCTGGAACGACGCGTCGGCGCGCGTTTGTTAGAGCGGAGCAACAAATTCATTCGTCCGACTAAGGCTGGCGAGGTCGTGTTGCACCATGCGCTAGAGATTATTGCGTTGTATTCGCGGATGCAAGGTCTGGTCGATGAAATGATGTATAAAGCGAGTGGCAGTCTGGCAATCGGGGCGAGTTATACGTTTGGCGAATACGTTTTGCCGCGCCTGATCGCTGAGCTACACGCCGCCTATCCGTTAATCAAGCCAACTGTGGTAATCGGCAATACGCGTTACATCGCCGACCGCGTCGCCAACCGCCAGTTAGACGTCGGCATTGTTGAAGGGGATGTTGCCCCCGATAACGCTTATGTGGCGCCCTTCGCCGACGATGCGATGGTCGTTGTCGTCGGTGCGAATCATCGATTGGCGCAGCAGTCGCGCGTAGCGATCGCCGATTTGGCGCAGGAGGCGTGGGTCGTCCGCGAAGTCGGGTCAGGTACGCGTAGCGTAACCGAGCACATGTTTGCCGAGAACGGTCTCAAGCCGTCGTCAGTCATGGAATTTGGTAGTACGCAGCTCATTAAGCAAGCAGTGGAGGAAGGGCTCGGCATCTCCTTTTTATCGCACTGGGCAATTCGCAAAGAACTCGCCTTGCGTACGCTACATGTTGTGCCGCTAAAAGGGTTTCCATTCGTGCGGCAGTTTTCGCTCGTGACACAGCGGACGCCATTTCAAACGAAGGCGATGGAGCTGTTCCTCGAGTTGTTAAGGACAAGGGTTCCGCAAATGTCGGAAGGTTAACGGCTGACGAACTCCCAGATGTCAAACAGTTGGGACGTGCCGAGATGCTTATGTGGCATGCATTGTCGATTCTGCCAATCAGACTAAGGATCACGCGATTCGTAGTCTTTTTTTTTGTGAACGAAAACGTGTCGTTAAGCGTACTACAATCGGTACGCCTTTATACGCGATAAAGCGGACCGACGAACTACTGGAGCTCGTCGGTCTCGCTGACGCCGAGAACCGTCGGATTAGTCACTACTCCGGCGGGATGAAACAGCGTCTCGGGATTGCGCAAGCACTCATTCACCGTCCGAAACTCGTCATGTTGGATGAACCAGTTTCCGCACTAGACCCGCTCGGTAGGCGAGACGTACTCAACTTGCTTGGTCAGCTTAAGCGGGAAACGACTGTATTATTTTCCACGCACGTGTTGCACGACGCCGAGGCGGTTAGTGACTCGGTCTTAATTATGCATGAAGGACAGTTGAAACTATCTGCTCGTTTACAAGAGATCCGCCAGAAACATCAACGAGGTACAGTTGTCATCGAAGGTGACGAGGAACTAGCACCGCTTGCAAAGGAGTGGCAGCGGCAAGGGGTGATCAGTCACTTTTCTCAAGAGGGGTTGGCCTACAAACTGGTCGTGGACGATCTGGCGCAGGCAAGAATGAGCCTCCTTCAATCCCTCGCCGCTCACCGCGTGTCGCTGTCGCGGTTTGAGACGGGGAACACGTCACTAGAGCAACTGTTTATGGAGGTGGTACAGTCATGACGCAGTGGTTCGTGTTATTTCATAAGGAATTGCTAGATATGTGGCGCAGCTATAAATGGGTTTGGGTTCCGCTCGTGTTTGTCGTCCTCGGGTTGATGAAACCACTTAGCTTTTACTATCTCCCGCAAATATTGGAAACGGCTGGCGGCCTTCCAGAAGGGGCTTCGATTGACATTCCGTTGCCGACAGGGGCAGAAGTACTTACGCAATCGTTGGCCGATTTTGGAGTGCTCGGTTTACTCGTACTTACGTTGGCTGCGATGGGAACAGTTGCCCAGGAACGGAAAAGCGGCGTCGCGGCGATCGTGCTGCTAAAACCTGTCCCGTATACGTCATACGTAACGGCGAAATGGGTTAGTCTGTTACTACTCACGTGGGTCGCCTTGTTGTGTGGTTACGGCGCATCGTGGTACTATACGGAGCTGTTAATCGGCGCGGTTTCACCTCAGCGGTGGTTTTACAGTTTGCTCCTGTACGGCTTCTGGCTCAGTTTTGTCGTTACTGTCGTCGTATTTTACAGTATCTTAATGAAAAATGTCGGTGCCGTCGCGTTTCTCTCCTTGTCTAGCGTCACCGTTTTATCGGTCGCTACTGCCACTTTTACAAAGTGGTTGAGTTGGAGCCCGGGGCAGTTAACGACACATGCATATGCCGTGTTGGCCGAAGGGGAGGTTGGCGATTCGTTTCTGGCTGTCACGCTCTGTTCAATCGGGGTAATGGTTGCGCTCTTAACTGTGTGGCCGTCGCCATTTTTCGTTGGAAAGAGCTCGTCGATTAAAGTAAAAAAAAGGGGGGCAACGGCACGCGCGTTGGCGTTGCCCCTCAATCTGCCGACTCGTGTGCCGACTTTTCTTTTTCCTTAAGTCGTAGCAACGAAACGATTTGGGTGACGATGAGATATAGGCCGGGAATAATGAGCAATAAAGCGATCCCTGCCTTCGAACGGGCAAAGGCGAGCACATGGCCCAAATAAGGGATGTGGACCCCGCTAAAATGACCGACGACTTGTTCCGGATGTACCGGGTTAGGATCGATGGCGTCGTTGTTGTCACCTTTTGTAATGTACTTGTAGCTGTCCCCGTCGCGTTCGACTTCTTGAACGCGGTGCGTGATGAGCGTTTGCCCTTCAGCGCGAAACGTGATGATGTCACCTTTTTTGTACGGTTGCTGCTCCGCGTCGGTATGTTTGACGAGAATGACAGAACCAGTCTGCATGGAAGGTTCCATTGAGCCGGATAAGACGACAAACAGTTCATATCCTAGCGGATTTAGTGGCCCGCCTGCAGTGACGGTCGACACGGTCATTAATATCATTAAGAGCAAGACAACGACAACGACTGTCGTTGCGATGCGGCTGATCCACTTTTTTGCGCCCTTCGCTTTCATTACAATCCCGCCTTGCTGTATGCTTCACTTTTTCAAATGCACTAATTTGGTCGGCTATCGCTTTTTTATTGGGCGGTGCCTTCCGTCGCATCTGATACTTTTTTCTCGTTTTTCTCAGTACCGTTCGATCCATCTGGCGACGGCTTCGTTCTGTTGGCAGGCGAACGGGGGTTGGTGGGCTCAGACTGTTCGCTTCGCTTGTCGTCTTTCGTCCTGTCGTTCGTCCTATCCTTTTTCCCGTCTTTTGCCCGATCCTTTGTCGTGTCGCCAGTTTCGTTGGTCGTGCCCGATTTAGAACCGTCTTTCCCCTCGTCTGCAGACTCGTCTACAGAATTCTCTTCAGTCTTGTCCTTCGTCTTGCGTGGCGGCTTGTCTAACTTCTCGCCCCGTTTAGTTTGCGGGCTGTCCACTTTCCGCTGTTTAGGCTTTTTCTTTTCTGTTTCTTTCGCGCTGTCGTCTTCGCGACACATTTTCACAGCTTCGGTTACCGTTTGGGTTACCGACTCAATTTGTGCGAAATCTTTTTGTGCACGGTTGTAGGCGCGCGCGATCGTTTGTTGCAACCGTTTTGCCGCTTGCACATTGGGCGATTGTGCCGCAAATTTCTCGGACGCATCCGCTACCTCCTGTGCGGCTCGTTCGCGGTACTGCGTAAGCTTCTTAACGCTTGCTTTCGCTTGCCGGTGCGAGTCTTGGATCGCTTGTACCGCGTCTCTCGCTTCGGAACACGACTTTTGTTTGTTCAGAGAGCGCGCTGTTTGCTGCAGTTCCTTCACGCGAACGCGTGCCTCGTGAACGTTTTGAGCCAGTTTGTCGACTGTGTCGGGAAAGACAAATGCTGCACCGAACGTTCCGGCCGGCGCTTGCACTTCCGCTCGCATGAGGGCGTACGACGAGGCGGGTACGGCCGCCAGTAGTAAAAGAACGGTGACGGAGAGACTGATGAGGGTAAATAAAGGTCTGCGCATGAGAACCTCCCCCAGTTAGTAGAAAGTAGACTTACAAACGTCGCTCAATCGGATCGATCGTCTTATAGTAACATGCTAATAGTAACATGCTGAGGGAATGAATAACATCAAAAAATGTACGCGGCAAAACGAGTCATCGCCGCGCACAATTTTTAAAGATTGAAGTTAAGCGCCCAACTTCATAAACCTTAAGACTTACCAGTCAATGTTGTTCGGATCGTCGTTGTTTTTCACTTGTACCCCTTGGACGTGAATGTTAACTTTACCGGTTTGTCCTTGGTACTCGTTGCCAGCTTCGCGCGGGAAGACCCAGTTGACAGGCACGTCGCCGTAGCCGCCAGCTTCAATTTTGATAACGTCTTCGCTGTGCTGCAGTTGAACCGGGTGGCTACCATCGAAGAGCGCACCGCTCGTTTCAACCTTTGACACTTTTACCCAAGCGTCGAGCGTACCTTTGTTATGTACTTTCACCGTTTCGGTACCGCTGTCGCCAGGTGCCACGTTGTTAATGTAGAAGGCATGGCTGCCGTGCGCATTTACGAGTTCTAACGTCCCCGCGTTGAGCGTATTTCCTTCGTTGGACGCTTCCGAAGTGAAGAGTGCGAAAGACCCAGCGGTAATGAGGGCGATGGCAAATACCAAAACGCCTAACGTCGATAAAATTTTAGTTCTTTTTGTCACTTTATTTCCTCCTTAACATAGTGTGTGAAATATATTGAATTCCTTGGCCAACTGTTTCGGCGCTTTTGTTTGACCGAGGAAGTTCAATCGTAGGCACATTCCCAGTCGCAGGTAAATCGAAAGTGTGTACGGTGTGCGGTAATGGAAAGCTCCTCTTACCAAAGCTTCTCTTACCTTTGTTCTCTATTAAGAATTATAGCGGAAACAGTCAGTAGATGGAAGGGTCAAAAGGCACGAAAAATGAGCAATTTGCGGTAGTTAGTACGTAGTAGCGAATGAAAACGACTGTTTTCATCGTTTGCCGTTCTTTATTATGAACATAGAAAGGAAGCAAGGATCAACGCGACAGTTGGCAGCGTTTCCCAACAGTATTTCGAGGTGACGAGCGGAAGACAAGGCATATTGAAAATTGACAAAATACAAAAACATGCTAGGCATGACTACAAATATTAACTATAATATAAAGGGAATATACATAAATATTGGAGAGGGAAGGGTTAATGCAGATGAACAAGAAGAAGGGTATGTTGTCAAAAACGTTGCTCTCTTTCGTACTGGCCGCAAGTTTACTATTGTCACCGCTAGCGTCCGCGCTGGGACGAAGGCCAATGCGATCCACCTGCCGTTCATGGAAACAAAGCCGGGTTACTACGTCGGTTACTGGACCGTACCGGCGAACATGCGTGCTGCTGGGGCACATATCGAAGTGACGGCGCGAGATCACTTCGGCAATGAAACGCGACAGTTGGCAGCGGGGAAGCTTTACGTTAATGTAGAGTGAAACATCGTTATACGCCGCGAAAAATATATTCAACTGATTCGTTTAATAGGGAGGGGAGGGACGTTATGGATATTTCTACTATCCTTTATTTTACTGCCGTTTCAGCGCTACTGACACTTGCACCTGGGCCAGATATTTTGTTCGTCGCCGCGCAAAGCGTATCTCACGGTAAAAAAGCAGGGCTTGCGACTGCGTTAGGGTTGTGCTCTGGTCTTACCGTGCATACCCTCGCCG
The DNA here is from genome assembly GCF_001375555.1 of Numidum massiliense. NCBI lineage: Bacteria > Bacillati > Bacillota > Bacilli > Caryophanales > Bacillaceae > Numidum > Numidum massiliense. The sequence continues at coordinate 2,802,499 of NZ_CTDZ01000009.1, read as the reverse complement.
CCGCCCTCGGCATTTCCGCGATTTTGCACCAGTCGACGCTCGCCTTTCAAGCGATTAAATACGCCGGAATCTGCTACTTGTTGTTCCTCGCGTGGCAAGCGTTGCGCGAAGGGAAACAAGCGCCAACTGCAGGTACCGTGAAACGCCAAACGTTAGGACAGCTGTACCGGCGCGGGATCTTTATGAACGTGCTGAATCCGAAAGTATCTTTGTTTTTCCTAGCCTTTCTGCCGCAGTTCGTTTCGCCGCAAGCGGGGAACGCGCCTTTACAGATGATTTTTTTAGGGATCTTGTTCATGGTTCAGGCGGTATGCATTTTCTTCCTTGTGGCCCTCTTGTCCGGCAGCGTCGGCAAAAAGCTGTGGGAAAAACCGCGGGTAGCACGATACGTCGGCTTAGCGAAAGCGCTGCTCTTTGTGTTGATCGGCTTACGTCTTGCGTTAGGGGATGATTGATGGTCGCGTACCGACGTGCCACGTGTTCCTATACTAAAATAAGGATACGGCCCTACACTCTTCGCCCAAGCGATGGTGGAAGGGCCGATTTTTGTTAACGTATTAAAAACATTTTTCCATCTTCGTCATACGAAATCGGAGCTCTGTATTTAGGCGCGCCTCAGCGTAAGTAATAATTTCTTCCGAAAGGGTGATGTGTTCCTTAGGAATCGTCTTTAGTGAGTCTTGAACCGCTTTTGTTCGCTTGGATTGTTCATGACGAACTCTTTTGTTATTTTCGTACGGTCGACGAAGTCGTTTTTCCGTTTTTAGAAGCCGACTCCAGGGGCGAGAACGATTTTTTCTTCTTGTTGATCTTGTACGATGACGGCGCTATTATTGAGCACCTTCTTTATTTTCATTCCCTATCTCCTCCGTTTTTTAATTGTAGCATAGAAAGAAAGGTGAACCGCCTCGGCAGAAAGGCATGTATGTGTCAAGCTTTACTCGACGACCTTACAGGATCAAGGATTTAAAGACCTAAATATGTCATTCCCTAACGTTCACTTGTTGTCCGCCCTTGAGGAGTTAACTCTTCAAGGACGGCGATTAACCACCTTATCCAAATACCCAATAGCACTTGAAGCTGATGCGGCACCTACTTGGATCCTGCCAACTTGAACCCCAATGTGATCCGACTTACCTATTCGCCTCGCATGGCGTTTTAGTTTTTGTGTCACTTGGCGGTTGGGCCAGACAGTTAATAATGCCTGTCTCAACGTCCCATTGGTAACGCCTTGTTGTACTTTGGCGATGGCTTGAGCCCCTTCTTCACTCCAGTACATGCCACGACGTTTCATGCGGTATGCCAGACGTCTCTGGTTCGATTCCATGCATCCCATCCTACGAGCATTTTTTGGCACGTCTGGACTAACCTCACGCCAGTCGCAGAGGATCTCCCAGTGCCCTTCAAGATACTTCTGCATGTTCTCGATACGCTTTTCCTCTCGCTCCGTCTCTGCATTTCCCTGTGCCGTATCAATCACCGCTTTAAACCTATCCTTATTTTTTTCGGATATTGCCTTTTCAATTTGAGGAATGAGCCTTGGCTGGCGGCTCAACCCGCGACGAATACTCCTCTTTACGTGAAAAGGATCCAATTGGCGGACAACCGATGTCGCTTCAGAAAAGGTATTTTGAACGCGTTCCTCAGAGATCCATGAAGCCGCATCCGCATTAGTCGCCACATGTGTATGTGAGAGATCCCAACGATGTCGAATCGCTGCATAACCTATTTCCCAAAAGTCATCCACCGATTCAACGGTAGAAAAGACGTGACGATCTGTTAACGAGACACGCTGTCCGTTTTGCTCCCACCCGGTATAGGCAAGCATATTTTTGATCTCTATTCCTTTGCCTCTCCCTTTGACGTATAAGCCATCTGCTTCGCAATATAAGTGCTTAACGGACGGAGAGTTAGGAATTACCGTATCCTCAAAAATTCGATCCCTTTTTTCAGCATCCATGACAGCTTGAGCTTCACCTGCTTCTTTTACTAAGCGCTGAAACGTCGTATGGCTGATCGTTATACCGGCAAGTTTTTGCGTGACCTCTGAGGCGAGGCGGTAGGTCATTCCCGGCGCTGCAGCTAACTCTGCTCCGAGCATCATAAGGTCTGGGCTGTATCTTTTACGGCGTTTTAAACCGATTGCCTCATCGACAGGGTAATGTGCGTTTCCGTTTCGGTCGTACATCAAGTGGCGTTTATAGGACACTGTCCCAAAAAAACTGGTGAACTCCCGGCTGTCCAATCGCTCACTTTTCCAACCGTATTTTTCCTTGTAATGCGTCGTCATCATCTGATCGAGCTGCTCCAAAAATTCTCCGAACAGATCAGCCATCACTTCCATCAGGCGAATACGTAAGCTTTCCCAAAACGACAACATATCTGTAGACTGTTCCAAGATAGTAGCGATTTCTGGTATAATGGTTTTCAAGGAAGACCTCTCCTTTCGTGGTGGTTAGGAGTACTATTTAGGTCTTCCTTTTCTATATTCTCCCTCCAAATTCCTGCTAAAACCCTTCGAGAGAAATGTTACACATACGAAAGGCATTAATAAGACATAGCACGGTAAAACATATCGCACTTATTTTAGGCATATCCATAAGATGTTACTGCGAGCTTTTTTGATGTACGTGATTAAGGGGGAGAGGCAAGTTGTTCACGGGAAGCGCATGGGGTATACGCATGCGGCGCACATTTTTTTCACTCATTTCTGTCGTACTCGTTTTTGCACTAGCCGCATGTGGCAGTGGGGCGAAGGACAAGGACGTATCAAAGGGGAGTGCAGAAGAGAAACAGGACGGAAAACCGGAGAATAGCGGAAAGGGAACGAATAGCAATAGCAAGAAGACGGAACAAGAGAGTCTGGAGAAAAACAGTACGGATAAAAAGGGCGACCACGCCGAGAAAGAAGATGCTGAAAAAACAGAAGGAGATCGCTCCGGGCAAGCAACGGATGACGAAGGCGTCGCGTCAGAGGATGACGAAGAAACTGACGCTAGTCGTTCCGAGGAAGATGTAAAAGGGGACGGAGAGGGAGAAGAAGCGGGTGCGAAGGACGCTCGAAAGGAAACCGTCGCTAGGGACAGCGAAGGCGGTTCCGACAAATCTCCCGACAAGAAACACCAAGAGCCAAAAGCGATCCACCCACTATTCAAATTGAATAAAGAAACGCTACAGTTAGCATCACAAGGGATCTTAAACGGCATCGACATCCCTTTAGCCACTGAGCAAGCAGAAATTGAAAAGAGGTGGGGGGAACCGGACGAACGCGGCGTTTACGAAGTCGATTACATTGCTTACAATGCGCAAAACGTAGTCTTTCACATCTACCAATCAACCGTTTCGTCAATCACTCTGTTGGCGGATGTACGACTCGACGAAGTGACGCGCATCCTCGGCTCCCCTGGCTCGGAAGGCACAAGCATGAAGGATGGAACCTGGTCTGTCGTGTACAATTCGGGGGAGTATGAAATATATTTCTCATGGGAGACGAAAAATGCGGATAGTTGTCGGGTGCTGTTTAAGCATCAATAAAATGGTAACAGGATGCGAACAACAGGCATATGCATGTGTACGCAGGGAGTGGGGTAGAAAAAGCCGCTCCCTGTTATTTTTTCGCAACGAAAAAACGTTACAGCCAAGTTTTTGATGTTATTAAAGCGCGATGATTCAATAGGCGGTCGCTTATTCCGACAGCGCCGAAATAATAAGACTTTGCCAGCGTACAAAAAATGTCAGCCCGCATACCACAAAATTTGGTACAATAATAAAAGAAATCAGCCCCTGACGTTAAACGCTAATAATGGCAGGCGTCGGGTGTATCGTGTGAAGAAAAGTGTGCCTCGCGATGCGACCGTCGTCTGATACGCGCGATCGCAACACGCGGGTGCTCAAAGGAGAGAAAAGAGGTTGTGAATCGTCCATGGTAACTTTTTTGGAATGGAATCCTGTCATCCAAACAGCGCTTTTGTTCTTCATATTCCTTTCCTTGAACAAAAACTTTTTGGTAAAGACAGGGAAGTTTGCGAAAGTATTCATAAGACGGTCGTTGGTCGTCATCGTTTACCATTTGGCAAAACTGTTCCCGCGAGACAAGCAACTCATCGTGTTTGGTGCCGAAAACGGCAACGGTTTTCGCGGGAACCCAAAATACTTGTTTTTAGAAGCGATCGAGGAAGACGGTCTGCGCTGTGTGTGGGTGTTAAAAAACAAACGCGCGGTAAAGCGCGTCCGCCAGCTCGGTTACGAAGCGTATTATTACCATTCGTTAAAAGGAATATTTATGCAATTGCGTGCCAAAACGTTTATTCATTCACATTCCATTCACGACGATTTTAACCGCATGCTGCTCGGAGGTGCTACTTCGATCAATACGTGGCACGGCGTCGGCTTAAAAAAGGTGTGGGGTGCCAACAAAAGGACATTTACGTATAAAGCGATGCACGAACCGAAACGCCTCAAACGGTTTTTCAACATGCGCGTTGTGCATACGCAAACGGCGAAAAACAATTACGTCATCTCGACGAGCGAGCGGGTATCGTCGTATTACCCAGAGACATTTCTCGTATCGCCAAAAAATGTGTTACAAATGGGGCAAGCGCGTAACGACGTCTTCTTTTATGAATCAGACGAAGAGAAGGAATTTCCGGAATATATTAAAAGGGAAAAAATTATTACGTACATGCCAACGCATAGAAACCACGGTAAAAAGGACACTGATATTAACGATGTCCTAGATTTCAAGGCCATCGACGCGTTTTGTGAAACTTATGGATATAAGTTTTTAGTAAAACGCCACATGTATAGCAACGGGCACGTGTCAAAGTTGTTGAAGCACGTCATCGACGTCAGTCACGACAATCTAGATCCGCAGTTGCTTTTAAAGTATACAGACATATTAATCACAGATTACTCGAGTTGTTATACGGACTACTTGTTGCTTGACCGGCCTGTTGTTTTTTACTGTTACGATCTGGAAAAATACTTAAAAACGTCTAATGAGATGTATTACGAGTACGACGAAGTTACCCCGGGGCCGCACGTGCGCGAATTTGAAGAATTACTGCAGACGTTAACCGACTTCGCCTCCGGGATCGACGACTATAAAGACGAGCGGGAGAGAGTGTTGAATATTTTCTATGCGAAAGAAAATCAAGGGAGGGTTGCCAAAAAGCAGTGGGCGTATTTGCGTGATAACATTATTGCGAACGGCGGCAATAACCGCGTGATGAACAAGCCGGAGAAAGATAACGTATCGTCGTTGACGGGCTAGCCGTAAGCAGTCGGTCACTGTCCGTCACTGTCGGCCACTCTCGATTACTGTCGGTCACTGTCGGCTAACTCATCCGTGCGCCCAGCATCATATGTTCACTTCCCACTTCCGACAAGTTCATCGTGTACAAGGGCGGCGGCTGCCGCCTTTTTCTATTTTTCACAGGGGACGGGACGTGCGAAATACGGCCGAATAGGATGGATACGGAAGCTGAGTGCTGCGCAACGGTTCCTGCGCCTGATAGAGCGGGCTCACGTGACGTGAGCCCGTTTGACCCCTACTACGAGCAATAGTAACTTTAAGGAACTTAAGGAGCAGGAGGTCATCACGATCAGTGAAATTATTTCTGATACAGCTGACGTATTTATAAATCGTTGGCCGATGGTGTGGGGGCTTATTGTCGAACACATGTATTTGTCTTTAATTTCCGTCGGAATCGCCATTATCATTTCTGTGCCGCTCGGGATTTGGTTGACGCGCCACCAAAGAATTGCCGATCCCATAATCGGGGTTACTGCCGTATTTCAAACGATTCCGAGCCTTGCCTTACTCGTATTTTTAGTTCCTTTCGTCGGGACGGGGAAGACGCCGGCGATTATCGCGCTCACTGTATACGGATTGCTGCCGATTTTGCGCAATACGTATCTCGGCATTCTCGGCGTTGACCGTTCGGTGATCGAAGCAGGAGTAGGGATGGGGATGACGAATCGCCAAGTGTTGTGGATGGTCGAATTCCCGCTTGCCTTAAACGTGATTATGGGCGGGATCCGCACGGCAGCCGTCTTAATCGTAGGGGTTGCGACGGTTGCGGGTCTCATCGGAGCAGGCGGTCTCGGTGACTTAATTTACCGCGGCCTACAAACGTACAACACTGGCCTCATTCTCGGGGGCGCGCTGCCAGCTGCACTGCTGGCGATCGCGCTAGATTTTGTGTTAAAAAAAATAGAGATACGCGTAAAGCCCAAAGGGGACAAAGTAAAGCAACCGAAAACGGGTACGCGCAAATTGCGCTGGGTTGCGGTAGCGGCAGCGCTATTAATCGTGCCCATCGCCGTCTTCGTCGGCATGAGTAACGCCGACCAAGCCAAGTCGGACACACCTGGCCAGGGCGACGTGGCCGATAACGCAAAACAGACAGATCACACGATCACCATAAGCGGAAAGCCGTTTACGGAACAGGAAATTATGGTGTACATGATGGGGCACCTCATTGAGGCTCATACCGACCTAAACGTCACTTACGAGTCGTTCGTCGGTGGGACGGCCCCAGTGTTCGATGGCCTGCGCCGCGGCGATTACGATCTTTACGTCGAATATACTGGTACAGGTCTGATGAATATTTTGGGAGAAAAGACGATTAACGACCCGGACAAAGCGTATGAGCGCGTAAAAAAGAGATTTCAGGAAGCATACGATTTAGTGTGGCTAAAACCGATCGGCTTCAACAACGCGTACACACTCACGATCCGTGAAAAAGATGCGAAAAAGTGGGGCGTAGAGACGATTTCCGATCTTGAGCGGGTGGCCGGGGAGCTGACGCTCGGGTCGGAACCGGAGTTTTTGGAACGGGAAGACGGCTATGCGGGACTACAAAAAACGTACGGGTTCGAGTTTGCCGCGACACAGTCGATGGACTCGGGGATTATATACAAGGCAATAAAAAATGAAAAAGTAGATGTCATTGACGCTTATGCGACGGACGGGCGCATTCCTGCGTTTAACTTGAAAGTGCTCGAGGACGACAAAAAATTGTTTCCGCCGTATTACGCAGCGCCACTTATTCGAGCCGACACGTTAAAGAAACACCCTGAACTAGAAGACGTGTTGAATAAGCTAGCTGACAAAATTGACAACGAAACGATGCAAAAGCTAAATGCGCGCGTCGATATCGATAAAGAACAGTATGAAGACGTCGCCGTCGATTTTTTGAAAGAGGCGGGACTAATCGATTAACAGCAAGTTTGTGACGGGACTAATCGATTAACAGCAAGTTGTGACTGGACTAGCCGATTAATCGTAAGCCTGCGGCTCGCCGCATCGCATAACGGAAAAACTTGTAACGGTACACTTGATCGACAACACTCGGGACTCCACCTGACCTAAACAGACGGTACGTAAAGCGTACCGTCTGTGTCGTTTGTAGGCCTATAGCTCAGCGTTAAAATTTATAAATAACGTTCGGGGATTTTCGTTTACAGTCCCATCTTTTTCGCGGCGAACGTCAGCTCTTCGCGGAATTTCGGGTGGGCGATACTAATGAGTCGTTTTGCCCGTTCCCGCACGGTTTTGCCTCTTAGGTCGACTGCCCCGTATTCGGTGGCGATGAAGTGCACGTCGTTTTTGGAGGTCGTCACGACGGAACCGGGTGCGAGATGAGGGGTGATTTTCGACGTTTTACCGTCTTTTGTCGTCGAATGGAGGCAGATAAAACTTTTTCCCGCTGTAGCAAAAGCGGCGCCGCGGGCAAAATCGGCTTGTCCACCGCTCGAACTGTAATAGTAGTTGCCGTTGATCGTCTCAGACGCACACTGGCCGTAAAAATCGACTGCCGTCGTCGCGTTAATGGCGACGATGTGATCTTCTTGTCCGATGATGCGCGGGTCGTTAACGGCGTCGACGGGTAAGATGTGTACATCTGGGTTTTCATCGATAAAATCGTACAGTTTTTGCGTACCGAGGGCGAACGTACCGACAATTTTTCCGCGGTGTGTCTTTTTCATACTGCCGTCGATCGCCCCAGCCGCCACGAGGTCGACGATGCCGTCGGTAAGCAGCTCGGTGTGGATGCCGAGATGTTTTTTCGCCTTTAATTCATTAATGATCGCACTCGGAATGTTACCGATCCCTACTTGTAGTGTACTGCCGTCGGGAATGTGTTCGATCACGTGGGCAGCGATTTGTCGATCTTTATCCGTAAACGTACCGGCCGGTACGACGAGGTTCGGCGTATCGCTGACGATATATCCTTCAATTTGGCTCATATGGATCCGGTTTTGGCCGTAGGTGTGCGGCATCGTCGGGCGCACCTCGAGGAAAAACGGTACTTTTCCGATAAGGGCAGCTGCATAATCGCCGTTCGTACCAAGGGAGAAATAGCCTTCCGCATCCGGTGGCGCTGCGGCGGCAAGGACGAGACTCGCCCGCGTTTGTTCTAAAAGTATGCGCGGCGTCCGGTGAAAGTCATTCGGCATGAGGTCACACAGACCGGCGTTGTACGCCTCGCGCGAGGCAGGACTCAAAAAATAGGCGACGTGGCGCAAGTGACCGGCGTATTCGCCGCGAATATAGGCACGGTCTTGACGCGGGTTTGCCTGGTGGATGCGGACGTTTTTTAAGCGGCTGGCGTGTGCTTCGAGTGTGTCCAATAATGTTGGCGGTTCGCCGTTAGATAGAGGAACGATAAGGTCGTCGCCGTCGTTGATGTATGTTAGTACTTGTTCGGCACGCATAAGTTTGTCTGTGGTGTGTAAGGGACACACGGCCAACCAACTCCAATCGTTTCATTGTAGCGTTATACATATGTTTCATTGTGTAGCGTTATAGACGCGTTGCCTGTCAATTGCAACGTACTATTTGTAATAGTATACTCGATTCTACGGAAATTTGGGGAAGTAAGTCGCGAATTTAAGACGAAATGGGGTCAAAAAGCACATGATTGACGCACACATTCATCTAGATCAATACGATTCTACCGCACAAACACAAATTTTACAGGGGCTCCCCACGTACGGGGTGGAGCGGGTCGTCGCTGTGTCGATGGATCTTAACTCATCCGAACAAACGCGGCAACTGTATTTACGCTACCCCGAACGTGTCTTACCGGCTTACGGTTTTCACCCGGAGCAATCACTGCCGCCGACGTGTGAATTGGATGAGCTGTTCACGTGGATCCGCGCACACCGAGAGGAGGTGGCGGCGATCGGGGAAGTTGGATTGCCCTACTATCGGCGCCGAGAAGCGGAAAAAAAGGGTGAGTGTTTTAACTTAGCACCATACGTCACCTTATTGGAGCGTTTCGTCGCAATAGCGGCCGAACTACATCAGCCGATCGCGTTGCACGCCGTTTACGAAGACGCGGCGGTAGCATGTGACTTATTGGAGGCGTACGGCGTGACCAAAGCACACTTTCACTGGTTTAAAGGGGATGAGACCACTGTTCAGCGCATGATCGACAACGGCTATTATATTTCATTTACCCCCGATCTTTTGTACGAGCCGTCGAGGCAACAATTGGCGAAAACGTATCCGCTACAACGCGTCATGGTGGAAACAGACGGGCCGTGGCCGTTTGACGGACCCTTTCGCGGGCAGCGGACACACCCGCGCATGGTAGCCGCGGTCATTCGTCAATTAGCCGAAATAAAAGGACTCCCGGTAGACGTTGTGGCACAAACTGTTCGTGAAAACACATTGCGGCTGTACGGCTGACTTTTTATCCGTTACGTATTTTCACGGACGGTTGTCGTACAAAAGCAATCCATGTGCGTTTTCATAAAAAGGCGTTTCTAATGGACATATTAAGATACCAAACGATACACACTTGTTTCGAACGACAGTTAACGGCAAGAAATCCGGAGTGAGTCCTTTGTTTTTATATATCGTTAAAGTGATTGGCATGTTCCTCATAGCCATTACTGTTTTGCGCCTAATGGGGAAATCTGTCCTCGCACAGGTGACACCGCACGATTTAATTGCCATCGTTATGATCGCTGCACTGGCGACGAAGCCGCTTTTAGATGAAAGCATTATGAAGACGCTCGTCGGCATCGCCGTGTTACTGACCGTGCAAATTGGTTTCTCCCGCTTGACGCTCGTTAAGTGGGGCAATAAATTTATCTTGGGGAAACCGACCATTCTTGTGAAACACGGCAAAATTGTGAAGGACAACTTACAGAGGAGCAAAATTTCCTTAGCTGAGTTGTTAACGTACATTCGCGCGAAAGGCTACCCCGACGTAAGGGAAGTGCTGTACGCTATCTTGGAGCCGACGGGCACGATTAGTGTGTTGCCCTTCGAGGACTTGTACCCAGTGACGCCACGGGACTTACGGATCGACAAATCTTATCGCGGGATCGCCCTGCCGCTTGTCATCGATGGCCACATTCAGTACCACAACCTGGCGCTGATCGGTAAAGATGAACATTGGTTAACTGATGAGTTGACGACGCAAGGTTATCGCGACTTGCGGCGCGTCATGTATGCAGCGAAGATGGAGGATGAGCGCCACCTTTATATCGATGACGGCGAGGGGGGCGAAGGCGATGGGCTATAATAATATTTAGACTCGTTGAAAGGCATGTTGCGGTTGACAATATGAAAAAACAACGGTATGATACATACTGGTCTTAAGTTTTGTTCAGACAATTGTATTAATACTCGTTAGGTGAGGCTCCTACACGAACATAGGCCACTGCCCGGAAATATCGAAAGATGCCGACGGGTAGAACAGGAATTGCCGGCTTAAGGCTCTTCTTAATGTGGCTAAGAGCACATAAGTGTCTCTTTACGTTGTGTAGTGCCAAAACTCGACAAGGGGGCCCATGCTGTTTGTTTGCGCATAAATTCGTAAGCCCTCTGGCATCGTTGGAGGGCTTTTTACTATTTTATGAGAGGGGGCGGATGCCGCGTGGGTGAAGAAAGTTGTTTACTGAGATCATCAAAGACGAATGACTTTGCAATGTTAGGGAGTTTAGGGAAAGCGAGGCCGATCGCACATGGTTCAGGTTCAAGTTTACCGCGTGTATCCGTTCGCGTCTCATTTGCGTTGTGCCGTGCAGATAGGATTCGCCGTATTGCCTCGCGCACACGGTACATTATGGCAAAAGACACCGCGCATACAGTCGCCTTGCGCAGGCCGCCTAGCGCCTGGCGGACAATTTGCGTGCTGCAAATGCTGCTACGAGTGTACGCCGTGCCTTGTGTAAGGCCGCCGTTGCCGTTTCGCGTACGCCAGACCGCACCAGGCAGAGAAGTCGACAATCTTGCTCTCCCTATTGGCAGGGGGAGTTTATTTATTTTGCGAACGCGATGTTTTGATATGTTTTATGAACAACGTGCCTTTATTGAAGGGGATGCTATTGTGAATAATGCTTACGTGAAAGGGGTGTGCGAACAATGATGGAAATGGTTATCAAACTGGTGCTCTCTCTGCTGTTCGGCATGTTGATCGGAATGGATCGGGAAATGAAACAAAAACCACTCGGCGTTAAGCCGTGCATGGTCATTAGCATTGCCAGTTGTATGGTGACGATCGTCTCCATTGAATCGTTTGCCAAGTTCGCCGGTCCGACCCATCCGAACATGGATCCGATGCGGCTGGCGGCACAAATCGTCAGCGGTGTCGGGTTTCTCGGGGCTGGCGTCATTTTGCGCCGCAACAACGATGCCATCTCGGGATTAACGTCGGCCGCGCTCATTTGGGGCGCTTCGGGGTTAGGTATTACGGTTGGCGCTGGATTTTATCTAGAGGCCGTCTGCGCGGTCGTTTTATTCATCGTTGCTGTAAACGGCGTGCCGTCTTTGCTAAAAATAGTCGGCCCGCGCACGCTGCGGCAGCGCAACGTGTTAGTCAAAATCGTTATGGAGCCGAATATGAAAATGACCGAGTTGCTACGAACGATCGAGCGCAAACGGAGTGAACAAGGACAGAAAAAAGGCGTCGACTATAACATCAAACATATAAAATTGAAGGATTTGGAAAACGGCAACCAAAAAATCGAGCTGACCGTTGCGGCTCCGGAAAAACAGTACACGACAGAAATATATTATTTCCTAAAAAAAATCGATCACGTTCTTTCGGTGGAGGTCGAACACATTTAACATATTTTACGGAAGGAGTATTGCCATGATTAAACTTTATAAATACAAGTTTCGCGAAGAGTATACGTACTTCATGATTCGGGCGTTAAAAGTGGGACAGCGGGAGCAGTTTCGACGCGACTTTTTGAACCTGCATCCGGCTGACCAATTAGCATTTTTTCTAGAATTAGATGGAGAAAAGCGGTACCGTGTCTACAACTTCTTAAAGCCGACAGAATTGGCGGATATGTTTCGGAAACTAGAGCCGGCACAGCGGCGTCACTACGTTACGGAATGGAAGGGCGACGCTATGCCGCAGAAATGATCGGTGTGCCATGTCGTGCGGCTGTTATACATTGGAGCGAAATCCTTGTCCTAGCACTTCGTTCGTGTCGGTGACGATGATGAACGCGTCTGTGTCGACGCGGCGCACGAGTTCTTTTAAATTAGCGAGTTCCGTGTGCGGGAACACACACATGAGCACCGCTCGGTCATCTCCCGTATACCCGCCTTGTGCGCCGATTTTCGTCAAGCCGCGATCTAAATCGTCAAGGATGGCTTGTTGTACCCGCTCGTATTTGTCGGAAATAATGAAGGCGACCTTAGAGTAGTTGAGCCCGACTTGCACTAAGTTGATCGTTTTGCTCGTAACGTACAGACCGATGAGTGCATATAGCGCCCGCTCTGGGCCAAATACGAAACCGGCACTTAAAATAATGAGACCGTCACAAATGAGCACGCCAGCACCTAAAGAAAGGCCGGTTAACCGATTGATCACTTGTGCGAGCAGTGCGGTACCGCCTGTCGAACCGCCGCCGCGAAAGACGACGCCCGCGCCAATGCCGAGCACGAGTCCACCGTACAACGAAGCGAGTAACGGGTTAGTCGTCAGCGGGCCGATCACTTTCGTAAAATAGACAAAAAGCGGCAGTACGGCGGTACCAATCGCCGCTTTCACGCCGTACTTCGCCCCCAAAATATAGACGCCAATTGCGAATAGCGGGATATTGATGAGCCATTGCGTGTAAGCCGGTTCAATGCCGAACAAGTAGTAAATAATCGTACTCACGCCGCTAATGCCACCGGCGACGATTTGGTTCGGATTCAGGAAAAGGTTAAACGATAAGGCGACGATCAACGCCCCGATAAATAACAGGGTGTAGTCTTTAAGCAGCTGTCGCTTTCGGCTTGGTGCCGTTGGTAAACGGTGCTGTTTCTGTTTCTCGGTTGACTGAGTCATAGCTGTCTTCCTAACGATGTATAGTTTACGGACGAGATTGCAGTCTACCCTACAATAAAAAGTCTTACATTTAGGGTGACTATCGTACGAAAATGAAGGCAAAGGCTATAGAACGCTGGATATTAGATGTCTTGGGACTACTCCTGTGCGCCTACCGCAGCGAGCCAAGCGTTCGCGATTAATGCGTGTCCCGCTAATGACGGGTGGACGCCGTCCGCCGCCCAAAAACTCGGTTGCCTTTTTGCCGCCGCTTGGGCAAAAAGGCCGTCTAACGGAATGTAAAGCGCCTGGAATTCCCGTGCTAACTCTCGGACGGCGTGAATTTTGGGATCTAGGTCCTCGCGCCACCGCTTCCGATCCACAGGGTAAGGCAATACAAACGGTTCGAGTAAAATTAAGTTTGCTCCAACTGTTTCCGTCGTACGCTGTAAAATTTCGCGATAGGACTGTGCAAATTGGTCGGCAGTCGTTTGGTCGTTCTGATCGAACCGCCTCCAGCAATCGTTAATGCCGATTAGGATGGAGACCCACGTCGGCTTTAAGTCGAGGCAATCTTCTTGCCACCGTTGTTGCAAATTGATCACTCGGTCACCGCTAATCCCGCGGTTGAGGAAGGTCACTTCTTTTTCCGGGTAACGGGCTGTAAATAGGGACGCAGCCATCATCGCGTAACCTTGCCCCAAGTCGCTATCGTCAGTGCGTACGCGACCGGCATCAGTAATGCTATCCCCTTGAAATAAGACGACGGCACGATCTTCAATTTTGTGCATACTTGTCCCCCCTGCGTTTTTTAGTGGTAAAGGTGAGAATGTGTGTACGGTTATTATAACATGTCGTTTGTGTCTGATCGGTATGGCCCCTTGCAACCTGTAGACGGTTAAGATAGTATAATCACAGAAAAAAGGAGGCTGCAGAAGTTGACAAATGTGTTGCGCGTGGGGATCGTCGGTGCTGGCAGTATAGCGAGCGACGTTCATGTACCCGCTTACTTAAAATGTGGAGATAAAGTAGAAATAGTTGCTGTGTGCGATATCGTCCGTGCGAAGGCGGAACAGCTAGCGGAGAAGTTCAGCATTGCGCACGTTTTTACCGATTATAAGGAGATGCTCCAAAAGGTACACCTCGATGCTGTCAGTGTGTGCACCCCGAATAAGTTTCACGCTCCGACGACAATCGCCGCTTTGGAGGCAGGCTGTCACGTCATTTGTGAAAAGCCACCCGCGATGACCGTTGCCGAGGCAGAGCAGATGGCGGCTACGGCAGCTAGAGTAGGAAAATATTTGACCTACGGGCTCAACTATCGCCACACGCCAGAAGTAGAAGTTCTAAAGCGCTTCGTCGACGCTGGCGAATTAGGCGATCTCTACGCGGCCCGCGTGCACGCCGTGCGCCGGCGCGGCATTCCCGGTTGGGGTGTGTTTACGAATAAAGAACTGCAAGGGGGCGGTCCGCTGATCGATATCGGCGTACATATGCTCGACACGGCCCTGTATTTGATGGACTACCCCGAGCCGGATTGTGTATTGGGGGTTACTTATCAAAAGTTAGGAACGAAACGCGGGGTTGGCCTGCTCGGTGCGTGGGATTGGCAAAATTACTCTGTCGAAGACATGGCTCGCGGGATGATCACGTTTAAGAACGGCGCCTCGATCTTGCTCGAGACGGCTTTTGCGGCAAACGTCGGCCCCCTCGACAAGATGGATGTGACCGTCATGGGGGATCGCGGAGGAGCCGACGTGTTCCCGCTTAAAATATATCAAGAAAAGCACGACACACTCATCGATATTACCCCCGCCCACCTTTCGGAAAAAGGAAATCACGACTTGCAGATTGAACGGTTTGTCGACTGCTGCTTGACGGGGAGCCAGCCGCTGAGCACGCCGCAACAAGGCATCGTGTTGCAAAAAATCATTAACGCGTTGTACGAATCTGCGGAAACGGGGAAGGCGCTACAACTTTGAGTAGCAACTTTGAACGACAACCGTGCATCTCGCACTACGTCGGACCATGTCGGTAGGCAACCGTTTGTTCCAAGAAGGCTGCGCAACGCTGTCGGTTGCCTTTAGTATTGCACGAACACCATCAAGTATTGATCCTGTATCACGGTGTAGGACCCGTCGTTGTTTCTCAAAACGGTGACCTCGGTGGTGGCAGGCTTTTCTAACGCAATGTCCCCCTTATACTTCTCGATCAGTGCGTTGAAAAGCTTTTTGGTAAACTCCTCTGTGCTAATTTTACCGTCCTCATATTGTTGGGCGAGCGGTGGAAAGATCTCCTCATTAATCGCCGTGTCATTAAACCCTTCGATATCGAGACGAACGATAATTTCGTCGGCAGATTTTGCCTTGGCGTCGACGATTTTATACTTTGTTTGTGAGAGGGCATTGAGAAACGCATCGGCTACGGCGTCAAGCTGCTTGTCCTCAATTTTTTCGCCAGACTGCTGTAAACTGTTCTGCAAGTTTTGTTTATAGAACTCGACGAATAAGAGCTTCTCCGCTTCCCCGTCTTCTCGTTTTTCCTTTTTGGACTGTGAACCCGGAATATTCTCCACGTAGCCGTCGACGTTTTGATAGACAGTCGCTTGGATCATCGCTTCTAAATAATCGGTTGCTTCCTGCTCGTAAGTTTTGCTCTCTTTTTTACTAAGAGGTTTACCTTTCTCTTTTTGCGCCGATTTTTTATCCTTTGCCGACTTTTTGTCCTCACTCGGTTTATTGATCGCTTTTACGTCGTTGTAGTGAGAGTAGTCGTAGGTGACTACATTATCGAACGACGCTTTTCCGTTGTCATTCGTTATAGAGTACTTCTGTTCCTGCTCAATCCGTTTTATTAAAAATGATTCTTTATCGACAGTGATTTTCATGTCGAATTGTTTGATTGTTACATCCGAATATTTAACTTTTTCGCCGCGTTTTTTACTTATTTTTGTGTAGTGGTCATCAATTGTTGCTTCGAGGAGCTTTTGACGATGATCGCTATCCCCACTATACGTAAGTATGTACGCTTCGTCATCTTCCTGGACGTCGAACTGTTTCCATATATCGCTGTCAAAGGACTGATAGTAGGCGAGCCAATTTTTATGCTTCTGTTTACTATTATCTAACATAACGGAGAAGACATCGCGTGCAAACGGGTCAAGTTTCGCTACTTTACCGTCTTGAACAACGACGACACCTTTTTTATCTTGATAGGTCGTACGTTTAGATTCGTTGTAGTGGGCAGATGCGATGTCTTTTTTAAAGTCGTATTGTTCAATGCCTGTCTCTTTTGAGTCATCTTCAGTGCGATCCTCATCAGTAAAGTCAATTTGTACGGAGTCAATCGCTTCGTGGGCGGCGATGACTTGTTCAAAGACTTCTTCGGTCGATGTAAACTGAGTGAGGGTGGGACCAACCATTGTGAGTACCCCGATAAAAAACACAATTAGTTTTTGCATCATTTGTCCTCCTTTAATACTTGTTATACGTATGCGCTTGCAAAAGGTTGCGGGTTGCGTATTATGAATTTTTGCGGGCGCATGATTGCTCTAAGTATAGTATCTTAGAACATATATAACAACTGGATTAACTAGATTGGGGATGAGCATTGTATGAAAGCCTTGCGATTATTTTTACGAAAGATGAAGGGAGTTACGCGATTGAAACACCGCATCTGTGCCGTCTTCATACTCATAGGATTGCTGATCGTGCTAGGGGGTTGTGAAATGAATTACCAAAGTAAAGAACACGACAAGTTGAAAGCGATACCGGAAGAACAGCTGCCGCAAGTGACGGCGTTTCAAGATGAATTCACTCGCAAGTTCATGGATTCTACGAAACCTGTACAGGAAGGTTATTACTTGTTCCGATCCGGGGTTAACGGTTATACGATGCTATTTCCGGAAAATGCAAAAATAACGGATCTAGCATATTCGGCACCTGGTAGTCATTTTGAGACCATGAGTTTTGGTGGTGATTATGGGAAAGCGGAGAAAAATGAAGTTTATTACGCTAAAGTTCAATACAGGTCAACTGACTTTACCGAATGGTCGGGTGATGAATTAGGATGGGTGCATAGTTACTTTAATTTTCATGATAAATTCGAAAAAAAAGGTTATGCCAGGTAAAATAATTTACTATGGAACGACGAAAACAGAATTTGAGCATGAAAATGACACTGTATATGACTTTTTTAGTTACATACGGACCGAAGACAATCCTCAGGAGATGCTCTTTTATTACAGTGTTACCTGCTAAGAGGCGGAGAAGCGTTGTAACTTGGACGTGAAGCAGGAAGAGCAGAAGGCGAAGCTGCTGATGGAGTCGGTGACGTTTATAGAACCATCATCGGAAGAACAACGTAACGGACGAAAAAAATGAAGATAATTTTACATAAGTAAAGGACTCCTTTATATGATAATTAGTGCAAAAAACCTTGATTTCTCAATAGGAAACAGTAATAATAGTACGTAAGACAGAGATGAGCGAAAGATGAAGGGAGTTACACGATTGAAACACCGCATCTGTGCCGTCATCACACTTATAGGATTGCTGATCGTGCTAGGGGGTTGTGAAATGAATTACCAAAGCAAAGAACACGAAAAATTGAAAGCGATACCGTAAGAACAACTGCCGCAAGTGACAGCGTTTCAAGATGAGTTTACCCGCAAGTTCATGGATTCAATAAAACCTGTGCAGGAAGGTTATTACTTGTTCCGTTCCGGGGTTAACGGTTATACGATGCTATTTCCGGAAGATGCAAAAATGGCGGATCTAGTATATTAAGCACCTGGCGACCATTTCGAGACAGTGGGTTTTGGTGCAAAGGAGAAAAACATTGCTTATCACGTTAAAGTTGATTACATATCTTCTGACTTTAGCGAATGGGAGGATAGTGAATTAGGGTGGGTACGTGGCGTCTTTAACTATAATGGTAAATTCGAAAAGAAGGCTATGCCAGGTAAAACGATTAACTATGGAACGACGAAAACAGAATTTGAGCATGAAAATGACACTGTATATGACTTTTTTAGTTACATACGGGCCGAAGACAATCCTCAGGAGATCCTTTTTTATTACAGTGTCGCCTGTCAGGATTCGGAGAAGCCTTGTAACTTGGACGTGAAGCAGGAAGAGCAGAAGGCGAAGCTTTTGATGGAATCAGTGACGTTTATAGAACCTTCTTCGGAAGAAAGGAGTGATGAGGGTGGCGAATGAAGAAATTTTCAACACGCGAGAATTGCGCTTCAGGAGGTATGCGTGAAATATAAAATAAAACTAGGGGTGAAGAAAATATAACGATACATTCAACAAAAAAATCTCGACGACATTTTCAAAAAATGCTTGCCATTTTTCTATTTGTATTATACAATAATGATGAATTAACTATATTAGGAGGAGTGATTATTGTGTCGGAAGTTATTCGCGCAACCCCCGCTGAACTTGAAGCAATAGCTAAGCGTTATCTGGAGAATGGTAACGTTTTGGAAGACGTTAACGGCAAATTAGAAACGATGGCGGGTGAATTGCTGGATAAGTGGCAAGGTGCATCGAGTGAAGCATTTATTAAACAATATGAGGATCTGAAACCCTCGTTTCAGAGAATGCGTCAATTGCTTGATGAAATCGGTCAACAGCTCCATAAAACCGCTGGTATCCTTCGTGACACTGACCAAAGCATCGCTAGCCAAATTAACGCCCGCTAACGTCATCTAGCGAGTATACTGAACGCGCATACATAAAGATCGATGACACGAAGTTCATGAATGTCCAGAGAAGCGCACTTCTGACGTTTGAAGGCGCTTCCTCCTTTTTTTGAGGTGACGATGCATGTTTGAGGTGACGACGCATGTATATTGAGATTACGATCGATTTAAAACATTATACAGGAGAAACGTTCGATTTGCGTCTCTCTGACTACCATTCGATTAAACAAGTCGTAGACATCGTCTGGCAGGCGCAGCAGATTGGCGTTGAACCGAGGGAAGGGTATTGGGTGCGTATCCCCAACAAGCACGTCGTTTTTTCCGGAAGGGATAAACTGGTCGATTGCGGGATTACTACAGGAGATCGTCTAGAGATCCTATAACGAAGAAGGAGTCGATCGGGATGTCTGAACAACAGCCTACCTATTTGGAGCAGCAATTGGAAGCCCGCATCGGTAAAGAGAATGGCTATACGTTTGCTTTTCAAAAGGAAAAAATAAAACTCGATGACAGGTTAGAAATTGACCTTCTTAAGGAAATGACACCTTGTTTACATAAGGAAATTGTCGAAACAGATGATGAGTTAATCGTTATTGTCCATCCGCCGTCCAACTTTGAAGCCTTTGACGCTATTTGTACTAAAAATAGGCAGAGTAGGTGGCGATTTGCGCATCAGCTAGTAAAAAAGGTAAGGGAACATTCACTGTCGCGGCTCCATCTCATTGTATGTCCGGAGACGATTGTGTTTGACAAAAGTATGGAACCGTACTTCCTTCACTACGGCGTGAAGGAGAGTATCCCACCTTATGAGAAGGATGGCGAACGGTTACAGCACGAGGTCAAGGCGGCGGTAGCGGCAGCCATTGATGAGAAATATACGTTTGACGAGTATTTAAACTTTCATAAGACATCGAAGCTCTCGGAAACTACTAAACGTATCATGACAGCCAAGGATTTGGAAGAGTTACAGGCGCTCATTGAAGAGCAGATCGATCAGTTGGAAGCCAAGGATAAAACACTTGTACATATTCCGCAAAAAAAGTGGAAGAGAAACCGTTACATATCTATCGGGCTTTTGGTTTGCTTGCTTCCGGCATTAATTTATACGGGTTATGCGATCTTCTTTCAGCAACCGAAACACGACGCGTTTTTGGATAGCAGTAAGTACTTCCTAAATAATGAATACAGTGAAGTGGTTAATACGTTGGAGCGTTACAAGATCGACGAGATGCCGCCAGTCGTTCAGTACGGGCTAGCGACATCGTATGCGGTGAGCGTGTCGATGACGTTAGATGCAGAGCAACGGAAAAACATTCGCGATATGGTTACCCTTCAGTCAGACCCGCAATATTACGCCTACTGGATTCACCTTGGACGCGGGGAAAACGAGGAGGCAATCGATGTTGCGCGTTCGTTGGAGGAACAAGATTTGCTCGTCTACGCGCTCGTTAAATACAGCGAGGAGGTTAAAGCTGACGGGGACTTATCGGGTGAGGAAAAGCAAAAGAAACTAGAGGGGATCCAAAAGGAGATCGACGAGTACCATAAAGAACAAGAGGAGCAGGAAAGAAAGGAGCAGGAGGAGAAAAAACAGCAAGAAGAAAAGCGGAAGCAACAAGAAGAGCAGCGAAGAAAACAAGAAGAACAGCGGAAGAAAGAGGAAAAAGAGAAAAAGGGCGAGCAGAAAGGGTCAGATGGGAAAAAGGCTGATTCAGAGGCGAAAAAGGAATCCGGAGAGGATAAAGAAAAGAAAGAGTGAGGGAAAAAATAACATTCAACGGAAGCCGGAAAGTTAGCCAATTGTATCTGGAGGTGGTCGCGTGAATTGTTTGTGGGTGTTTACGGATACAAGTTATCATCAATTGTTTTTAAATAACCGATCGTTGCGTACAGTGACCATCGGACCGGAAATACAACATACGTTGACTGTTCGTTCGTTCCCCTTTTCTGGGGGAGCACTAACGATCCACGTGGGAGAGCACGAAGACGGGGAGAAAGTGTTTGAG
Source organism: Numidum massiliense (assembly GCF_001375555.1). Classification (NCBI taxonomy): domain Bacteria; kingdom Bacillati; phylum Bacillota; class Bacilli; order Caryophanales; family Bacillaceae; genus Numidum; species Numidum massiliense. Next base: position 2,781,497 of record NZ_CTDZ01000009.1, on the reverse strand, counting down.
CTGTTTCAGGATGGTCAACTGATTATGACACTGTCCAAGACGGAACCCTTCCAATTGACTGACGGGTCACACACGTTGTCGTTGTTGATTACCGATTCGCCCCCTAGGGAGCGAAAATATTATGTCGGCGATCGTCAACAACTGTCTTTTTCCTTAAGCGATCACGGCGACAGCGGACAGCCTAGCGAATCCAGCGCCGTTTCTATGAGCGATCGCGCATATTGTATGATCCATAAGCATTTCACCTTTTTATCTAGGAACGGGTTTCGCTTAATAAAAAGCGGTCAAAGGTGGAAGGTGTTACCGAACGGTGCAGGGCTGTATGTGAACGGTCAAAAAGTGACGGTGCCGACGACTCTCACAAGAGGGGATCGTCTGTTTTGGCCGTTCATGACTCTGTGCTTGTTAGAAGACGATGTGCTACAGATTACGAGTTTTGTGGACTTTCGGGCGGGACTACCGCTAATTGAACAGCCCACATCAGAAATGATGAAGAAATACCCATTTTTCCGCCGCACGCCGCGCATGATCTATGAGTTGCCGGAAGAAAAGATTAGTTTGTCCTTTCCTTCTCAGGAAAGTGAGGATAGCTCGAAAGGGCTGTGGATGACGATTTTGCCACCGCTCGTTATGTTGCTCGTTATGGGGACAATCGTTATCATTCAACCGCGGGGGATTTTCATTTTAATGTCCATCGTCATGTTTACGATGACATTAATTATGTCAACGGTTCAATATTTCCGGGAAAAGCGGAAACATAAAGAGAAAAAGGAAAAGAGGTTACGGGTATATACGAGGTATTTGCAAAATAAACGACAAGAAATGCATGAAGTATCAGAAAAACAAACACACTTTTTGCGTTACCATTACCCGTCCTTTGAGCGGATGAAATATTTCACAGAGCAAATTTCCGACCGCATTTGGGAACGAACGCCTGAGAGTGACGACTTTTTGGATTTGCGTTTAGGGACAGGGACAGTTCCGGCAAGCTATGAAATTTCTTTAAGCAGTAGCGATATGTCTAACCGCGAAATTGACGATTTACTCGAACAGTCGCAAGTGATGGAACAAGTGTACAAAGAGATTCCGAATGTGCCGATTACAGTCAGTCTCTCTGAGGGTGCGATGGGGCTAATCGGCAAAGCGGCAATTGTCAAGCGCGAAATCCACCAGTTGGTCGGGCAGCTCGCCTTTTTCCACAGTTATCACGAGCTCCGCTTCGTGTTAATTTTTTCCGAGCGAGAATACGGTGACTGGGAGTGGATGAAGTGGTTGCCTCACTTTCAACTACCACACGCGTATGCCAAAGGATTTGTTTATAACGAGCAGACACGGGACCAATTGCTGTCGTCCATATACGAGTTGCTCAGGGAGCGCGACCTCGATGAACGGAAAGGCAAGATTAGGTTTTCACCCCATTTTGTCTTTATCGTGACAGATCACCAGCTCATTAGCGAGCACGTCATTATGGAATATTTAGAAGGTGGGGACCCTCGCTTAGGAATATCGGTTATTTTTGCCGCCGAAGCGAAGGAAAGTTTATCTGAACAGATCCAGACGCTCGTGCGCTACATTAACGAGCAAGAAGGCGACATCCTGATTCAAGAAGGGAAAGCGGTACAAATTCCGTTTCAATTGGACGACCACCAGTACGCTGGAAACGAATGGTTCGCCCGTACACTGCGTACGCTCGATCACCAAGTTGGGATGACGAACTCTATTCCGACGAAGGTGTCCTTCTTAGAACTGTTTAAGGCAGAGGACGTCAATGATTTAAATATTGCCCAAAACTGGCTCTCAACGGATACGTCGAAGTCGCTTGCCACGCCGATTGGCTTGAAGGGAAAAGACGACCTCGTCGAGTTGAACTTACACGAAAAGGCGCACGGTCCACACGGCTTATTGGCTGGTACGACGGGGTCGGGGAAAAGTGAGTTTTTACAGACATACATTTTATCGCTAGTCGTTCGTTATCATCCGCACGAAGTGGCGTTTTTGCTCATCGACTACAAAGGCGGGGGGATGGCACAGCCGTTTAAAAATATTCCTCACCTACTCGGTGTCATAACGAACATCGAAAACAGTAAAAACTTCAGCGCCCGTGCGCTGGCGTCGATTAAGAGTGAGTTAAAAATGCGGCAACGGCTGTTTGACCGGTATGAAGTGAACCATATTAACGATTACACCGATTTGTACAAGCAAGGTGTGGCCGAAGAGCCGATGCCGCATCTATTCTTAATCTCTGACGAATTTGCCGAGCTTAAAAGTGAAGAACCGGATTTTATTAAGGAACTCGTCAGTGCCGCCCGCATTGGTCGTAGCCTAGGGGTGCACCTCATTTTGGCTACGCAGAAACCGGGGGGTGTCATTGACAGCCAGATCTGGAGTAACGCCCGCTTTCGCGTAGCCTTAAAAGTACAAGACGCCGCCGACAGTAAAGAAGTGTTGAAAAACGCCGACGCTGCCTCGATTACAGTGACCGGTCGCGGCTATTTACAGGTGGGGAACAACGAAGTGTACGAACTGTTCCAATCGGCTTGGAGCGGGGCACCGTACATGGAAGACGCATCGAGTACAGAGGATGAAGTGGCGATCGTGACCGACCTCGGTCTCATTCCGCTGTCTGAAGTATCGTCTTCGCAAGAGCAAAAGAAGAAAGCCGTCAAATCGGAAATTGAAGTAATCGTCGATCACGTTGAGGAGACGCAGCAGCAGTTGAACATCCGTAAGCTAAAAAGCCCTTGGTTGCCGCCACTTGCCGAACGCCTATCGCGTTACGACCACGTATCGCAAAAGGACGGGGAGTTTTATTTTGCCATGATTGACGAACCGGAGAAGCAAAGTCAACGCCCGTACGGTTACGAAATGATCGAAGACGGTAGTATCGGCATCTTCGGCTCTTCGGGTTACGGAAAATCGATGACGGTTATGACGTTGCTATTAAACTTCGCGTCCATTTACAGTCCGGAGCAGTTTCACTGTTACATTTTTGATTTCGGCAACGGCGCGCTGTTACCGCTACGGCAATTGCCGCATACGGCCGATTACTTCCGTATGGACGAGGCGCGTAAGATGGATAAATTCATGCGGATTATGAAAGAGGAGATTAGCCGGCGGAAGCAATTGTTTCAGCAAAAAGAAGTGAGTAACATTAAAATGTACAACGCGTTGAGCGATGAGAAACTTCCGATCATCTTTATTGCGGTCGATAACTTTGACCTCGCCAAAGAAGAGTACGAGGACATGGAGACGCAATTCACCCAATTTGTGCGCGACGGGCAATCCCTCGGCATTTATATGATGTATACGGTGACGCGCGTGAACGCGATTCGCCAGGCGCTCATGAATAACTTAAAGACGAAAATTGTTCATTATTTAATGGACAAGTCCGAAGTTTATTCGATTGGCGGAAAACTGCCGTACGAGCTTGAGCCGATTCCTGGGCGGGCGATTATTAAAAAAGAGGACTCCTTCTATGCGCAAGTGTTTTCTCCGGCTGATGGCGAGGATGATCTTGCGATTCTAGACCGTGTGAAACGCGACATTCAATTGATCGGAGAGACATACCGCGATGCAAAGAAACCGGAGTCGATCCCCATGTTGCCTGCGACATTAGAGGTGAGCGACTTGTACAGTGACCCACGTGTCGTTCGACAGCAAGGCATTTATCCGATTGGTTTGGACGAGGAATATGTAGAGCCCGTTCACATGGATTTGGTTAAAAATAAGCACTGCCTAATTTTGGGTCAATCGCAAAAGGGGAAGACGAATCTCATCAAGGTCATCTTAGACGAAGCGTTGTCGCAGCAAGCGTTTAGCATCGGTTTATTTGATTCGATCGACCGCGGGCTAGCGAGCTATGCCAAAGTCGAAGGCATCGACTATTTGGAAACGAAGGATAGCATCGCACAATGGTTAGACGACATAGAAAGTGAATTGAAAGAACGAGAGGAAACGTATTTGCAGGCGGTCCAGCAAGGAGAAATCGAGCAACTTTCATTTTCACAGCTCCTTTTCGTCGTCGACGGTTTTGCACGATTGCAACAAACGATCGATAGTACCGTGCAAAATCGGCTCGCTGAGTTTATGAATGATTACAGTCACTTAGGATTCAATGTGATCGCCTGTGGTAATAGTAACGACTTCTCTAAGGGGTACGACGGGTTTACCAGTGAGGTAAAACAGATTCGTCAAGTGATTCTTTTAATGAGAAAAGCGGATCAAGGCATGTTTACCTTTCCGTACAGTCGCAATGAGGCAGACATTAATGCCGGATTCGGTTATTACGTCCTCAATGGCAAAGACAAAAAAATTCAAATTCCACACCATACGGTGGAAAGGAGGATTGCGGTATGAAGAAGCAGTGGAAGCATACGTTTAAAGTAATTATTTCAGTGGTGTTGATTTTAGCAGTACCTGCGCTATTTTTCAGTTACATTGGGCACGACCCGCTTCGCGTGAAAGAAAACGCGACGCGTACGATTGCCGTAGTGAATGAAGACTTAGGCGTTGTTATTGTTGATGAAACGGTGCGCTTCGGTGAAAACATCGCAGCGGGCTTGCATCGAGATTCCGATTACAACTGGACGGTCCTCAGTCGTAGCGCAGCGGAAAGCGGACTAAAAAAATTGAAATACGATGCCGTCATGTACATCCCGTCCAACTTTTCCGCAAATATTTTGACGTATGGCGATGAGCAGCCGACTAGGGCGACGTTGCAATACGATGTGCAAAATCAGCTGAACGCAGTGAATAAAGAGAAGGTGCTTAGGGAATTGGAAGAAGCGACGCATCGAATGAATGCGATCACTTCTTCCCTCTACTGGAGCTATGTGGCGCAAGAAATTGACGATATACGCCAGAAGTTCGACAATATTTTGGAGAAGGAGATCGCCTTCCAAGAGGCGATGTACGCCTTCTACGGGCCAAATTCGGAAAAGTTAGCGGGGAGAGTGGATCAACAAAGGGAGCAGCTCAAACACCTGCAAGAGAATATGCAACAAGTGGCTAAAGACTCCGGCAAGCGTGATGGTGATGCGACACAAATCGAACAACAACTTACGAGTTTTGTGCAAATGATTGCTGACTACAGGGAGTTCCAAGAGGAAAAAAGGAAATTTTTGCAAGAGGCGCAACACAAAAGTATGCTGCAGATTCAGCAAGGAATGAAGAGTATTGCCGAAAGGCAAGGGCCGCTCAACGAACATCTTGCAAAATACGTCGATCCTGTCGTTGAACGTGCGGGTAGCATGCAAAAAATGATTGAGAAGAGTAACGAATCTATAGAAAATCTCAGTAAAGTGCGTGCGAGTAAAGTTGAACAGCAGGAAAAGGCATTAAAAGAATTGCAAAGTGAATTGATCGATCGCTATAAACAGCAATACGAACGGGTTACACTAGACAAATTGGAAGAAACGATGCTTCCGTTAAGGAAGGAATTACGGGAAAAGGATGTGGAAGGTTCCTCCAAAGAGCCCCCACCTAGTGACAAAGGCGATAAGGAGGAGGAACCTGATCCAGAGGAAAGGGATAGGGAAGATCTACAGGAAAGATTGGAAAGTGTCGCCGAGTCAATGGGTAAATTAAAGGAGACGTTGGAATCGATCCCTGACGAGAAGCCGGAGCAGGTCGTCGAGGTCATAGAAGAGTTAGACGGTTTGAGGGGGGAAATTGAAGGGGTTGCGAAAGAACTTCGCGAAAAAGACGAGGCGGACGCCGGTTGGAAGGAAAAGTATGAGGACTTAGAAAAAGAACACAAGAAGTTGCAGGATGAGTACGACGAGTTGGATAAAAAATACAACAAGCTAGCTAACGACGTTGTAGCCCCAATCATTAAAAAAATCAAGGAACAAGAGCAATCGCTTTTAAACTCGGAAGTGCTGTCCGAAGAAAGGAAGAAAAAATTAAAGGAAGCCTTTGAAACGGACATAGAGGGTGCCTTTTTGGAGAAAGCGATTGACTACTATTTCTACCTATCGCAATATATGGCTACCGTAAAAGGGATCGGTCAAACGCACAATCCGAGTAAAGACGCTGTTCTAGGCGATGAGAAGCTTAACGAACGCCTCCAACGTCTGCTTGCTACCGATCAGGACGAACAAGACGGCTGGCAACAATTGCAAACCGACCTGGAGAACACCGGGGAGGAAATGCAGTTACACAACGGTGACATTGAAACGTTGGCCAAAGAGTATGGCGAACGTGTGGCGCATGAGCAGGAAGCGGCCATTGAGGAGCTGCAAACGATTCACGAAAACGCACAATCGATCTTAACGGACATGCAATCGACACCCGAAGGCGGAAAAACAGGGCCGTCAAACGGTGAGATCGTCCTGTCAGCGCACAAAAGCATGAGGCTTCAGCTCGACGGCATGAATCGGCTCGTGCAATCTTTCGGAGAACGTCAAGTGGGCATCATCAATTACACGAATGAATTGCACAAAAATGTAGCTGGCGTACAGAAACAGGCAGACCGCTTGAATGAGAATTGGGAGAAAAACGTTGAGTCGACAGAAATGGTGCAGGGCGACGTCTACAACGTTTTGGGTAATGCGATCGTCGATGGTCAAAACCGCGGCCACGTGTATGACTATTTGTCAAACCCATTACAAGTTAAGGGGGAAGTGCCCTCCGAGAAAAAGAAAACGGTGCCGCCCTTCGTCATTTTGGTCATCGTGTTAATCAGTAGCTTGTTGATCGGTTACTTCAGCCACTATTATCAAAGGGCACCTCTGCTTGTGAGGGGAGCGCTGTTCGCGCTTTTAAATATAGTTGTCGGACTGACGATTAGTTTATTCGGGTTACAAATTTACAAGATGCCCGACGAGCGTGCCATTATGTGGGCTGTGTTTACGATTCTCTTACTAACGGCTAGTTCGACGTTTGTCCGCGTCGCGTTCCGCTTTAGTACAATGATCGGTTGGTTTGCGAGTGTCGGGCTCATTGTGTTATTCATTACCCCGTTACTCGACAATGCCATTCCGAACTTCAACTTTGTCGATCCGGTGACAATGGTTTATTTGGCGATTCAGTACGGGACAGATCCTCTGTTCGTCGAGGCAGTCGTCGTTTTACTCAGTTTTACGATCGTACTGACATGTATTCCGTGGGTGGCACGGGCATTCGGATGGCGTGCTGAAGTTGAAGATGAGGGCGAGGAACCAACGGGAGAAGACCGCGAGGAGGAGGGGGTAAAACTGAGCCAGACGACGTCAAAGACATCGGACTCGGCAAGCGAGGGTCAAAGGGCGGATAACAGAAAGAGGGATAAAAAGAAGGAAGGGGCGTAAGTACGTATCTAAAGGGTGATTAACTTATGGGTACTAAGCGAATCGCTATAGGGGTCGTCCTGGTGATGGCCCTCCTAATGATGACCCTCCTAGTCCTCGTCCCTAGTAAAGTAACATTAGCGGAGACGGATTTCGGGGATAGTGACGTAGATGTTGAACCAAACGAGTATAAAGATGCGGAAGTAGAGTTGAATACGGATTACTTTCATGATCCGTCGCTATACCGTCAGAAAGGCGACTTTTCTGAGGAGCAAAAGAAGTTGACATTCCGAAGGAAGGAAAACGACGTTTTCAAACAAGTGACGGGTCAATTGTTTCTCAGGGACACGAAGGAACACAATACGATTGCGGCTAAAGCTGCGGAATTAAAGCTGTTTTCCACCCATGACAGACGGCCATCTCACACGGTAGAGGACGAGCGAGACAATGCAGCGGCTTCGTCTAGTTTAACAATCTTATATATTGTACTCATTGCCATTGGAACATTATTGTTGTTTTTGCTTCTTATTCCGAGGGGATTACGTAAAGGGAAAGAACAGTCATAAAGTTCGTGGGAATGGATGTGGAAGGACTGTCACATGTGGAAGGACTGGTCACTATGTCGCTTCAGTTTCCACTAAGTTTTCTTCGGGTTGCCCGCGTAGTACAAACTCCTACGGGCAGCCCGAAGCTCTTGCGATGGGGCAATGGGTATGGTCGGGATTTCCGCGGTCATCTCCTGAATATAATGGCACTTACTTACGAAGTACGGTCGGCTTTATCAGAGCAGGTCGGGGAGGTGGTCCGTTCCTTTTGAATCGATTGTTCCTGTTGAGTCACTTGTTCCTCTTTAGATGAAACAATTGATTTGTAAAGCCAATCTGCACCTCTATAGACAAATAACCATAAAATTATTTGTGAAACGATGAGAATCGCCGTTGAATAAGGCACGTCGTTTATGATGAGTTTAACTGCGACTATACCAAACCCGATTGCAAGCATGATGGCGACAATAAAAGCTACTATACCGAGAACGAGGCGAAACGATTTACTTGTATCGCTAAATTGTGGTAGTTTCACAAGAATCCCTCCATCTACAACGGTCATCGTGTGACATATTGTAAAACGTTCCTTTCGAAAAGTAACCACCCATTCACTGTGATTTACTCCCCATCCAGTTTTAGAACAAGCGAGCTTTGACCGTTTAATACCTTTTTGTGTACAAAAGCGCCGTCTTTGGAAGAAATTTTTCTCCCTAGATGGCTTTATTTTGGCGCTTGGCTGGGTTGTCTTTACCAATGTCGCCTTCACCGAGTACTTTGGCAGCAATCCCGCCAACTAACAGTGACCACACGGCAGACGATATTCCGATAAAGGATACGTTAGAGATGGCAATCACGAAGGCAAACAATGTGGAATATTTGTATGTCGGCTCCGTGAATGCGGACTGTAAACTCCCTAACAACACGCCTATAAGGGAGAATCCGGTTATCAAAGTAATAAAAAAGGCAGGTAGACTTTCGATGAGCACAACGACTTTCCAGACAAAGAGGCCGAATAGAGTCACAACGACACTTGAAACGAGGGCTGCCCAATAGCGACTGTCCTTTGAACCTGCTTCTTCGCTACTACAAAGGGCAGTCATCATGCCTCCGATGTTGGCAGAATGTCCTCCGAATAGACCGGCCAGTGCTGTCCCTAAACCAGAAAAAGCAATCGCTTGATTGATCGGTGGATCAAATCCGTTTTTTTTCAACGCCGTTAGTGCGACCGCGAGGTCGTTACTCAAAATCAATACGGCGACTGGAATAGAAATGGAAAAGAAACCGTGTGCTGTAAAAGATGGCGTGACAAGATGTGGCCAGCTAAACGGTTCGCCTGAAATCTTCGGGAAATCGTATCCTAGGAGGAGGCCGAGAACGCCGAAAAGAAGCACACCGAGTAGTGGGGGGATTGATTTAGAGATTTTAGGAACAACGAAAAACCCTAGAATGGCTAACCCAGCGATCAGGGGGGACTCTTTAAAAGCGGGAACGATTTCTACGACAAAATTAAGAATAAGACCCGCCAACATCGCATCGATTAACGGTTTAGGGATGTGTGCCAACACTTTTTTAAATATGCCCGAGAAGCCGAGCAAAGCCATTAAGCCACCTGCCATCATAAAACTCCCGGCCAATTCCGGCAAAGTAAAGTCGGCGGCTGCCGTACTCAGAAAAGCGATTGCAGTGATCGAATGCGCACCCGCCATCGGTATTTTATATTTTATTGTGAAAATAATGCTCAAGCAGCCACCTATAACATAAACAATAAATAGCCATGAGATCAGTTCTGGCCGGCTTAATCCTACGAGATCGGCCGTATGAATGACTAAAATGGCGCCACCTGTGCAAGCGAGTAACGCAGATAATATTCCTGTAGCCACGCTTTGATTGTTCACTAGACGACTGTAAGCCCCCTTGTTTAAAAATTATCCATTACGACTATTATAAGGGGACCTCATCCATCGGTAACCATCCATTGCTTCCGCTTTTTACCCCATCCACTTACTTTTACAATCACCGTTCTTATCCACTATTCCTATCCACTTTAACGCTGTGAACGGAGGATTAACGGAGAACAGTCCGCAAGGATGCTGCGAATTTGGAAATACCCGGAACGATCTCCTCAGCTTTAGGCCTTGCGAAAGTGAAGCGCACATAACCGGAATCAGACCCGTAGACACTACCAGGCACATAAATGACTCCCTGTCGGATCGCTTCTTCGAAAAGCCTCTGATCGTTTATCGTCGGATTTATTTTACACCACATGTGCAATCCTCCAGAAGGGATTTGAAAACTGACTAAATGGGACAATTCTTTCTGCAGGGCTTCTACTAACAAATTTCGCTTATAAAACAACTGCGTGCGCAACCGATCCAAATGGGGATCGAAGTATGGAGACTGCAAAAATTGCGCAGCCACCTGTTGGGGCACGACGCTCAGTCCGAAGTCCATCTGTTGCCTCGCATCGGCCAGCCGTTCGACGACAGCATGCGGCGCGACCATCCAGCCGACGCGCAAGCCAGATGCCGCGATTTTGGAGAAGGAGCCAATATAGAGAACCGAGCCAATTGGGTCAATTGCTTTCAGCGGTGAGGGCGGGTTGCCATCGTAGGCAGTCAGGCTGAAGGGATCGTCCTCAACAATCGGGAGTCCCAGTTCGCTTGCAACATTTAGCAATTCAATGCGTCGTTCTGAATCGAGAAGGGCACCTGAAGGGTTTTGATAATTCGGGTTTATAAACACCATCTTGATCCGGTGTTTTTTGTACAGGGCACGGACATCTTCGGGCCGAATGCCTTTATGATCGACAGGAAGGCGGAACAAACGAAGACCGGCCGATTGAAACATAGGCAAGGAATAGCAATAGGAAGGATCTTCGATTGCCACCGCATCCCCTGGAGTCAGTAAACATTGCGTAATTAAATATAACGACTGCTGAGAGCCAGATGTGATGAGAATGGATGATTCTGTCGTATGAATACCGCGATATTGATTTAAATATGCGACGAGCACCTCGCGAAGTGGAGCAAATCCTTGCGGGTTGTCATATCCCAAATATTGTGTTAAATGGTTCTCGCTCATCACGAGATTTATTTCCTTCACCGGCGAGAGATCTGCTGACAGTTCACCGCTCGCAAAATCAATCAAACGACGATCTTTTTGCAGTGCTTCGCGGATCCGGCGCAAAAAGGGTAAGTTCGGTAAGAAATGTCCACCCTCTACATAGCGATGCCAGTTAGGGGTATGCTTCGGTGTCGCCCCCCATTTAAATTTGCTGACCCTGGTACCGCTTCCCATCCGACTTTCGATGATCCCAAGTGCACGAAGTTCCGCATAAGCAAGGATCACGGTGCTCCGATTGACGCCTAGTTGTTTCGCTAATTTTCGTTCGGAAGGCAGTAGGCTGCCGGGTGGAAACTCGCCGTATGAAATTCGTTGTTCGATGTCTTCAGCAATTTGTTGATAAAGTGGTTGGTTGCTATGGCGATCCGGTTTCCACATGATCAGCACCTCCTTGCTAGTGAGTAAAAGAGATAAATAACCGTTTATTCTTGCTATCATAACATTTAAATGGCAGCTTTTTCATCAAAAATAAATCGAATGTATCTCAATCCGTTGAACATGGATGGTCTTTTTGATTAATAATTGGTTGGTGTGAGCTATAGGGATCGAGCATTATTTCGCTAGTAGAACACCGTTTGCACGAAACGGTCTGTTTGGAGACAGAAGAGAAAGATGCGAATAAGCGGGGAAGAGGTGTTTCCGCCGACACCGGCATTTATGATTCACTTACCGCGGTCGTGCTGTAATAGCGTCACCCATTTAAGCGCGGGGTCGTAACTGTTACTTTTCCAATTGGCTCTTTCCGTGTTACTGTCCCCAAAAGCAACGAGCGGTTGTTCAACGGTGCGTGTCATCGATCCTTCACTCCAATTAAATGTCTCCATTAGGAGAAAATATCCTCCTTATATTCATATTATAGCAGATTATATTGACAGCAGAGAGATGTCAACTTACAATTAAGTCAAGGAGATTATACGAGCTTAAGCAAAAGGTCACATACGCGTTCATTGCGAAGAAAAATAGCGCAAGAAAGTTACGAAGTAGTCCATAACGAAGGGGAAAACGGGTTGAACCGTCAGAATATAGCGCTTCGAGTAATGGTCGAGCATTGTGGCGTTCCCGTAACTGATGCCATCCGCACGGCGACGTTAACGCCGGCGGAAACGCTTGTAAGGCAAGGAATCACAAGTTTGGGGGCTATAAGTGAAACTAATTACAAATCCCAGTTAACTTTAGGTTATTAGTAACTGTGGGACCCAGTAACTGCAAGACTTGGTAACTAGCCCCAGTACCCAAGTCCCAATAATTACAATCCTTAGTAACTACGTAAGTAAGGAGAGGAACGGCAATGCGAGAATACACGGCAGACGTAGTCATTATCGGAGGCAGCACGGGTGGCGTCGCGGCAGCTCTTGCAGCGGCCAGTAGGGGCATGAAAGTCATACTGACGGAAGAGACGGCGTGGATCGGCGGTCAGCTGACGAGTCAGGCGGTGCCGCCGGACGAACATCCGTGGATGGAGCAATTTGGCTGTACGCGTTCGTACCGCCGCTTTCGCCAACTCGTGCGGGCATATTACAAAAGCAATTTCCCGCTCCGCGCCAAGGCGTTAGCGGATGATCAGTTCAACCCGGGAAGCGCGATCGTTAGCAAGTTGTCGCACGAACCGCGTGCAGCGCTTGCGGTCATGTACCAAATGTTGGCACCCTACATTCACAACGGCAATTTGACCGTGTGGACACACCATACGCCTGTCGCCACGGAAGTTCAAGGAGATCGTATCTTATCGCTAACTGTTAAAGACTGCCACGGCGGAGAGCAAAACCAGTTGACGGCGCCGTACTTTTTAGATGCGACGGAAACGGGTGAACTGCTGCCGCTCGCCGGTGTCGAATACGTAACTGGCTCGGAGTCTCAAGCGCAAACAGGCGAGCCGCACGCCTTGCCCGACGAGGCGGATCCGCTCGACATGCAAGCGATCACGCACTGCTTTGCGGTCGATTTTGTGCCGGAAGAAGACCATACGATTGAAAAACCGGCGCAATACGACTTCTGGCGCACGTATCAGGCCGATTTTTGGCCCGATTTGCAGCTCAGTTGGTCTGGGGTGTACCCGGAGACGTTACAGCATCGGACGTATACGCTGTTTCCAGAGGGAGAGCACTTCTCGCTATGGACGTACCGCCGCGTCATCGACGAACGCCACTTTCTACCGGGGAGCGGGTTCCGCGATGTAACAATCGTCAACTGGCCTCAAAACGACTACTGGCTCGGGCCGGTGTTTGAAGTGGACGAAACGACAGCGAACCGTCATTTAGAGGGCGCGAAGCAGTTGAGTTTGTCACTCTTGTACTGGATGCAAACGGAGGCGCCGCGACACGATGGAGGATACGGTTATCGAGAGCTCCGGTTGCGCAAAGATGTCATGGGAACCGACGACGGATTGGCGATGGGGCCGTACATTCGCGAATCACGCCGCATTAAAGCGTGTTTTACCGTGCTAGAACAACACATTAGCGGCGAGGTGCGCGGCGAACGCGGGGCAGAAGTGTTTCACGATTCGGTAGGTGTCGGTAGTTACCGCATCGATTTACACCCGAGTACCGGTAACCGGCATTACATCGACTTCGCCAGCCACCCGTTCCAAATTCCGTTAGGGTCGCTCATCCCTGTGCGGATGAACAACTTGCTGCCCGCCTGTAAAAATATCGGTTCGACGCACATTACGAACGGTTGTTACCGCCTGCACCCCGTCGAGTGGAACATCGGCGAAGTGGCTGGTCATTTGGCAGCTTTCGCGTTAGCGAAAAAAAAGCGACCGCGGGAAGTGTACGAACAAAAGGCACTTCTGGAGGACTTTCAGCGCCAGCTAACAGCGAGTGGCATTGAATTGGCGTGGCCGAAATTACAGGCGCTATGAGAAAGGTGACAGATGATGAAGATAGTTGTTTTTTACGATGCACAATTGTCTGCGCACCCTGAGTATGTGTTAAATCGCTGGACGGTACCGGTTGAGATGAAGCCGTTAGCCGGTTTAGCCGCAGCAGGGGGCGATGCGTTACACGCCTATGACTACGTCGTCGTCCTCGGGGCGAACGGCCCTCAGTCGACAGAGCTGACGAACGAAATGAGCAGCGCGTTGTGGCATTACGTCGCTGCGGGGGGCACGTTGTACGGTGAGAATTTGGCCTGCCTCGATTACCCGACGTCGCGCTTGTTCGGGTTTCAGCAAGATTATCCGTCCGTTGTACGCACGTCGGAGAAGATGCGGGTCGCGGAAGGTTTGCTCGCTGAGCATGCGGGGGTGCTATTGGAATGGGACGGCTATTTTCAGAAGGGCTTTAACTTTTCCAGTGAGGTGTGGCTGACGTGTGGACATTTTTACGAGACGCACCGAGCCGTCCACCTAGGGGAGGAACGTGTCGGTACCCCGACCCTCGTGTCTCGCACATTGGGCGAAGGGCGTGCGGTTTACGCTGCTTTTTCCTTGTTAGGTAGCAAGGACATTATTCCTTACCGGCCGTATGCCCTGTGGGGTGGCGTATGGGCACAACTACGACAGAAAGTTGGTCTTCCGCTCAGCGAATGGGAGGCACCGCTGCGCTTAGCGTACCACACGCCGCAAGAGGCGCTTGCCGCAGTAGCCGACTGGTTCTTGCACTCCGGCATTTTGCCGCAACGCGACGGGTCGGAGGGCGTGTATGAAAACGTCCACTCCTTGACGCGGAGGATCCGCCGCGACCATCGTCCCGACTGTCACGCGCATACTGCACTCATGTGTTATTTGTACAGTAAGCACACGGGAGATACGACTTGGGAAGCGCGGGCACACAAACTACTGGAATATCTGTTTTGCGAAGGTTATCAAGATATGGATCCGCAGTCAGCGACGTACGGTTTTTGGAAGTGGTTTCGCTATCCGGGCAGTAAGCCGGGCAAAGTGTTTACCGACGACAATGCGTGGGTGTGCCTCGTCCTGCTCTACTTATATCGGCAAACCGGTCGCGAACAATACAAAAAACGCGGCTTACTAACTGCTCAAGCGCTCCTAGAGACACAGCACGCTAACGGGTTGCGCCCCGAGCAGTTCGACGGTGACGAGCTGCGGGCACACGGTCGCAAGTGGGCGCGCCAGCAACAGGTAAACATGAACCCGCACTTTCAAAGTATTACCCACGCCGCTTATTTACAAGCTTACATCGTGAGTGGTGACGACGCCTATTTGGATACGGCGTACCGCGGGACGATGTATTTGCTAGACCACACGGGCGAGCTGCAATTCATGTACAGTGAGACGTCAGGCTATACGCGCCTATTACTCGCGTTGGCGATTCTCGTTCGCTATCGTCCGGAAGCGAAACTGTATGACGCAATCGCTAGCGTCATCGTTTATTTACGGCAACACGCGCACCCGCTCGGGGCGATCGCTGAAGCAGACAACCCTGACCCGGAACGGTATGGAAAAGAGGATGCGGGCGTGTTCATTCATAACGGGGAAGGAATTGCTGACCTGTTGTACACGAACAACTTTTTGCTCATGAATTTGTGGGAGTTGTGGAAAGCGACGCAGGACGAAACGGTACACACCATGTACGAAAACGTTCGCGACTTCGTTTCTAAGGTACAACTCCAGAGCGATAATCCGCGCTTCAACGGCGGTTGGATGCGCGCCTTTGACTTAAATCGCGGGGAGTACTTCGGCAACAACGGCGACACGGGCTGGGGACCGTACTGTATGGAAAGTGGCTGGACGAATGCGCTGCTCGGCGTCGGGCTGTTAATGGAGCAGCTGGATATTAGTTTGTTTTGAAACTGGGCCACATATCAGTTATGACCGGAGGGGGCCCGAACCGGTCGACGGAGCCAATTTCACTGTTTATTAATGAGCAGGCGTTTGACAATTACAATTTTGGTTATGCCTCGGCGTCGGGAGTTGTGTGCTTCATCATAACACTCTTTTTGACCATACTGACATTACGCGTGATGAGGGGGAAAGAAAATGCCGAAGCTTAAATCTAAATGGGGCATAGGTAGTACTGTCGGCAATGTCATCTTAGGCATATGGACGGTACTCATTTTACTGCCGATCATTTGGACCTTGTTTAACGCGCTAAAATCATCGAGTGACATTTTGACGAAACCGTGGGCATTGCCGCTTCCCCCTAATTGGGATAACTTTGTGAATGTATGGAAACAGGCCGGCATCGGTACCGGCTTTAAAAATAGTGTCATCGTCACGTTCGTTTCGATCTTTACGATCGTCGGGCTGTCAGCGTTACCCGCTTACGTGTCAGGGAGGATTCGGTTTAAGTCACGCAACTCTTTTACTACTTCTTTAATTAGCGGGCTCATGTTTCCGACGTTTATCGCGATGGGGTAGCTGTTTATTTTAGTTGGTGTAAGCGTCGATTTTTAACTATGTCGGCATATGGAATGAGTACGTCGTGGCGCTCACTTGATCTTCCAGCGCCAGTTGACACGGAACGACTGCCGGTGCAGTAAAAGGCTAGAGTGAAGGACGACCTAGCATGTGAAACGATAGTACACATTAGATTGTTGGCAGGAGCATAGGAAAAGAAAAAGGGCAATAAGTATTCGCAAATGCTAGCATTCATTTGGGAGAAGAAAGAGGAGAATATAATGGGAACGATAATACCCCATCGCGGGTTGGTCGTGTCGTGTCAAGCGTTAGAGGACGAACCACTACACGGGTCACATCATATGGCTGCGATGGCGCGCGCTGCGAAAATGGGTGGCGCCGTTGCGATTCGCGCGAATGGCGAAGACGATATCTCCGCCATTAAAAAGGCGGTCAACCTACCGATCATCGGGATTAAGAAGAAAGACTATGCGAACTACGACATTTATATTACCCCGACAGTCGCCGATGCCGTTACCGTGCACGAAGCGGGTGCCGACATCGTCGCCATTGACGGGACGAAGCGTGCACGGCCGGACAAACAAACGCTCGCCGAAACGATCGCCGAGCTACATCGGCATGAGGTGACCGTCATGACCGATGTCTCTACGTTTGAAGAGGGTGTACACGCTGCGACCTGTGGCGCTGATTATGTGGCGACGACATTGTCCGGATACACACCCTACAGTCCACAACAACAAGAACCAGACTTAGCGCTCGTCAGTAAACTGGCGGAAGAACTAGCCGTTCCAGTTGTTGCGGAAGGACGCATCCGGTCACCACAACAAGCAGTGGCAGCATTAGATGCCGGTGCTCACTTTGTCGTCGTCGGGGGAGCAATTACCCGTCCACAAGAAATCACGGCAAGGTATGCGGATGCGATTAGAGGAATTAACGTCCCGGGGTAATGTCCTCTTTCTCTGAAGGAGGGGGATTACCGTGTAAACATTACATTAGAAGAAAGAGTGATGGAACAATGAACGTCATCGGTGTCGACTTAGGTGGGACAAAAATAAAGGTAGGGCTGCTAGATGGTGGCGGGACAATTCAGGCAACGGTTAGCGCCGCAACGCCGCGCGGTAGCGAAGCGATTTTGCAAACGGTGGCCGAATTAGTGCGCGCACTCCAAGCGAAAAGCGAAGGGAAAGCGATCGGTGCCGTCGGTGTTGGTACGGCGGGACGAGTCGACCCGATTAAAGGTAACATCGTCGCCGCTGGAGACACAATTCCGGGGTGGGCGGGCACGGAAGTAAAAAAGGTGTTAGAAGGGGATTTGTCGCTGCCGGTGTTCGTCACGAACGACGTGAACGCGGCCGCTTTAGGAGACGGTTGGTTAGGTGCGGGAAAAGCGCGCACGCAATATGCGTATATAACGATCGGTACTGGTTTAGGGGGCGCACTCGTCAATGGCGGGAAGGTCATACCCGGTATCACTGGTGGCGCGGGGGAATTTGGGCATACGATATTGTACCCAAATGGCATTCCGTGTGGCTGTGGACAGCGAGGCTGCGTCGAAAAGTACGTGTCGGGCACGGCGCTGAACCGTTTGGCGGCTGAGGTGGATCCGGCATGGGACAGTTATGAACTACTCGCGCAATATCGTCAGGGGAATGAGAAAGCGTTAGAAGTCGTCCGGCAGTTCGTCGCCGACTTAAGTGTCGTCTTAATTAATGTGCAAAACATGTTCGATCCGGAGATCGTTATTCTCGGCGGCGGCGTGATCGACTCATACGCAGAGTGGAAAGACCTTCTCGCGCAAACGTTATGTGAAGGGGCTAAAATAACGGTTCACGTCGCTGCGTCCCCGCTAGGAAACGAAGCTGGTATGATCGGTGCCGCTCGCCTAGCGCTCGACGGCATTGCCTCTTCTGACTAAACCGAACACCACGCCTTTCCCTGCCCTACTTTTCGTATAGGCCGTATATGGTGTATAATAAACTGGTATATGTCTAGTTTATAAGGCTGGGATACGAATGAACCAAAAGGTGAGTCGTAAAACGTTTCGCACCCGTTACGAGGGCATGATCGATACGTTGCGCTTAGAAATACAGTCAAACAAATATGCAGACGGGGACTTCCTCCCTTCGGAAAACGAGCTATCTAAGCAATTCCGCTTGAGTAAAAACTCGGTGCGCAAAGGGTTAGACGTGCTCGTTCAAGAAGGATTGATCGAAAAAAAACCACGCGTCGGCAATGTCGTCGTCAAGCAATCGGTCCAGGAGGTCGTGACGATTCGGTTCGGCTACTATCCGTCGCTATTAGAAGAAGCCGACCTCATGCACCTCATCGACCGTTTTCAAAAGTCGTACCCGTCGACTCGCGTGAAACCACTCGTTTTGCCTTACGACGACTATGAAAGAACAGTGCAACACTATTTTGCTCACGATCTCGTCGACGTCATTTCGATTAATTATCACGACTTTCTAGCGGTGAAAGAAACAGGTGGGTCGGCCCAATTTGCCCCTTTGCAGAAGCAGCCACACATTTACTCATTTTTAACCGATGTATTCACAGTGGATGAGAACCTGCTCGTGCAACCATTTGTATTTTCACCGCTCATACTTTGTTACAATAAAGACCACTTTACAGAGAAAGGACTAGCCGAGCCGGACAGTGGCTGGACGTGGCAACAGTTGCGCCGTGTCGCTTTGCAATTGAAGGGTGAGAACCGCTGCGGGTTTTACGCCCACTTACTGTCACCGAACCGTTGGCCCGTTTTTTTGTTGCAAAGTTTGCCGACGGACGGTAGCCCTTTCGTCGCCGACGAGCGCTTTATGCAGCGATTAAACGATGCACACCAGTTAGTGGCTGACAATAACCCGTTTGCATTGCTCTTGTCGGAAAGTGAAGCAGATACGATCGCGTTATTTCAGGATGAAAAAGCGTCGGTCATTATGACGACCTATTTCAATATTAACAAATTAAGGAACGCATCGTTCCGTTACGACATCTCGCCGCTACCATTTTTTGATGAGCCACGCACGTTGACGCTGGCGATTGGTTTAGCTGTGAACAAAGAGTCGCGCCATGCGGGGGCGTGTAAACTATTCGTGGATTATTTAACGTCGCTAGAGGCACAGATGCTTATCCGTCAGCGCACGCTCAGTATTCCCGCAGTCAAACAAGCGGCCGAGTGGAACGGCGCGACGGAAGTCCCCCATCCGTCGCGTTATCACATGTTTCGAGAAATTATCCCGACATTTCACTGGATTGATGAACTCGGGCTCAGTAGTAAACTGATCAGCCGCGACATGCACACGCTGTTGAAATTGCTCTGGTCGCATATGATTAGCGAAGAACAATTTATGCGCGAGTTTCTCTGGCTGACTGAGTAGTGGAGGTCGACCCGTTCTCGTCACAAACGTCCCGAGCTGCTTTGAAAAAAGTAGTGTGGGACGTTTATTTTTCACTCGCTACCTTCCTCCCTGGGCGATGTTCGAAAATCTGCCTCTTTTTCTTAATGAAAACGGATAACACAGTTGTTGACAAACAATCTTGTATCCTTTATCTTTAGTATAAACCAGATATGAACTACAAGTAACGTCTATATGATCGTTTTCTAAACACTTACAGGAAGGATGTAAACGATGTCGTTTACGTACAAAGGGATTATCGAAGGTTTTTACGGCGAACCGTGGACAATGGACGAACGGCTCGACATGATCCGCTTCATGGCTAAGCACAAATACAACACGTACGTCTATGCACCTAAAGATGACAGCTACCACCGCGAACTTTGGCGCGAACCGTATCCAGAGCAGGCGTTAGCCGAGTTAGTCCAATTGATCGACTCTTGCCGAGCACACGACGTTGACTTCGTGTTTTCCGTAAGCCCGGGACTAAGTATTGTTTATAGTGATGAAACAGATTTGAACCTGTTAGTACAGAAGTTCGGACTTCTAAGTGAACAAGGCGTGAACACATTTGGGTTGTTTCTAGATGATATCCCCTTCGAATTAGTACACGAACAAGACAAGGCTAACTATAAGTCACTAGCTGAAGCGCAGAGCGACTTAATCGCTAAAACGTATGCGCGACTGAAGGCGTTAGACGAGCGGAACCACCTCATCATTTGCCCGACATTGTATCACGGAGACGGCGACCACGCGTATGTGCGAGAACTCGGCGAGCGCGTCGCGCCAGAAATCGACATTTTTTGGACGGGAGTCGATGTGTGCGCGCGGGCGATTCGCGAAGATGAGGCGCAAGTGCTGACAAACATTTTTAAACGGCCACCGCTCTACTGGGATAACTTTCCCGTTAACGACGCCGCAATGACACACCTGTTGCACATTGGACCCTACATAAATCGTGACCCGCACTTACCCGCAGTGAGCCGCGGTATTATTCTCAATCCGATGAACCAAGCAGAGGCGTCAAAGATTCCGCTGGCGACGGCTGCTGACTACTTGAACGATCCGTGTGGTTACGATCCGCAGCTCTCCTATGTCAACGCGGTCGCGGAAATCGCGGGGGACGACGATTTCCTTCCCGTGTGGACGTTTTGTCAGCACTCGCTGTACTACAACTTGAAAGAGCAGCCGCATACGCCTCTCGGAACGTTAGTCGACGCCTACTTGCGGGAGCGCCGTGCCGCCGACGCAGATGCTCAAGAAACTAGTGCCCTCGGCGTCGGTACACAGGAAAACGGTGCTGCTGGCGGTGGCGATCACTACGTCCGCCTGTACGCGCACTTAAAAGGAATGGACTCGGCAGCGAAGCTCATTGTCACAGGGCGCTTGCAAAATGAGCGCTTGGCGCAAAACCTCAAGCCGTGGGCGGAGCAATTACAGCGCGTCAGTCAGTTTGGGCTCCAACTGCTCGACGCCGACCGCCGTGGGGAAAGCGTCGCGCCATTGGCCGCGCAAATGGAGGAACTGGCAGATACGACACACGAAGTAGCCGGCGATCACTTACAACGACTGTACGAGGCGATCGAGGGCGCGGCTGCTGAGTGACACATCTTGTCACATTAGAAAGGGGCGCTTATCGATGAAGTGCATCGCTAGACAAAGAGGGGAAGTCCTCGTAACTGACTTCCCCCGGCCGGAAACGGCGCCGAAAGATCACGTATTAGTAAAGACAACGTACTCCGCCATCAGCCCGGGGACGGAAATGATGATGATTGAGCAAAACAACCCGAATCCGTCACCGCTCGGTTATTGTGCCGCTGGGGAGGTTATTGAGGTAGGCGACGGAGTGACTCACGTACAGAAAGGCGACCGCGTGACTTGCTATGGTGCGCCGTACGTGTACCATGCGGAATATTTAGTCGTCCCGAAAAACCTCGCCGTCTCCGTCCCAGAGACCGTCGACCTGAAAGCGGCGGCGTTTAGCGGGATCGGCGCGATCGTCATTCACGGGTTGCGGCAAGCGAACATGCAATTCGGGGAGACGGCAGTCGTACTCGGGCTCGGTTTACTCGGGCAGCTGACGGCGCAAATCGCAGAAAATGCTGGTTACCGCGTCATTGCTTACGATTTACTCGCCAGTCGGCGCAAAATGATGCGTGAGACGTCGCGCCACGTCATCGTGTGCGATACGGAGGAGCAGTTAGAGGCGCATCTGGGCACCGAGACGGAGCAGGCGGGTGCGGATAGCGTCCTCATCTGTGCCAGTGCAGAAAATGCAGAGCTCATCGACACGAGCTTGGCGTGGCTTCGCGACCGTGGCCGCATCGTCATCGTCGGTGACCTACCGGTTACACTCGACCGTGAGCTCATGTTTCAAAAAGAGGCGGAACTTGCGATCTCGCGCGCCGGCGGTCCGGGGCGTTACGACCGACATTATGAAAAAGGCGGCGTCGACTATCCGATCGGCTACGTACGCTGGACCGAAGGGCGCAACATGCAAGAATACGTCCACCTGCTAGCGGAGAATAAGCTGCAAGTCGATCCACTTATCAGCCGTGTGCTGCATGTCGACGACGCCCGCAAAGCGTACGATTCGTTCCGCGAATCGCCGGAGACGACACTCGGGATCATCATCGAATATTAGGCGGCGACCGGTTAGTACGCTATGCATCCCTAAGTAGCACCTGACCGCTAACGAGCGAGCGCGTTGTAAGCGAACGTAGACGAGGGGGAGGTCAGCCCTTAAGGAGGTGATTGCACGAAGCGCGTCTGACGGAGGGTAACACAGTAAAGAAGATGAATCATAGATGTTATGTCGCTGGGGAAAAGGAGCTTTGATAGTAAAACATGATAAAACGTCTATTAACAGCAAGTCTAGTTGTTTTACTAGCATGTGCATTCGTTTGGACGCCTTCGGTGCTAGCGGTATCCGACGGCGAAAACGTCCGCGAGATCGGAACAGCGATACATAACGTATCGATTCCCGGTGCGGCCTACGGGAAAGGGCCGAACGGCGAGGAATGGATTTACGCCGTCTCGACCGGTTCCCCCGCAATTTTTAATGTGATCGACGCCAAAACGGGGGAGCGCGTGGACAGTTTCCCCTTAGAAGGAGCGAGCAGTTCCTGGGGTGTAACCGTTGACCCCGACGGGAACGTGTATATCGGTACTTACAGAAGTTCCCTATTGTTCCGTTACGTTCCCGGGGCCGATCACGTCGAGCTGATCGGGAAGCCAATCAAAGGGGAATCGTACATTTGGCGCCTCGCGTCGGACGATCAAGGGAGGATTTACGGCGGAACATACCCAGGAGGGAAAGTATTCCAATACGATCCGAAGACCGATACGTTTCGCGACTACGGCCAGATGGTAGAAGGGCAACAGTATGCGCGTAGCTTAGACGTATACAAAGATAAAG
The DNA here is from genome assembly GCF_001375555.1 of Numidum massiliense. Lineage (NCBI taxonomy): Bacteria > Bacillati > Bacillota > Bacilli > Caryophanales > Bacillaceae > Numidum > Numidum massiliense. Next base: position 2,758,431 of record NZ_CTDZ01000009.1, on the reverse strand, counting down.
TGTACGTCGGCGTCGGCACGAAAGGCCCGAATCTCGTCGAACTCGACATTGAAACCGGTGAGAAGCGGGAAATTCCCTTACCGGAAAAATACGCCGACAGCGCTAATGTATACGGTGTAAACGTGGCAAAAGACAAACTGTTTGCTTGGGTGACAGGCGTCAACACCGTTCTCGTCTACGATTTAGAAACGATGGATCTCGTCGACGAAATTGAACACGTGGACGGACTAGACGTATCGTCAGCTGGTCCCAAAAACGAAGTGTACATGATCATTAACAAAGAGCTGCACGCCTATCATTTGAAAAAGAAGAGTCTGCGGGCAACCGGCTTTGACAATTTAATGACCGCACGGGACTTCGGGTGGGTGAAGCTAAAGCAGAAAGGTTTTCCTGGGAAAACGTTAGTCAGTATCACCTTCGACGGCAGCATTCGCATGTACAACCCGCAGTCGGGCAAGTATCAAACGATACAAGGGCAAGTAGAAGGTGAACCGGCGACGATCCAGTCGCTCGCACAAGGCCCGGACGGCAACATCTATGTCGGTGGTTACTTTTCCGGCGGCCTGTCCACGTACGACTACAAAGCGGACGCCATAACGGAATACAAAGGGATTGCCCAAATCGAAGGGATGACGACCTTCCGAGATAAGCTGTACATGGGTGTTTACACCGGTGCGCAACTGCATTCATACGATCCGCAGCAGCCGTACAACTACGGGGTCAACCCGGTGGAACATTTTCGGTTGCGAGACGAAGGACAAGACCGCCCGTTTGCGTTAGCACCTGCTGGCGAACAGTTAGCGATGGGGACAGTGCCCGACTACGGGAAGTTAGGCGGGACATTGTCGTTCTTTAATCCTGCAACTGAAGAATATTTCGTCCACCATGATGTCGTAAAGGAGCAAAGTATCACCGCACTCGCTTACAAGAACGGCCTCGTATACGGTGGAACGTCTGTTTACGGCGGACTCGGGACGACACCTTCACAAGAGGAAGGGAAGCTATTCGTCTGGGACGTCGCCAAAGGAAAGAAAGTATCCGAAGTCGTTCCCATCCCTGGAGAAAAAGCGATTACCGCCCTCACCTTCGACAACGACGGGAAGTTGTGGGGCATTACAGCGGGCTACTTATTCCAATACGATCCAGAAGCTGGGAAAGTTGTCCGTTACGAACAGCTGTATCCTTTTAAGTGGGAGCAAGTGGAGCACTACTGGCGCGGAGGATTCCTTGCGTTTGACGAAGATGGCTACTTGTACGGCAGTGCGTTAAACCACCTGTTCAAAGTAGATCCGAAGACGTGGGAAAGCGAAACGCTCGTAGACAATGCCGCCCTATTCGCGCAAGACGCGGCGGGTAACATTTACTTCTCTCGCGGCCACAAGCTTTATCAATATAAAAAGTAGGCAAATGACGGAGGAGGGGTACACCTTGTTGAAAAAATGGTCATACACGTTATTAGTCGTCATGCTAGCGATGTCACTCGTTCTCGGAGCGTGCAGCTCGGACAACGCTGGCGATGGGAAGGCAGACGGTAAGAAGGGAAAAGATGACAGCAAAATTTCTGGAGAAATTACGGTGTGGACACATCCGTTTGTCGGTACCGACTTGCGACAAAAAGAAGCTGACTTTCGCAACGATCTGAAAAAGTCGTTTGAAAAGAAATACCCGGATGTGAAAGTGACGATCGAAGAAATTCCGTGGCCAAACCGCGAGGAGCGTTTGCTGACAGCGCTCGCCGCGAATGAAGGGCCGGACGTGTTCTACATCATCCCGGACATGCTGACGCAATTTGCACACAAGGGAGTGTTGGAACCGTTAGACGACTATCTCGACGGCTACGACAAAGACGACTTTAACGAGTCTGCGTTACTCGCAGCGACTTTCGAAGACAAAGTTTATGCGTTACCGGTTTTGCAAGGTGTCATGGGGATGTACTATAACACCGACCTAGTGAAAGAAGTGGGCGGCGATCCAGAAAAACTGCCGACCAACTGGGACGAATACTTGGAGTTGGCAGAGAAGGCGAAGAAAAAAGGTAAATTCATCGGTGTGTTTGAAGGTGGGAACGCCCCGAACATGGCGGTGTACCCGTACATTTGGCAAGCGGGCGGCCGGGTGATCGACGACGAAGGTAAAGTACGCGTCGACGAAGCCGAAAGTGTCGCCGCTTACGAATATATCAACACCCTTTACGAAAAAGGGTTCGTACCGAAGGACTCCGTTTCCGCGCCGTCGCAGTTTGAAATATTCCGCGCCGGAAAGTCGTTGTCCTACTTCGGAGACAGTCAACTCGTAGCGACACTGCGCGCTGAGAAGCCTGACTTCGCGTGGGGCGTCGGCCCGATGTTAGAAAGCAAAGAGAAAGTTTCGTACGGTACGACAGGCATGTATACGGTACCAAGTAACAGTAAAAATAAGGCGGCCGCTGCAGAATTCGTTAAGTTCATGGCCAGCAAGGAAAATATCGAGAAGTTTAACGAAATTACGCAGTACATTCCGCCGCGTCAATCGGCTGCTAAAATATTCGACGGCGACGACGTTTTGAAAGAGCTCGTCGAGCAAGCGAAAGATACGCGTCCAGGCGTTATCCATCCGATCGGACGTGAGATCGGGCAAAACATGACGGCTAGCATCCAAGCGATGCTTTCCGGCGAGTTGAAGCCAAAAGAAGCAGCAGAGAAAGCGGCGACCGAAATAAAGGCTGTTATGGAGCGGGAAGGCTTTAAATAAACGCAACTTTGGCTCGTATAGGGAGTCCACGCGGATTCCCTATATGAGCCGTTATAAGTAGGTGAGAGAAATGAACAAGCTAACGGCAGGCCAGTTGAAGCAACGGAAGAGGCCGCTTGGGCAGCGGATCAAGGAAGAGCTCAGGCGCAATGCGATTGTCTACATTGTCCTCATTCCCGTTCTCATTCACTTCGCGATCTTTCAGCTCATCCCGATGATTTTTAGTTTCATCTTGACGTTTATGGATTGGCCGATCATCGGAGAACCGCGATTTGTCGGGCTAGCGAACTGGAAAGAGCTATTCAGTGACGGTCTCGCATGGAAGTCGCTCTGGAATACGACGTTGTTTTCCATTTACTACATTTTGCCCACGATGGCTCTCGGGTTAATATTAGCGCTACTCATTAACTCAGACATTAAATTTTCCAACGTGTACAAGAGTGTCTTTTTCTTACCGGTCGTCACATCGTTCGTCGTCGTCTCCGGTATTTGGGGTTGGTTGTTCCGCGGGACGGAGTACGGGTTGATCAACGGATTTTTAGAGCTTCTCGGCATCCCGACACAGCTGTTCCTTGCGACCGATAAGCAAGCGCTCATCGTCCTGGCGGGTCTCAGTATTTTTAAAGTGACAGGTAGTACGATGATTTACTATTTTGCGGGGTTAAAGTCGATTCCGGCGCAGCTGTACGAAGCGGCGAAAATTGACGGGGCATCGGCATGGCGCACGTTTTGGAGCGTCACCTTTCCGTTATTAAAACCGATCCACTTTTACGTCGCCGTCATTACGACGATCGGCTCGTTCCAAATCTTCGATTCTGCCTTTATATTAACGGGCGGCGGTCCGAACAACTCGACGATGACGATCGTGTTCTACTTGTACGAAACCGGGTTTAAATCGCTCCGACTCGGCTACGCGAGTGTTATGGCCTACCTGTTGTTCTTCATTATTTTGGCGATTACACTCTTCCAGCGCAAAGCGTTAGGCAAACAGGTCGATTACTATTAAAAAAAGATTTGCGTTAGGTGGTGAAGTTAAGTCATGTCGAAAAACGGAACAGGGAAAAAAATTACCCTTTACGTGGTGACAACTTTTCTCGCGCTTATTTTCTTGTTACCTTTCATCGTGATGGTGTCAGGTTCATTGCAAAAAATACAGTATATGATGGCCGATCCGATGTTTTGGTGGCCGAAAGAAGCGACGTTGGACAACTTTCACTACATCTTTTTCCGTGCCCCCTTCTTTAGGTGGTTCTTGAACTCGTCGCTCATTACGATCATTCCGGTCATCACGGACGTCTTTTTGTGTACGATTCTCGGCTACATTTTTGCGAAGAAGAAATTTTTCGGGCGGGAAGTCATTTTCTGGACGATGATGGCGATGGTGATGATCCCGAGTCAGCTGTTCATCATCCCGCGCTACATCATGTTTAGCAAATTCGGCTGGATCAACACGTACTATCCGATGATTATCCCGCAACTGTGGGGGATTATGGGTGTCTTCTTAGTGAAACAGTTTATGCAGACAATTCCGAAGGAGTTGGAAGAAGCGGCTTATATGGACGGCGCGAGCGACGGGCAAATTTTCTTCAAAATCATTGCTCCGATTTCCAAGCCGGTCATGGCGACTGTCGGGACGTTTGCCTTTATCGGTAACTGGAACGAGCTGTTAGCCCCCCTCATCTACACGACGCAAGAAAAGATGTACCCACTAACCGTCGGTTTGGCGTCGCTGTTAACGCGGGAAGGGAACTTCGGGATCGAGATGTCAGGGGCGGTCGTATCTTTTATCCCGACGTTTTTAGTGTTTATTTTCTTCCAACGGTACTTTACCCAAGGAATTGCCCTTACGGGGCTTAAATAAAGAAAAAATTCGTATCGTATTCGCGAAAATATGTTCCACCAATGCCAATATTATGTTATCCTAAACATGACAACTCCTTTGCTGAGACGTATTCAGATCGCGGCGAAGGAGTTTCTTTCACACCAAATGATTTTGGCATCCATACGTTTTAATGCACGTCGTGTTTATAAGGGGTAACTAAGTTAGGAGCTGAGTAAGGAGGCGTTAGTTTGCGAAAAACAGTAACAAGATGGAAGATGTTCGTCACGCTCATCGTCGTTGCCGGACTTTTATTAAGCGGCTGTAACTTTTTTGGGCAAGGGAAAGGAGCTGCAGGCGACAAAGCGGCGTCGGCGAAGGGAGAGGAAGAGAAGAAAGAGAAAAAGAAGGGAGGGAGTAAGGAGAAAGGGGGAAAGAAGCATCCGCAAACGGTCGACGAGTTAATGAAACTTGTCAACGAGAAGTCTGAAAGCGGTTTAAAAAGCTACCGAGTGAATATCGTTAGCGACATGCGAGGCGACAGCCACATCGACTACCAAACGGAATGGAAATACGACGTGCTGAAGGAGCCCTTTGCCTTTCACTCGCAACGATTGCATGGAGACGACCTCAGTCAGGAGGCTTATTTTTCCGGTGGGGAACTATACGAAGGCACCGGTTTTTATCGCGGGGATCTGCCTGAGGACGAAAGGTGGCGGTACGACGACTACCGGGAGAGGGAATGGTTCGACGCATCCAAGTTTTACCCAGCGACCAATTATAAAAAAATCCTCGATTACATAACGAGCGATTTTGAGGCGCTGCACCTACTAGAGGAAAAGGTCAAAGTGGAAAAGGGCGTGTACCGCGTCCGTGCTACCGTAAAAGATGACGGGGAAATGGCGCGGCGGTTTGAGCGATTCAGTATCGGTGTCTTGGGTGAACAGTATAATACTCGTAGAGATTCAATCGAACTTCTGTCGCTCGACAACATAAGTGCAACGCTCGTCGTCGATCGAAAGACGTTCCGCCCCCTCGTGTACGAGCTACATTATAAGGCTAAGGTATCGATGTTCAAAGAAGAAAGAGAGATTCAAGTCAAAAGCAACTTAGCGCTATCCGACTACAACGAACCAATCACGATCAAAGTGCCCGATGAGGTGAAAAAAAAGGCAGAAACGTATGAACGGGATATGAAGAAAAAGATGGAAGAGCTAGAGCGGGAGAGTGAACAGAAGGAGAAAGATTCCAAGCAGAAGCGCGGTAAAGAGAGCGGCAAAAGGGATAGTAAAAGTGGCGTCGCGGCAAAACTATCGGACAAGAATCACTTGTTAACGCTCCTATCCACCGGGAATGAAGAAAAAAGCAAGTACAAGCCGTCCAAGCAATCGTGGAAAAAACTACAACAGAAAGTGCGGCAAGCAGAGGCAGGGATTGCGAGTTACAAGAACGATTTTCAGTTACTTAGTATAGTAGGCTCCCTCGATTCCAAGGTTAAAGGGGAGGATGAAATATTCATTGAGGAGAAAGCCGCCTTTGTTCGCAAGCCGTACAGTTTTACGCGCGATTTAAGCTCTACTGTTAACGATGACTCACTCGAGATGCACGATTACTATAAAGACGGCGCGTTGTGGACCGACGGGTTTGAGATGCACGAATTAGGGGAGTACGTGACCTTTCCTATTAAAGCGACCGACTTAAACGTGCTAGACGGTTTTGACGACAACCAGTTGTTTCTGGAGAAACAATTAGGCATGCTCGACCATCTGCCCGAACCAGAAGACGTGGAAGAAAGTGACTCGTTTTATAAACTGACGTTTGCGTTGACGACGCGCGATGCCATTGAGCTCAAGAAGTGGCAAATATCTTACGACACGCTAGATGAATTGACGCAGAACTTATGGGATAAAGATTTTAAAGCGTTCGAGTTTAAGGTGTATGAGTTAGTCACCTACATCGATCGCAAAAATCATCGCTTGACGCGCATCGTCGTAGCGAAGGACGGCACCGAAAATAGCGGTTTTGGTTTGGAGAACGTGCAATCCATTTCCGCGTCGCAGTTCCACAGTTTTAACAAAGTGAAGGAAATTACCGTACCGGACGACGTAAAGAGGCACGCTAAGGAAGAGGAAGTCGATATTGAAGAGTTGAAGCGGGAACAGGAGTATGAGACGCGGTCGTTTTAGTAGCCCAGTCTTATTTTGTTCCTTATGGCCATTGCGATTCTCCGTATGGCCATCGCTATTCTCCGTATGGCCATCGCTATTCTCCGTTCATTATAGCCCAGCACATGATAGATCCGCACATTATAAATTCGCCTACAGATGAGGTCTTCGCGCACGTCGTACATACTTATTGAATCACGTGACGTAACTGTGATCGTGTCCTACGACATTGTGCGGGGACTGTTTTGTTTATTTTTGGCAAACAGTCGTTCGCTGACGCTATGTTGTCACTGATGTTTCGTACAATGAGGTTGTCAACGAAAGATGAGGACGTCATAATCGTCTAACTAGGATGCGAACTACACGGTAAAAAAGGATGGTTGATACATGTCAAGACTCATTCGTTTTTTAAGGATTATTTACGCGATACAAGGCAATCCGGGCATTAAAGCCGATGAATTGGCGGATCGGTGTGAGACGACGAAGCGGACGATTTACCGCGATTTACAAGAACTTAGTTTGTTCGTGCCGATTACGAATGTCGGGTACGGCAAAGGGTATACGTTCATCGGTCGGTTTGCGATGCATCCGATCAAGTGGACAGACCAAGAAGAGCTCGCTTTTTCACTACTGCCTTCCATTATCGATCGGTCAAAGTTACCGCCGGGATTTAACACAGCTTACGACAAAGTAATGGCTGCTCACACGAAGGAACGAAACGATCAGCGAGATCTATTAGAAGATGTTGCAGGAATTATTCAGATGGGGGAACCGGCATACCGGGTAGCGCACGCGAATTATCTCTCTCCGATCATTCAGGCCATTCTTGAGGAGAAGACGATCGATTGCGCCTACTATACGCAAAGTCGCGGTCAATTGACGCAGCGTAAGATCGACCCGTATTACCTCGTGCCGCGTGAACAGCGCTTTTATGTGATCGGTTACTGTCACCAAGCTAAATCCGAGCGGACATTCCGGCTTAGTCGTTTCCGCGATGTAAAGTTGACGGATGAAGGATTCGATAAATCTAAATTTAATATTAAACAGTATTTGAAAAACACGTGGTCGATCGAGCGAGGCGATCGGGAAATTCGCTTCAAGGTGCGCTTTAGCCCGAAAATTGCACCGTACATAAAAGAGGAGGAGATGTTCGTCCGGCCGTGGATGAGAGACCTTCCGGACGGCGGGTTGTTATTTGAGGTGACGCTCAACCACGACCGCGAGTTTTTGAACTGGGTGTATCAGTACGGCCCAGAAGCAGAAATATTGGCACCGGTCGCTTACAGGCAGCAAATGAAAGAACAGTTGGCCGAGTGGCAGGAGTTGTATGCTTAGGCGCCGGCATCCTCGTATGGCAAGACTTGCGTTGCAGTGGTCGTACGAGGAAAGTGATTCGTTTGCGACAGTGCAGCGGTTTGATCAGAAGATGTGATGCAATTTCGTTATAAAGTGCTGGAGAGGGGCACATGCGAAGAGAGGCGCACCCAAACGCAGGTTTCTACGGGTGGGAGCGCCTTTTTGTTGTAAGGGGCTTCCATTGTGTAATGGTCGAATAAGTGTGGAGCGAAGAGGGGCAAAGGATCGATGTAATGAATGCGCGACGCTTGTGATACAATGGAGAAAACAATTAACCCATCAACCCACTAAGTAAAAGGAGGCAACCTTTCTTATGGCTACAACAACCCGGCGCTTCGAAACCCGCTGCTTAAGTTCGCTTACAAAAGTTTTTGCCGACGAAGAACTAACCGATTCCGCTTATTGCCACGGCTCTGCGCTATGGAACGAAACGTATGCGTTTCAAGTCGCCTACCGCAACAGCGATGCTTTACTAAAAGGGATGCGCGTGCGAATCGATTCCGACCTAGGAGATGTGATTAGCGTACGTTCGGTCGGCCTCGTCCCATCGGAATTACCGGCTTACCACGACGGTGACGGTCGCGTGCTGCGAACGACGCCCGGCTTGTACCCCGACCCGCTGTATCCACTGTACTCGCTCGGAGACGGCGGAGACGGCAACGACCGTGGCGACAATAGTAACGTGGGTAAAGGAGGTCACGCCGGCAATGCAGGTGACGTAGGCCACGCTGTTTACACTGGTGAAGGGCTCGTCGGCTACCCCGGGCAGTGGCGGGCCGTGTGGGTGACGGTACACCTTAGCGAAGATGTGGCGCCGGGTGTGCACCCAATTCGCGTCGCCTTCGGGACCGCCACAGGCGAACTGCTCGGCGAAGAGACATTCACCCTCGACGTCATACCACAAGCGCTACCAGAGCAGCGACTCATCCATACGGAATGGTTCCACGCCGACTGCCTCGCTGTTTATTACAGTGACGACGTATTTAGCGAGGCACATTGGCGGCGTATCGCACAATATGTGGACACTGCCGCGCGACACGGCGTGAACACGATTTTGACACCGCTTTTTACACCGCCACTCGATACAGCAGTTGGTGGGGAACGACCGACAGTACAACTTGTCGACGTCGAGAAAGTGGGCGATCAGTACACTTTCGGGTTTGCACGACTCAGCCGTTGGATCGCTTGCTGCCGCTCGCGGGGCATGCGCTACTTTGAGTTTTCTCACCTGTTTACGCAGTGGGGCGCCCGCCATGCGCCAAAAATTGTCGCGACGGAAAACGGCGAACAACGCAAGATCTTTGGCTGGAAAACGGACGCGGCAGGAAGTGATTACGAACAATTTTTGGATCAGTTTTTACCGGAACTCGTTCGCTATATTAAACAGCATCGCCTAGAAAAGCACGTTTTTTTCCACGTATCGGACGAGCCACACGCTGAGCACTTGTCTTCCTACCGCCAAGCGAGTCGTCTACTGCACCGCCACTTAGCAGCGTTTCCGCTCATCGACGCCTTGTCCGACTATTCCTTCTATGAACAAGGACTGGTGAAAAACCCGATTCCGGCCAGCGACCACATTGAACCTTTTCTTGAGAACGGTGTGCCCAACTTGTGGACGTATTACTGTTGTTCACAGTACAAAGACGTGTCCAACCGCTTCTTCAACTTCCCGTCGGCGCGAAATCGCGTGCTCGGGATGCAACTGTACAAGTACGACATCGCCGGCTTTCTCCATTGGGGATACAATTTTTGGTTTTCCCAGTATTCGCGACGCGCAATCGACCCGTTTCGTACGACTGATGCCGATGCCGCGTTTCCGTCGGGGGATGCCTTTCTCGTCTATCCCGGCGACGATGGCCCGATCGAATCGATCCGCCTAGAAGTGTTTTACGAGGCACTGCAAGACTTGCGCGCGTTACAACTGTTGGAGACACTCGTCGGAAAGGAAAAAGTGCTCGCGCTGTTAGAAGAAGACTTAGAGCGCCCGTTAACGTTTCGAGACTACCCCGTCGACAGCGATTGGTTGCTACGCAAACGGGAAGCGATCAACCGAAAAATCGCCGCAGCGGTTAAGTGACAGGAGCTATAGAAAAACTTCAGCAAAACATTAACAGATATCCCATTGTGCAAGTGTCGTCTTTTCTCCATGAGTTCCCTGTCGTTCCGCCTGTTTGTTAGTGTGTGATGTGTGTATAATGGAGGCAGAATGGAGGAATTAGTGTTGAAAAAGGTCGACGTTGCCGAACAGCTATTGCACACGCTCGCTGCTCACACACTGTCGGGGATCACGGCGGCACAACTTGCCGAGGCACTGCAAATCGAACGCTCGACGGCGAGCCGCTATTTGAACGAACTCGTGAAAGCCGAGCGGGCTCAAAAAGTCGTCGGACGTCCCGTACGTTATTTGCCGGTTGATGCTGGTAAGCGCCTCCAGGGTGAGCGGGACGTGTCGGTCGGTCTACCACGCACACCGTCGGCCCCGATCCCTGCGCGAGCCGAGTCGCTCCAGAATTCAGCCGACCCACAACAGCCGCTGCTGGACACGCGATCAACGGCGTCCGATTCAGAGCAACAGTTACACGATTCGCAGCATACACGGCATAACGCCCAGCAGATGTCCTCGGATCAGCTATCACGTGAGGTGAATCCTGAGGGACTGCAACCGCCGCAACAGTCGAAGCCTAAGCACGACAACAACAACTCGCTTCTATCGAAACTGTCGCAAGCGGTGATCGGTGCGGGAGAAAGCTTAAAACCGGTACTCGAGGAGGCGCTCCCTGCCTTATTTTACCCTCCGAACGGCTTGCCGATTTTACTGTTCGGCGAAACAGGCGTCGGCAAAAGCTTTCTCGCCCGCAAATTGTACGACATCGCCGTCGAACAAAAGCGGCTTAAAGAAGCGGCGCCGTTCGTCGCCTTTAACTGCGCTGAATACGCACATAACCCGGAACTGTTAATGGGGCAACTGTTCGGGGTGAAGAAGGGTGCCTTTACTGGCGCTACCTCCGACCGCATCGGACTCGTCGAGCGCGCCCACGGCGGCATATTGTTCCTCGACGAAATACACCGCTTGCCGCCGTCCGGCCAAGAAATGTTGTTTTACCTCATCGACCAAGGGATGTTCCGCCGGCTCGGGGAAGCGTCGCTGGAACGGCACGCAAGCATTCGGCTCATCGGCGCAACGACCGAATTGCCGCAAGACGTCCTCTTGCCGACGCTATACCGCCGCTTTTCGGTTAAGCTGACACTCCCGCCGCTGCGCAAACGGACGCGATCTGAACGGGAAGCGTTATTGACGCACTTTTTACAGCACGAAGCGACACAGATGGGCGTTCCTTTGTCCATCTCGCCGGAAAGCAGGGCGATGCTGCTCTCTTACACGTGTCCGGGCAACATCGGACAACTGCAGAGCGACGTACAAATCGCTTGTGCCCGTGCGTTTTTGCGCCGTCTGAATCACCGCGAACAACGTGTAACGATCACGAGCCGCGACATACCGAGTACCGTACAAAGTAGTGGCACCTCGTATTCACCGTCTGAGGAACGACACGCCACACCTGTCGTCGAAACGGCGAGGATCGAGGCGAACGCAGAAACGATGCCACTACCTAACGTGTACGAATTACTCACCGAACGCGAACGGGCTTTGCATAAACGAGGGGCTGGTCCGGTACAGACGGCGCAAGCGCTGCAAGAAGTCGTCGACGAATACGTACAAACTCTGTTCAACACGTCACGCAACCAAGACGGCCACGTCCTCGACGACATGCGTCTAGTAAACGAGCAATTGCTGCAGACGATTCGCGAAGCGGCAACGCACATTAACGACGACTTGCCGACACCACTAACCGTCCACCAAATCGCTGCGATCGCCCTGCACACGCAAAACATGTTGCGCCGACCAGGATCGTCGGCGCGGTACGGCGACTTGCCGCAAATCGCGCCCGTGTCCGCCGCCTACCAAAAAGCAGCGCAAAAACTGACCGCGTTTCTCGAACATCGGCTCAATGTAAAACTGCCGGCACGCGAAACGGACTTGCTCGGGCTGTTACTAGCTCCGCCCGCGCAACACGTGACCAAAACGTCCCGCGTCGCCGTACTCGTCGTCACCCACGGCGATGCTGCCGCTAGCTCGATGGCCGACGTGACGAACGCGTTACTCGGCAATGCGATCATCCACGCCGTCGACATGCCACTCAGCCAGTCGACATCCATCGCTTATCGGCGCATTGCGAAAAAAATTGCGCGCATCGAGAGCGGGGCGGGCGTGCTCATGCTCGTCGACATCGGCTCCCTCGTGTCGATGGGCGAAGCGCTTAGCCAGGAACTCGGGAAACCGATAAAGACGCTCGCCCACGTCAACTTGCCAATGGTGATCGAGGCCGGGCGAAAGGCGATGCTGCCAGAAAACGATTTGCAAACCGTTGCCGACAGTGCCGCCCATGTATTGCGTTCGCCTTTCGCTTACTTTGCCCAACCGTTCAGCGCCTCCGAAGAGGCGGGCGACGATGGCGAGAAAGACAAGCAGCGCCTCATAGCCACCGTCTGTTTAACGGGCGAAGGAGCGGCCGTTTCCCTCGAAGATTGGCTGCGCAAACAGTTGGCGGAAAGTGATACCGACGCGGATGTCCTCGTGCGCTCCGTGCGCATCGACCCGGAGAGTCGTCAGTCGCCGCTACTCGAGCATTTAGCGAAGGAATACAAGCTCATCGCCGTCGTCGGCACCGTCCCGCCCAACCTTGAGGGCGTACCGTACATCCCTATTTGGGAACTGTTGCAATCCGACGGGACAGCCCGCCTCGAGCGTCTACTCAAGCGCACGCGCGGGCCGATCACCGCGCCGCGTACGGCATCACTGCAAGTGGCAGACATACCCGCCCTTATTGAACAAGGTTTGAGTGAAACGGTGCAACACTTCAACCCGCGCAGTTTTTGTCAGCTGCTGGCGAACGAAATGGGCCCGGTGCGCGATCACTTCGGTTGGGAACCGGAACGTGAGCTCGGCATCTGGATGCATCTCGGGATTGTGACGGACAAACTGTTACAGCAGCAATTAACCGGTAGCGATCAGGAGCAACCAACGCCGCCGCCACTAAAAAAAATCGACATCACCGAGACCGATATCGCTGTCTGGCGCCCCGTACTCGCGCGTATCGCCGAGCAACACGAAGTGACCTTTCCGGACGACGCCGCGGAAAACATGGCGCGTCTCGCCAAGTGAGGGCTTGCCAAGCAACTCTTCACAATGTGAGAGACAGTTTTACAGAGCAAAAGTTCGCCAAGTAAGCCCGCGGTTGAAAGTTGAAAAAGGCTCCGCAAGGTGGCGCCTAACGTTTAGTAAGAAATGTGTGCAAGGTTTTAAAGGCTCTGTGTGTGCAATGTGTGCGCACCAGGGCCTTTTTTCCTTGGTATGACAACCCTTTTGATACGTTGGCACACCTTTTGCTTGTTAAATTAGTGACATAGCAAACCCTGTCTTGCGCACCGAACAAAGCTATGCACAGTGAATTTACAGTAATACTTAAATAATTACAGTTTTACCGTAAATGTACGCCTAGAGAGGGGGAAAGGCGCTGGCGCTCGGCCTATTTCATTCTTTACTCGGGCGTCTTGCGACGGACCGCGCGCGTCGGATAGAGCGTGTTGTCCACAAAAGTGTTTGTTGTTATTCCACGCATAGGGTGCTATAAATAAGGTGCTGCTATAAAAAAGGACAGGACAATAAAAATACAATGGAGGAAGTAAAGTGAGAGGAAAGAAATGGTTAGTCGTCGTCACCATGATAGCGCTTCTGTTCACTTACGTCACGCCGTTTCAGGCGAATCCGGCTGTGGCGAAGGCAGCTTCCGCGAAGGAAGCTTCCGTTACTAAGGAAGATGCCGCTAAGAAAGTTTCCACTAAAGAAGCACTCGCTAACGTCTTAAACCCGTACGGCGTGCCAGAGGGCGCTTACCCCGGCGGCCACCACAAAATGAACACGTTCGTCGACTTGGGCGCGTGGCATGGCTATTCGCTCCCATCGAAGGAAGACAAAGACTTTTTCGGTGCCTTTGTCGGGCCGATTTACGTCGCCGAGGAATATCCTTGGTACCTCAGTAAAGCGTTCAACCAACTAGAAATTTTTGACGCAAAAACAGGGAAAAAGGTTGACCTCGCGCAAGACGCCAGCCCAGAACTGACCTATTACCCGGGAATGCTCAAGCAAGTGTACAAACTGAAAGACATGAACGTCGTTCTCGAGCTGCGCTATGCGACGAACCGCACCGCACTCGTTAAGACGGTCGTCGAAAACAAAACGGACAAGCCACTCACCTTGCAGATGGAGTGGAAAGGTGATCTGTTACGGTACAAAGAAGAGCCGATCAAAAGCGCGTACGACCTCGCTGCGACTGAAGACGGCGTGCGCGTCGACTTTAAAAAAGTGCGAAGCACATGGTCGTACTTCACGACGGATCAAGTGAAGTTCGAAGTAAAATATCCGGAAAAAGTGAAGACGGTCGTCGACGGAGACAGCTACACGACCGAACTGAATCAGCCGATTACCGTCGGTGCGAAAAAAGACCACGCGTTGTACACGACGCATAGCTACACGTTCACCGACAAAGAAAGAACGCAAGAACACGACAAAGTAAAAAGCATTTTTGCCCAACCGGAGAAGTACATTAAAGACACGGACAAACGTTGGGACGACTACGTCAAGCGCACGGTGAAAAAATCGTCGGACATTAACGACTACGACCGCGCCGCAGTGAAAGCGATGGAAACGCTCCTGACGAACTGGCGCAGTCCGGCCGGTAAATTGAAGCACGACGGTATCACGCCATCGTTTTCTTACGTTTGGTTTACGGGCGGATTTTGGGCTTGGGACACGTGGAAACAATCGGTAGGGGTCGTCAACTTCGATCCGGAACTGGCAAAGTCATCGATTCGCTCCATGTTTGATTACCAAATCACGAAAGACTCGCACCGTCCGCAAGACGACGGAATGATCATCGACTGCGTCTTCTACAACGACCAAGCAGACGGTGGTGGCAACTGGAACGAACGTAACTCGAAACCGGCCCTCGCCGCATGGTCCGTGTGGGAAGTGTACAAAGAGACCGGCGATAAAGACTTTATCGCAGAAATGTATCCGAAACTCGTCAAATACCACAACTGGTGGTACACGAACCGAGACCACGACGGCAACGGCATCGCCGAATACGGCGGCACGGTTGACGATTTAAACAACAGCAAAGAAGAAATCA
The DNA here is from genome assembly GCF_001375555.1 of Numidum massiliense. NCBI lineage: Bacteria > Bacillati > Bacillota > Bacilli > Caryophanales > Bacillaceae > Numidum > Numidum massiliense. The sequence continues at coordinate 2,743,114 of NZ_CTDZ01000009.1, read as the reverse complement.
TTTTGGCTGCCGCGTGGGAAAGCGGTATGGACAACGCGCCGCGCTTTGACGTCAATTACGGCATCGAAGTGTTAGAAAACAAGGATCAAGACGGCAAGCTCCTCGGTTATTCGATTTCGCAAGAATCGGTTGACCTCAACGCCTACTTGTACGCGGAAAAACTGTATCTTGCCGACATGGCGAAATTGCTCAAACAAGATCAGGACGCAGCTAAATACGAAAAAGAAGCAAAGTATGTGCAAGATTACATCCAAAAGCACATGTATGACGAAAAAGAAGGCTTTTTCTTCGACGTCGACATAAAGACGAAGAAACCGTTAGTCGAACGCGGTAAAGGTGTGGAAGGCTTCATTCCGCTCTGGGCGAAAGCTGCAAGCAAAGAACAAGCGGAAGCCGTCAAAAACGCGGCAATGGACGAAAACAAATTTAACACGAAAATGCCGTTCCCGACTGCATCGAAAGACAACCCGCGTTATTCGCCGGATAAATACTGGCGAGGACCGGTTTGGATGGACCAAGCGTACTTCGGCGTTAAAGCACTCGACAACTACGGTTACAAAAAAGAAGCCGGTCAAATGGCGAAAAAGCTGTTTGACAGTGCCGAAGGTTTGCTAGGAGACGGTCCGATCCACGAGAACTACAACCCGGAAACTGGGGAAACGTTGCACGCGCGCAACTTTAGCTGGTCTTCCAGTGTCTTCTACTTGCTGTACAAAGACTTCGTCGCCGACATGACGACCCCTGTTCCACCGAAAGCGCCAAAAGCGCCCAAAGTGAACAACGTCTACAGCACGAGCAAGACGGTAAAAGGCCAAACGATCGCTAACGGTACCGTCACTGTCAAGGCTGGCAAAGCGGTACTCGGCACGGCCAAAGCGGACAAAAACGGCAACTTCAGCGTTACGATTAAGCCGCAAAAAACGGGTACAAAACTAACGGTCACCGTGAAAGACGCCAACGGTCTCGTCAGCAAAGCGACCACCGTCGTCGTCAAACAAGGTAAGTCAGAAGCCCCAGCAGCGCCGAAAGTAAAGACGGTGTACAGCACGACCAAAACGGTGAAAGGTGAAACGAGCGCTAACGCAACGGTAACGATCAAACGCGGTAACACGGTACTCGGCAAAGGTAAAGCGGACAAGAACGGCAACTTCACGATCATCATTAAGCCGCAAAAAACCGGCACGAAGCTTGCCTTCACCGCGAAGGGCACAAACGGCAAAGTGAGCAAGACGACTTACGTCACGGTGAAACAAGGTAAGTCAGAAGCCCCAGCAGCGCCGAAAGTAAAGACGGTGTACAGCACGACCAAAACGGTGAAAGGTGAAACGAGTGCTAACGCAACGGTAACGATCAAACGCGGTAACACGGTACTCGGCAAAGGTAAAGCGGACAAGAAGGGTAACTTCACGATTATCATTAAGCCGCAAAAAACCGGCACGAAGCTTGCCTTCACCGCGAAGGGGACAAACGGCAAAGTGAGCAAGACGACTTACGTCACGGTGAAACAAGGTAAGTCAGAAGCCCCAGCAGCGCCGAAAGTAAAGACGGTGTACAGCACGACCAAAACGGTGAAAGGTGAAACGAGCGCTAACGCAACGGTAACGATCAAACGCGGTAACACGGTACTCGGCAAAGGTAAAGCAGACAAGAATGGTAACTTCACGATCATCATTAAGCCGCAAAAAACCGGCACGAAGCTTGCCTTCACCGCGAAGGGCACAAACGGCAAAGTGAGCAAGACGACTTACGTCACGGTGAAACAAGGTAAGTCGGAAGCACTGGCGAAGCCGAAAGTAAACAACGTGTACAGCACGAGCAAGACGGTAAAAGGTAAAACGAGTGCTAATGCCACCGTCACGGTAAAACGCGGCAAAACCGTGCTCGGCAAAGCGAAAGCGAACAAGAGCGGCAACTTCAGCGTGAAGATCAAACGGCAAAAAACCGGTACGAAGTTAGCTGTATCGGCAAAGAACGCGAAAGGCAAAGTAAGCAAGACGACTTACGTCACGGTGAAAAAAGCGAAGAAAAAGTAGGGGGACAACCGTTAACGCACCGTGCAGTAACCTGAAAAGTGAATACGATGGATGACACTTACGTCAATAGTAGGTAAAACTTACGTCAAGCGGTTGTACCTACATCAACGGATAAAAACTTACGTCATTTAAACGCATGGAAGGATGCTTTGGCATCCAACCGTGCGTTTTTTTTGCGAGAACATGGGATTACCTTTTCACACTCAGGTTGCGAGTGAAGAGGTAACGGATGAAGAGATTGAGTGAAGAGATTGAGAGTGAGAACCATGGAATTTTTATTTACAAGTTTCGCGAACTTTTGTTCGCTGACCGGGTTTGACAGTATAGCCGTGCTACGCTAGAGACGTCATCACAGATCATACATACAAAATCATTGGAGGTATTCAAATGAAGAAGCTACTGTTAGTTGTTGTACTCGCCATGTTGAGCATGGCGCTGCTAGTCGCCTGCGGCGGCGACGGAACGCCGACATCAAAAGCAGACAAAGGCAAAAAAAAGGTTGAAGCGAGCGAAAAGGGCAGCACAGGGAAAGAGGAGCCCGTATCGGATGAGCCGTTATCGCCCGCTGAATTAAAGAAAATGTATGCCAACCCGGACGAGTATAAAGGTGCCCGCGTCCAGTTTGCGGCAAAAATTTTCGTCGAACCGGAACATCATAAGGGACAGATAGGTATCCAAGCGTATTTGGATCCGGATGAGTACGAACAGAACATCGTAATTTATAGTGACGATCCGGACATCGACGTGAACAACGGTGACATCATTTCCGTCACCGGAGTCGTGCAGGGTGAATTCAGTGGCGCCAACGCGTTCGGTGGGGACGTCACTGTACCAGCGATCGATGCTGAGCACATTGAAAAAACGGATTACGTTACAGCATTTGCCGAGGCCCAAAAAGAAGTCGACATTAACGACACGCAACACCAGCACGGTTACAAAGTAACCGTCGAAAAAATGGAGCTAGCAGAAAAAGAAACGCGTGTTTACTTAAGTATCACCAACGAGTCGAAAAACAAAATTGAGTTCTATGACTTTAATACTAAGCTCGTCGCCGACAATAAACAGCATGAGATAGTAGATACATTGAATGACGATTACCCACAGGTGCAGTCGGAAATTTTACCCGGCGTTACATCGGAAGGCGTGCTCGTGTTTCCGAAACTTGATAGCGAACAGGGTAAAGTGACGCTGTATTTGGAAGGGTCATCGGACAATTATGAACTCGACTTCGAACCGTTCCAGTTTGAGATTAAGTATTGATATAATACACATCAAGGGATCGTAAGACAAGGGAACGTAAGACACGGATTCAAAGAAGTGGACGATCAACAGCCTCCTGTGTCACACGTGATGCGGGAGGCTTGTGTAGAAGGGATGGTATGATGAAGGAGAAACCCGTAGGGAAAACGATTCAAATTTTCATGCCCGACGGTTCGCCTACAAGTATTAAAATCGCTGAAATTACGACGCGTATTGTACAACTACTGTTGATTCCTCGTAATAAGTTACAGGAAATGGGCTTGCGTCAAGAGGCAAAAACGGTCGGCCTTTACTTTTTGTTTGGAAAGGGTGATGCTGACAGCAAACCATATGTTTATATTGGTGAAGCGGAAAATTGCTATGAGCGTCTTAAACAGCACCATCAAGATCCGGATAAGGATTTCTGGAATGTGGCCGTAGTTGTCGTTTCAAAAACGGAAAGTTTTACAAAGGGGCATGTAAAATACTTGGAGGCGTATTGTTACTGTAAAGCAGTTGACACAGGGCGTTATCAAGTAAAAAATAGTCAGAAGCCAACGGAACCATTTTTGCCAGAACATATGGTTGTCGACTTAATCGACACGTTTGAAACGATGAAAGTACTACTATCCGCTTTAGGTTATCCGGTATTTGAAGAAGTCTCGAGTGAACGGGAGAAGGACATTTTTTACTGCCGTGTGAGAGACGCAAATGCCCGAGGTGAGTATACCGATGAAGGATTTGTCGTTTTTAAAGGATCGATTTGTAACCCTACCGTTTCACCTGCAACTAGCGCGTGGATTAAAAAAATGAGAGGCGAGTTGTTAGATAACGGTACGCTCGTTGCAGACGGAAACGGTGTCGTTACCTTTACGGGGGATTACATATTTAGTTCGCCAAGTGCCGCTGCAGCTGCCGTGTTAGGGAGGACAAATAACGGATGGATGGAGTGGAAAGACGCTTCCGGGCAGACGCTGGATCAGCGGAAAAGGCGTACAACTGAGCAAAGGTGAACTGGGTGAAATCATGGCCGATGGCATTTGTCTAATTGGTGGATCAGCGCGTTGGATCATGTTGTTAAGTCAAGTATCGGCCATGTACTACATTTTGCTTAGAACAATTTACTTTTATCTGTAACTATTGTACTTCGATAAGAGGCGCACCAGTAACCTTCGCGACCTTCCACTTTGCCATAATAAAGAGGAATTCCTTCTTTTTGTCGGGCAACATCCGTTTATCCGCCAAGTCGATCCCTTCGCGGCAAAGCTCTTCCACTTCGGCGCTGTCCGTTTCGAGGGCGATGTTTGCTTTCAGTATCAGCAACTGTAAATACTCCGATGTGAGGCGGATCTTCTTGGCAAAGTTCGTGGCACGATTGACGTATTCTGCTGCCTTCTCGTACTCTTGCTGTTTGTAAAACACTTCCCCGTACGAGATGTACAACGTTGCACGCACGTTATCATCTTTCGTTCTCGGACATAGTTCATTCACGATGTCGTATGCATGCAAACTTTTGTCATACTTTTGCTGGCGATAGTATGTGTCACCCAAGTTTAAGTATAAAATACTCGCGAGCTGCCAATCTGGGTGATACGCTTCCGACATCCGGATCGCTTTACGAAAGCATCGAATAGCTCTGTCATGCATACGTTGCCTTTTGAAAACAAAGCCTTCTAAATTGTATGACAAAATAAGCATCCTTATGTCACCGGTCTGCTCACATGCTTTTTGTGCCTCGGCAACGTATTTATAGGCCGGGGCATAGCGTTCCAAGTGGAAGAAGTAATTCGCCTTGTCGTACAACATTTGACCCGGTAAATGTGCTAGATCGCCACCTTCTTGGAAAGCGGCTAATGCTATATCGACTTGCTCGATCGCTTGCTCATAATCTTGATCGCCGTAAAACGCGCAAAGCGACAAAAAGTGATACACTTCCGCTTCTAAGTTCGTTTGTGGATCGATACCCTCTTCTTTAAACAGTCGCAATGCATTCGTCAATGAGCGCTTAGCACGATCCCATTGACTCAAGGCCGGTTTCTCACGTGATAGTATAACCAGGGTATTAGAGCAGCAATATAAAATGCTCGATAAACTAGGAGTGAAATATGAAAGGTTGGATTTTTAATGAATTTATTCACAGACTTAAGCAGCAAATTTAGTGTGGATGCTAAACAACCTCCTTGTACGGGGAAGGAAATTGCGGACTTGAAGAGGTTTTCCTCAATAGTTGTCCCTACGGACTATTTTGATATTGTTCGTCAAGCTACAGAGGTGGAAATTAATGTTGATAATAAAAAGTATATACGTATCTGGGGACCGTTAGGATGTATTGAAATGAATAAGGCGTACAATATCCAAGAATTCATTCCGGAATCTTTAGCGATCGGCGATGATGAAGGCGGAGGCGTATTGATGTATCTAAATGGATCAAGAGGATTCGGCCTCTATATAACGGATTTTGGTAATCTAGATGTTGATGATGCTGTAATGATTGCCCCGAACTTACATTCCCTTTTTGTTGAAAACATAGGGGTAGATCGTTTCTTAGATTACTAACGGTGCGGAATACCCATATTGGCTTGTTTATGCAGGTTAATCGCCACGGAGGATCAATAATCTTTTGGAGATACGTGATGCTCCTTATTTTTACTAACCGAACCTTGATAGACTTCATTCGTCCTAGGTTTGGTTATTTCGCCTTCGCACAACTGACATCCCAAAGAGAAGGCAGCCCACTACATCGATGACATTTTCCCCCAACTGCACCAGCTGCCGATTGCCACCAAGCCGATCGAACCTTACGAAGAAGCTGTGACCCGTATCCAGCAGTTCGTCTACGACCACCAAATCCCGACATTCAACCGAAATTAACAAGATCCATCCGACCAATCGGACGAGAACGCCGGAAGGTGTCGGCGAGTTCGGAGTGGATGGTTTAGAAGTGGAAGCGGTTAATGGCGAGGGAGAGGTGGGCGACGCTTCGATCCTCGAGAGTATTCTTGCCGGGATAAATGTTAGGCTTACCACCATATGATTATCAATGGGGTCACATTACATCGGTATTTGCATAGAAAGGGGTGCGTAAGTAGTATTGTCATTAGATACAATTAGCTTGTTTTTTCTATTTCAACACTGGGGTAAATAAACTTTGGAGACATATAGTGATCCTTTATTAACCCATTTATTACCAGTTGAACTTTGATAGGCATGCTCAAAGGTTCGGTTATTTCATTTCTACTAAAACCCAATAAGAGAAATTGTCCATATACGCCAATCTCCTCTAGAACACGCCGCAACCCCCCTGAAGTTGTTGCACACGGAATCGACTTCCCACCGTAGTGTGTAACAATTCGATACATCTAGTAATTGGGAAGTAGCATTAACGGCATCTATGATAACGCCCCAAATGCGTATATGATTATATAAGCAGATTTAGCCTATTTTTCTCACCAAAACCGCAACTACATACTTATCCGAATATATGTTTGCTGACCGATGTGGACATAAGAGTGTGGTAAAATGTTCGTTGGTAAGAAGAACATTGAGGTGAAAGACGTGCAAGACCTAAGAAGCAAGACGGAACAACTGTTTGCATACTTGTCCGCCCTACATGAAATGAAATCCCCGCCGATCCGAGACTATAAATCGTATGAAAAGCACTGGGCGACGGTAGATTTTCCGTTTGGGACGGGGTGCTATTTGTTTGGCGAGGGGGATCGCGGGGATGCTTGGCTCGAAGTACATAAGCAAAAAATCGATCCGCCGCCACAACCGAGCCCGCTCATCCGCACCTGGCTCAAAGACGACAGCTTTCGCGATCCGAGCGCCTCGCCCCAATTTAAAAAAGAAAAGCTCGTGCAAAGCGTTACTCGAGCGGCAAACGGTGAAAAGGAAGTCGTCACCGTCTACTTTGGCGATGACCCGAAGCGGGTACAGGTGGCGAAACAGTGGCTGCAAGAGTGGCGCGCCTGGGCCAAGGAGACGAAGCATAAACAAAGCGTGCAGAGGTTGTACGGGCAACTGTTTAATATGTACCAGCGGTTTGAACGCGAAGGGGAGTTGCTCGAGCTCGCCTTTGGCCACGGGTTGCTCACGCTGTCCCACGCCCCCGAAGACGTGTACCGCCCCGTGCTCGTCACGCCGTGTGATTTAAGGTTCGACCCGGAAAAAGGTGTGTTTTACGTGATCCCGACGCAAAAGGGCACGCTTGTCGAAACAGACATGCTGACAGGCATTCACGAGCTAAAATTAGATCACATGGAGGCGTTGAAGCGTCAATATGAGGAGGACAGGGGATTAGACCCGCTAGACCAAGAGAGTGCAAGCGCTTTTTATAAAGCGTTTGTGCAGTCGATGCACGCCGACGGGCAATACAAGGAAACGATCGATGCAAAACTCCCTGTGCAGACGGTTCCGATCATTTACAACGAGTCGGTGCTGTTCATGCGTCGCCGTGGACTGCAATTGTTGCGGGAAGACTTAAACCGTACCGTGGAATTGATCAAAAGCGGGGACATTGACGCTTCGAAGACGATCAAAGTGCTTCTCAGCGAGGATGAAAGGGTTACCACCTTGTCCCCCGAGGACCAACACGCGTGGAAAAGCGTCGCCGAGGACGTCTATTTTCCGCTTCCAGCCAACGAGGAGCAGCGCGACATCGTGCGCCGCGTGTCGGGCAGTATCGGCGTCACCGTACAAGGGCCGCCGGGGACGGGCAAAAGCCACACGATCGCGAACTTAATCGCCAACTTTTTGGCACACGGCAAACGCGTCCTCGTGACAAGTCAGACGGAGAAGGCGCTAGCGGTGCTCGCCGACAAAATTCCAGAGAACATTCGCGCCCTCTGCGTGTCCTATTTAGGTGGCGACGGACAGTCGATCAAGCAAATCGAAGGAGCGATTAATCAAATCTCGGAAAAAATGGGTACGCTCGATACGGAGCGGCTTGCGACTTACATCGCACGCGACCGTAACGAGCTACACGACGCACGCCGCGACATCCAAGAGCAAAAAACGTTGCTGAAAGAGTGGGCGGAGAAAGAAAACGACTCCTGCCGCTGGTACAACCAAACGCTTAAACCACTCGAAGCGGCACACATTTTGCGGAACGCGAGCGTCGACCATTCCTGGCTGCGCGATGAGGTCGAATTGAACGCCCCGTTTCCACTTGCCGCACAGGAGATGAAGGAATTGTGGGCGCTGCGCGACGCGTTACAGCCAGCGGACGTTTTTTTGCGCGAAGCGACGTTGCCCCAAGCCGACGACTTGTTGACGGTAGAGCAGTTTAACGAATGGGTGAACGATTTTGAGACACTAAGCGAACGGGTGAAACAAACGTAGGATCTCATCCAATCGTATAAGTTGCCGCGCGAGGAACCGTTTTGCCGCGAGGCGACGGAACGGTTGGCGCACATTACCCTCCAGCGGACTGTGTGGGAGAGCTCTTTTTTTACAGTATGTCGTCGAAGACATGCTCGCCGGCGGAGATTATGCGGAGAAGTGGCGCCTGTTCAAGGCAGACATCGAAGAGCGCCTAACCCGCATTCACGCTTATGAGCGGGAGACAGTCCAGTACAGCATTGACTTGCCGGATCGACCGCGGTATGAACTGAAAACGCACTTAACCCAGTTGCGAGAACAGTACCGCGCAGACAAGCCGGGGGCGATGTTTTGGCTGTTTAAAGGGCGAAAAATCAAGTACTTGAAGGATGCGCCGATCGTCAATGGCCAGCCGTTCCAAAACGCTGAGGAAGTGAACGCGGCGCTAAACGATGTGTTGATGCGGGAAGAGACGGAGACGCTACTTACTGTCTGGCACAAGTTCGTGGCCGACGTAGAGGGGCCAACATTCCGTGCCGACGAACCGCGCCTTCTCGTGCGCATACAGCAAATGCTTCAAGACATCGACACGACACTCGCTTTAGCTGCGTCGATCGAGGAGTTACGAACATTGGCGAGCGGCAGCAACCTTAACTTACCAGGCAGCTTCAAGTGGCATCGACTAGGCGATCTGGAACAGCTGCAGCGTGCCGTAACGGCGTTAGGTGACGACTTGCGCTTCACCGCCTTGCGCGAAGCGAGCCAAGAGACGTTCGACCGCTTACAGCTCGCAAGCCAACAAGACCATGCACACCCACTGTGGCAAAAGTTTTCGCACGCCTATAAAGAACGCAGCGTCGCCACGTGGAACAAGCTACACGAGACGTTGGCGGAACAGACGGCAACGCAGCGAGATGTGCAGCGCTTTTTTGACCTACTGGAAAAGTTAAGTGAAACCGCGCCACTGTTAGAGGAAGATGTGCGGCAGTCCCTCGGCGAAGCGTGGGCATTTCCCGTCGACTACACTGAGGCGTGGCAATACAAACAGCTGGCGACGTGGATGGCGCAGCTCGACCGCTACCGGCCGGAAAAGATTCAACAGCGCATTGTCGAATTGCGTAAACGAGAGCAAGAACTCGTCGAGCAGATTGTGGCTGACTTAACGTGGAAACAGCAAATCGAACAAATATCCGAAGGCGAAAAACGGTCGCTGCAAGCGTGGAAGCAAAAAATCAAACGGATCGGGAAAGGGATCGGCCGCTATGCCGACAAGTACCGCAAGCAGGCGCGCCGCGAAATGGCCGGGGCACAAACGGCGATCCCCGTGTGGATTATGCCGATCAACCGCGTCATCGAAAACTTTGCTGTCGACGGCAAAAAGTTCGACGTCGTCATCGTCGACGAAAGCAGTCAGTGCGACATTTTTTCCTTACTCGTGCTGATGCGGGCGGAAAAAGCGGTCATCGTCGGCGACGACGAACAAATTAGCCCGTACGCTGTCGGTGTCAATCAGGAGGAAGTGAACGAATTGAACCGGCGCTTCCTGCAAAATATCCCGCGCCGCGACATTTTGGACATGAAAACGTCGCTGTTCGAGCTATCCGATCAAATTTTTCCGAAAAACGCGCGTCTCATGTTGAAAGAGCACTTCCGCTCCGTGCCGGAGATTATCCAGTTCTCCAACGACTTGTGCTACGACGGCAGCATGATCCCGTTGCGCTTGCCGAACGCCGCCGAACGGGTCGATAACCCCGTTGTCGCTAAGCGCGTGCCCGGCTACTGTGAGCAAGGAAAGACGATCAACGTCGTCGAAGCGGAAGCGATCGCTGCCGACATAGAGGCGATGATTGCCGATAGCCGTTACGACGGTCAGTCGATGGGCATTATTTCCTTGCAAGGCAACGACCAGGCGAAAGTAATCGAGGAAAAAGTGCGCGAGGCGATCGGCGAAGCGGAAATGGTGAAGCGCCACATCATTTGTGGCGACGCCTACGCCTTCCAAGGGGACGAGCGCGACATCATATTCATGTCCCTCGTCGTCGCCGACAACCGGAGGTTTCGCGCTATGACTGACGTCAAGTCACGCCAACGGTTCAACGTCGCCGCTAGCCGCGCACGTAACCAAATGAGCCTGTATCACTCAGTGACGCTGGACGATTTGAACCCAAAAGACATGCGCTACCGGCTGCTCAACTACTGTCAGCATCCGACCCGCTCACTGGAAGCGTACGAAGACGTCGCCGTCATGCTGGAATCGCCCTTTGAAAAAGAAGTGGCGCGCCGCATCATCGCCCGCGGCTACCACGTGACGCCCCAGCTCAAAGTCGGTAAGTACCGCATCGACATGGTCGTGGAAGGACTGCACAACCGGCTGGCGGTGGAGTGCGACGGCGACCGCTGGCACGGCATCGAACGGTGGGCGGAAGACAATGAGCGCCAGTATGTGTTGGAACGGGCCGGATGGACTTTTTGGCGCGTGCGCGGATCGGCGTTTTACCGCGATCCGGACGCCGCGATGGCCTCGCTGTGGCGGCAGTTGGACGAGATGAGAATCGAGCCGGCAAGGGTACAGGCGACGGTGGGGTGAACACGCAAGAGTAAGTGCGACGGTTTTCTTTCATACTCATGCTACGCCGCATGACCCAGACGTTTCGCGATAGGGCACTTCAAAGCCTGTCGTAGTGCCGCCGACCAACAAAACGCCCCGAATGGGACGTCTAACCAAGACTGACCACCCGGCACCGAACGCACAGATTCAATCGTCATGTTTTTTCTGTACGATAGCATATTGAAGTTTTAGATGATAATAAATCCTCTCTATTCGGAGGGGATTAAATGAACGGAGGAACTAAAATGGATAAAAAAAACAGGTCAAAAGACGTTTACGTTGTTGGTGGCTTTTTAGCTATTTCTATCGTCGTTTTGATCGGCGCTGCAATATACGCTATCTTCTTTAATGATTCCTATGAGAGCGAAAGCACTTATGATGAGGAAGAAGAACTATGGACAAAGAGCCCAGGCAGTACCTACGGCAAGGATTGGGCGTACATGACGGACGATCAGAAAGAATATGTGGTCGACAAGATTATATCGGCTTGGAAAAGAGATGGTTACTCCGTTCAAGCCGGCGCCCTCTACTTTATAGAAGCCTTGAATAGCTTTTATGGCGACCCTACTACGGACAGCATGTCTGTAGCAAAAGCAATCAGCCAAATCGGCGTGATGGGCGGAGTGCTGAAAAAACAATGATTGTACCCCTCCGAAATGGAGGGGTTATTTTTCAAAAATGTATGACAGATATGTTGCATTGATATGGTGAATAATTTATAATATTGGCCAAGAGGATAGGAACGGATAACGACTAGTCGAGGCAAAAGAGCTATTGACGTACCTAACGTCTCAAAAGGCGTACACTCACACAAAATGTTAGCGCATTCGTCCACGTGGAGGGGAGGTCGCACACTTGTCGAAGTCGAAACAAGTAATGATCGTCATCATTGCCATCATCGTCATTGGGGGGACAATAACAATGGTCAATGCGTATAGGGAGAAGAACTTTGTGGAACTTAATCGGGAGAAGATTGAAGAACGTGTGCGACATTATGTCAAGCGATATAAGCTTGACCCGGATAAGCTAGACATTGTAGAAATAGGTGACCCTTTTACGTTGCCTAGGGGAGAGAAGTTTTTTAGCATTTATATCAAATACTATGGTCATCCGTATTTATCCATGGCACTAAACGGTGATCCGGAAACGCTAGCTATTAAAGAGCATCAGGAATACATAGCTGTTAAAATCTTTAATGAGTTGTATTTGGAGGAAAGGTACGATGAATTTAAACCGGTGATTGATTATTTAGAAGGTCTGGGAATAATCGACCCGCTCCGGCCGGAAAACACAAAGGTCAAGTATTTCCAGACTAGTGTTGGATTAGATACTGAGATTAGCAGTGATCTGAAAGATGCTCTTCGAGATAGCGATGAGTCATTTGATAAGCTAAGGAAATATATTAAGGACAACAAAGATAAAATCAGTCGATTGGATACAGAAATGGATATTGTAGGTAGGAAGGAAGGGATTGATGATCAACAGGCTAGTGAAATTAAGAAGCAACTAATAACAATGCTCCCAAAATCAAATTATCATGTGCAACTAGGAGTTCGTGATCCAAATAATGGTGTGGCAAAAGAAGGTCTGTTTACTTACTTGGAGATAGAGTGAGGTGGATAAAAAGTGACTAAACGCTTTACACAAGCTGACTACCAGCTCATTGCCATGGATATTAGTTATTTTGCAGAAAAAAGGGTTAACCGGGTTGGAAACGAATTTTATGAAGAAGATCTTTATCGAGCAATGGAGGAGGAATATCATAAATGGCTAAACGATAAGACAATTCAGTTTGTCGAGGGAGTCCCCCAGTACTCCAAGGAAAAAGTCACAATAGAGAACTATCGCGGTGGTGCCATTGAAAAAGAAACAGGCTTTCACATGAATGCGATTACTAAGGGTAGTCCAGACAATCCAGATCAGATCGTTATCACCTTTCCGGGAACAGATTTTAGTGATGTTGAAGATGCGCAGCAAACTATTGGTCGTCAGGGCATTCGAACAGTCGACTACAGCCAACAGGCACTTGATTACGTCGAGGAAGTCAAACGAAAGTATCCTAAAGCAGAAATCACTGTAACTGGGCATTCAATGTCGGGAAAGCTCGCTATACAGATAGGAATTGTACATCCGGATGTCGAAGTGTATGCGTTTAATCCGACGGCAATCGACAGGAAGTACTCTAAGAAGATGGATGGAAAAACATACGATAATATTAATATGTTCATTTTTGATAAAGAAATTGCGCGTAATGAACGGGCTTTCCAGTACGCTTTAATGTTTAGGACTACTGGAAGACTGCCGTTTAACACCTACCATGTGGACTCAAAAGGATCCATAAAAGCAAATCCTTTTATGAAAGAGAAGTGGTTAGAGGACCATCTACATGGAATACGGAATCGAAAGCATGCTGGGCCAATTGAACAACATTCTACTGGGGGATTTCGCGGTGTTGACGGCCGGTTATGGGATGTTTATAGCATTACCCCAATTGATTTTGCTGCTGGTAGCGATGGAACAAAACCAATAAAGTTTGACAAGGAACGTTATCAACATTTTGCCAATGTCCTTAAACATGAGATTGCTCCATATTTCCGTCGAGCGATGGATTTACTAGGACAAATGGAAGAAGATCTTCACAAGAGCATTAAGTCAGTCATCGATCGAGCAGAAACAGATATTGAGCAATTGCCAATGGAGTCGGAAGATATAAAGAATAGCGATCCGAGAATTGGTGCGGTTGAATCGTTGAGGACAGAGCGCTTTAAGAGGGGCAAATACCGTTGTTACGATCAAGAAAAATTGTCGAGGTTATTAGATGCACTTGACGGCGTATACCAGAGAATGATGGAAGTAACTGATGTAATAATGGAAACGTCTAATGACTTTGAGGTGCGAGAGATGACACTTGCACAGGCGATGTCTGCCTACAAGGGGGAATATTGACATGGCAACAAATTACCCTTTTTTGGATCCAGACTTTCAGCAATATATGAAAGTACATAGACCTATAGGGGAAATACTGGGAAAAGAAAGAGAAGAGATTCAAACGCTGAGTAGCGATGCAAAAGCAGAAGATGAAACAAATCAAAAGACCGTCCTCCAAATGTATCTCATTGAGATTATGTTATGGAATATGGGAGAGGAAGTACGTTTCTTTTTGGGTGGCGACTATAGCGAAGCTGTTGGGAATCAAATGCTCCAATTAAGAAGGGATGTATTTGAGGCCAACAGTATGTGGGAGTCTTTTCGTAAGACGTTCAAGTAGCGGCTGTTTAGGTGTCACCATTTCGCAATGGCGGAGACCTAACGATTTTCTTCGTCCCTAAATTGTTTGATACATTGATTGCGGGAATGTCGGTATTCCTGCAATTTGAAGGCTGACAAGCCTTTTTTGTTCTGCAGATTTTATACGTTTTTCTGCAAAACTATGTAATCCTATTTTGCACTAAACAAAGGGCGTAAACTGAAGTATTGTGAACGCATTCACCAGCAATTAAGGAGAACCTCGCGGAAATTCTCCCAAAATCAAATTATGATGTGGAAATTGGCGTTAGGGATCCAAATACTGGGGTAGAAAAAGAAGGCTTATTTACTTACTTGGAAATAAAGTAGCCACGTCCATCCTTCGCGCCCACCTCACCAATAAGTAGGCCAAAGGCGTGTCAAGAAGTGCGATACAAAACTTAAAGGCGTACTGCGTCACGATCATACCGAACAAAACATTCACCGGGACGGTTCCCAAAAAAGCAATCGTAATGAAGAGCGTCGTGTCGATGAATTGGCTGGTCATTGTCGACACGTTGTTACGTAACCAAAGCTTCTTCGTGCCGTGTTTTGCCTTCAGACGGTGAAAAATGGTCACATCCACGTTTTGGCTAGCAAAATAGGAAATTAAGCTTGCCAGTATGACTCGGAAGCTGCCTCCCAAGATGTTTTCGAATTCGGTTTGCCGCTCAAACAGGGGGGCTGCAGGAAGCGTGATGGCAATAAAAATGAACACCAAGGCAAAGATTTGGGTGATGAAGCCGGCCTGGACTGTCTTTCTGGCCGCTTCTTTTCCGTACACTTCACCGATGACATCGGTAATCAAGAAAGTCCCGACGTACACAATGACCGCGGCTGGCAAAATAAACGGGCCAACTTGAAATAATTTCACACCAAGAATATTCGAGATTAATAACAGCCCCACGAACAAAGCATTTAAATAAATAAACATAAGCTACCTCAACGATTATCTATTTTCTCAGGGTACAGATCGTGCTGCATCAAGCGCTGTTCCGCCATTTTTTCATATTTCGTTCCTGGCTTCCCGTAATTACAGTACGGATCAATCGAAATGCCACCGCGCGGCGTAAATTTCCCCCACACTTCAATGTAGCGTGGGTCCATCAGTTCGATGAGATCATTCATAATCATATTGACGCTGTCCTCGTGAAAACCGCCGTAGTTCCGATAACTGAACAAATAAAGCTTGAGCGATTTGCTCTCGACCATTTTTTGATCGGGGATGTAACTAATATATATCGTTGCAAAGTCTGGCTGCCCCGTTTTTGGACATAACGTCGTAAACTCCGGACAGTTGAACTTAACAAAATAGTCTCTGTCGGGATAGTTGTTGTCGAACGCCTCCAATACTTCGGGTGCATAATCAAACGCATACGTTGTCGCTTGGTTACCTAAAGAAGATAGACTCGTTAGTTCGTCCTCTTTTCTTCCGGCCATTCCAATACCTCCTAATTGCTGGTAAAAAGCAAAAAAACCATGGCCTAAGGCACATGGTTTATCTTTCCGCGCTAATGCAACCTGTCCTTAGTTTTTTATAGAGGGTTAAGCTAAGAACCTCTTCCGTTAATAACGCCATTATAAACGGTCAATGTTCGGCTATTTTGCATGCTTTATTATATAGGGGGAGTAAGGGGGTGTCAAGATCGTGTCGTTACTTAAGCTTTTTGCGCTGTACCACGTTTTGTCCAAAGCCTCCGCACGCCATTTAGCGTGGTGAGGCTTAGTGCTTTGTGTCATGATGGCGATGGCGATTGGCCGGGTAAAAAAAACACCAGGAGGATAAAATACGCAACCTTGTGGCTGCCGCGTAGATTCCCTTCACAATCCGCAGTGCCTAAAGGACACAAGAATAAAATAACGTAATAGGTAATCAATAAAATATAATTAGATTTTGTGCGAACATCCGTTCTGATAAGTTTGTTATGATATAATCATGACATAGCTTTGGAAGTGATGAATGGCAAGCTATATAAATTAACGGCATTAAAGAATTATAAGGTCCTTCTGTATTTATAAAAGCCTCCTCGCTAAAGCTGATGGGTATTGCTGATTCCAAAGTTGTCCATACTGCTAAAAAAGATAGAAAAGGCGGTATGGTTACTATGTGGATCACATCAGAGAATACCACGTTAATTAAGCTATTGCAGTCGGCGCTCTTAATCGAAAAACCTTGGGAATTAACAGTCATGGCGTACGACGAAGAACAGGAACAATGGAACCTGTATCTCGATTTCCCTCGTGGTGCCGAATTTCCATGTCCAACGTGTGGAACCCCCTCCAAAGCATACGATGTTTCTTCAAAATCATGGCGGCACTTAGATTTTTGGGAGTGGAAAACGTATGTCCATGCCCGTGTCCCTCGTGTAACCTGTCGTCAATGTCATAAGGTCATCACTGTACACGTCAGCTGGTCTCGACCCTCATCCCATTTTACCTGGCATTTCGAATCCTACGCGATGCGCCTAATGTCGGAAATGCCAGTGAAGGCTGCCTCTCGTGAACTACGTGAACATGACACGCGGTTATGGCGCATTTTTCGCCATTACGTGGAAAGAGCCATGGAGGAACTTGACCTGTCTAATGTAAAGCGTGTCGCGATAGACGAAACGTCCTCTCGTAAAGGTCACCAGTACATCACCTTGTTTGTGGATGCGGATCGTAAACTGGTTCTATTTGCTGTCGAAGGAAAGGGCTCGGAGACGATCCATCGCTTTCGAGAGCACTTATCCAGCAACGGGGTAGATGCAGATCAAATCGCTGAAATGTGCTGTGACATGTCCCCCGCTTTTATTAGGGGGATTCAGGACGCCTTTCCGCACGCCCAGATCACATTCGACAAGTTTCATGTGATGAAAATGGTTAACGAGGCAGTCGACGACGTCCGAAAGGAAGAGCAAAAACAGACGCCGGAGTTACATAAAACCAAATATATTTGGCTTAAGAACGAAGATATGTTAACCAACGATCAAAAGAAAACACTCGAGCGATTAAAAGATGGTAACCTTAAAACGGGGCGGGCGTATCGAATGAAACTGGCTTTACAGGATTTATGGCAGGTTAACCAACTCTTTGCCGACATTTTCTTAGATGAATGGTTAGGCTGGGCAACACGCTCGCAATTACCCCCATTTATACGTGTCTCAAAGACGATAAAGAAACATAAGGAGGGTATTTTGCGCTGGTTTACAACACGTATGACTAACGGTCTTTTAGAAGGTCTCAATAGCCTTATACAGGCGGCAAAGCGAAGGGCACGTGGTTACCGTAATCCCCAAAATCTCATTCATATGGTGTACATGACTGCAAACAAGTTGTACATTCGGGCTTGCGCGTCGAGGCAAGCATAACTAGCCTTTCCGCTTAGCTGCCCCATCTCATAGACGAAAGCAGGAGTCAAGCGCTTTTCTTGACGGCTGCTTTCGTCTATGAGAACCTTTTAAGCGCGAAAAGGCTCCCATGGTTTACCCATGAGAAAGAGCGAAGAGCCCCCTTTAGTCAACTATTCACACTTGACTTTAAAAATAAAGCGGTAATTATGGTACATAACATAGTATCGTGCAATTGCAAATTCGGAAGGAGTTGTCTTTTTGAAGCGAGGTGTGTCCATTTTCCTTTTATGTCTCTTTTTGATGACAGGAAGTTGTCAAATGAGTAAAGACCCACAATCGTTACCTCCCGAGAAATTGCCGCAAGTGACAGCGTTTCAAGACGAATTCACAAGAAAGTTTATGGATTCAACGGAGCCCGTGAAGGAAGGGTATTATTTATTTCGCTCGGGGGTGGGCGGTTATACAATGTTGTTTCCGGAGGGGGCTAAGTTGTCCGAGAAGGGATATTCGGCACCAGATAAGTTTTACGAGGAAATCGACTTTGGAACTAGTGAGAATAACGTGGATTTTTACGTGCATATAAATTATATACAAGATGGATCGGCAAGTTCAATAAATATCCAGTTAAAAGGCTTAAGTAGTACCTCCAATTATAATGGGGAATTCGATAAAATTAAATTGGAGGACAAGGAAATATACCTTGCAAAAAATGAATTTCGATTAGAAGACGAAAAAGATACAGCATATAATTTCTCTAGTTATATTAAATCGAACAATAGTAACAAAGGAATTAGATTTTTTTATAGTGTTACTTGTTTCGATAAGAATAAGCCGTGCCATCTAAACGTGAAAGAAGAAGAAAAAAAAGCTAAGATGCTAATGGAGTTGGTCACTTTTATAGAAGAGTAACAAGAGAGGAGTAAAAGGCGTACAAATAAAGAACTTGACACAATTAGGCATACATACGCCCGGAACTGTAGCGATGCTTCCTAAATTGATTGCAGACGTTGATCATAAATCCGATGATGTTCTTCAATTTGTGGAATACTTAACGAAAAACTTAGATGGTATATGTAATGTGCTCGTCAAAGAAGGTCTAATCGGATAAACCCCTTAAAACTGGACATACATAACTACAAGCTCACGTTATCTCTGGTTCTCGCTTCCTTTCGTCAATAGAAGTGTAGTCGCTTCAGACCTTCCGTCAAGGGTAAAGGCTACGCCCTCGCTTTCGCTCGCCCTTGACGTCACGTCTTACAGCGGCTGTTGGCTTGGAAGACGAAAGGGAAGGATCAGAGTCGAACGGCTTTCGTGCGCAACGAAGATGTTTGATGCGCATGGAAAAACTGCGCGGGGCTCATGTCCCCAATACTACCGTGTATGCGGCGGTTGTTATAAAAGTCCATAAAGCCTATGACGGTACGATATGCTTCCTCGTACGTCTCAAAGGAATACTTGTTGAAGCATTCGTCCTCAACGATCCGATGAAACGCCTCAATATGGGCATTTTTATTCGGTGTGTTCGGCGGAATACGTTCGTGCTCACAACCGTAGTGTTCACAAGCTTCTTCGAATACTTTAGATACGAACTGTGGACCATTGTCCGTCCGGATGATCGGCTTTTCTTGTGCCTCCTGAAGCCCGCGTGTCGAAAGCGCTCGTTGTAGCACCTGAACAGCGTCTTGACCTTCGCAAGCTAATCCAACATGATAGTCAATAATCGAACGGTCATAAACGTCAATGTAGGAAAGCAGGAAGAAAAAGCGGTTTTCTCCGGCAATGTACCCATACTTGATGTCTGTTTCCCACAGCTCATTCGATCGCTCAACGAGGCGGTTACGTGCAAGGCGCCTAGGGTGGCGGATTCGCTTCCGTCGCTGCGGCAGTAAGATGCCTAACCGTTTGCAGAGACGGTACACTTTTTTCTTATTAATGACTAAATCGTACGTCGAACGGAGCGCCACCGTTAATTTTCGGTACCCATACGCGTAGCCATCACCCGAGACGAGCTCCATAAGCCATTCTTTAATTTGTTCGTCGGACACTTTTTGCCCGCTGTTTGTGAAGGAGTAACCTGGTGCCGGTCTCCCCCCACTTACTTTCTTCTCCTTCACCCGATAGTGTTTCTGATAGTAATAGGTGGAACGCGGTACGTGGACAATCCGTAAAACGGTTTGGATCGGGTATCCCTTAGAAATCCACTTGTCCGCTACTTCAATCTTTTCAGCAAGTGAGGGTGCTGCTTTTTTACAAGATCACGCAAAATGGCAATTTCTAAATCCTTTTCGCCCAACAACCGTTTTAGCTGATCATTTTCCTGAGCAAGATCACTGAATTCGCGTGGTTGGGCGGATTCGATCGGGACGTCCCCGTAGTGCCCGTCCTTATATTCGCGAACCCATCGGTTAAGCAAGTTAGAACCGAGATCATAGCGGCGAGCAACTAGCGCTTGGTTACCAACCTCCATGGCTTCCTTTGCGACTTGGATTTTAAATTCCTTGGTGAACTGACGGCGTTTCATTTGATTCTGCCCCTTTCATCACTAGTATAACTTAAAGTGTTTAGTGATGTCCAAGTTACTATAGGGGCTTAATAGTAATCGATGACGCACACAAAAAAGAAGTGATCGAAGATTTGCAGGCACTCGAAAACGACTTGAAAGAGTTCTATGAGATCGTGGATACGACTACAAAACCCCCGGGTTCGGGAAGTGGGGGGCTGACGCTGCTGCCATTTATAAGCTAAGTCAGCTGTGGAGGGATGTTGAGAAGCGACAAGGGCGACGCCTCATACGTAAAATGAGGAAAAGCATCGAGGATTTGTTTGCGAAAGACGAACGAATGTCCAAGATCTTTGACTATAAAGCGTGAGTAGAACAGCTAGCGTTATTATTTCCAAGGAGGGTCATGAGGTGGAAGATTCGTATCAATATACAGACACATCCTTAGTGCCCACACCTCACCAATAAGTAGGCCAAAGGCGTGTCAAGATGGTAAAGTATACATATAAAGAATAATACGAACGGGGGTACTGATTGGCGAAAAACTGCAACAAAGCCAATGATCCACATCGTCACAATCTCATAGTAAATAAATGTATAGCGAAAAAAACAAACGAAATACCTGTTGTTTTTTAATTATCTATGTTAAAACGGTCGAAATATAACGATAGTACAGTGACCGATCGATAAGGAGTGGAGACCATATATGGAAGGAAGTTTCCGATCATTACTGTTGAAAGTGATGCACGGTTATTTGCAAGCTAAAAGTGAATCATTCGCCGGGCATCCTCTCGGTCGTCAACCGTCGCGGATAATAGAAAAAAATAATGGATCTACTTTCCTATTATATCATTTTTTAATGTAGTATCAATTCGCAATGCGTGGCGGGTATACGCCTTTTGAACATATAGTCCCTCGGTTAGGAACATACATTCCCTGACCGTATTTGACAGGTTCTTTATATTACAATAGGAATATGTGTATCTTCCTGACACTTAGTCACTAGCACTTGAAGGTTATTTCGGTTCAAAAACGTCGTTTTAAATCCCATCAACCAACCGACCTTTATGAAAGGAGACCACATGAGCACATACTGGACAATACAAAAAAAAGAAGCTTGGGAAGAGGCCCAGCAGAGGGGCTACCTAATCGGTTCAGAGCAGTACGTATGGGACTATTTCCTTCGTCCATACCGGTGGATGATCAAGCAAATGAATCGGCGGATCGGCCACGATGGCACCTTCCCGGTTTGGCTATGGCTCGAAGAACCCGATTTAAATGCCGGAGGTCATGGGAACGAAGGGGAAGTATTAGTTTGTCTGGAAGTTGAGGTAGACGATGAGCGTGTCTTAGTCTCTGACTTTATGGCATGGCATTGCCCGCTAAACGACGGGTTTTTATATTTGTCAGATGAAGAGGAGCGGTTGTTTAGGGACGGTAAGAGTCAGATGACGCAAGAAGAGAGCTGGGAGAGAATATTCGATCTTGAACGCATGAAGGAATCGGATTGGGGGACGGGTGAATTACAAGGCGTAACCGGTAGAATACCGATCACGAACGTGAAACGTGCCCAAGTGTTTGTAGCAAAAAACAGCTGTCCTGAATGTGGATGCGACGTATGTGAATGTGAGTAATGATAACCTCCTCCCTTCCACTACCTTGACGGGGTCTAAACCGTCAAGGTACGATAATATTTAAGATTTTCGCGTGAATACGAGCCTTTCACCACTCGTACGATGCTCGGCTCCGTAACACACACGGCTAGCTTCTTCGGCTAAGGGCTGCTCATGTGATAGTAGTCTTACTTACCTAGTATAATATCGATGAGGAGTCGTACATGCACGAGCTTCAACTATGAGGTGTTGTCATGGAAGTGTTCAACAACGTCGAGCAGCTGTTCGGCGACGATCTAAAACAAACGCTACAGAAAAAGACGAAAGTATCGATTGCGGCGTCTTGTTTTTCTATTTATGCGTACGAAGCGTTAAAGAACGAACTCGAACAAATAGAAGAAATCCGCTTCATCTTTACCTCGCCGACGTTTGTCGCTGACAGTTTCAAGAAGGAGTTGCGCGAGTTTTACATACCGAAGCGGGATCGGGAAAAGAGCTTGTCGGGCACGGAGTTTGAAATCCGCTTAAAAAACGAACTGACGCTCAAGGCAATTGCGAAAGAATGCAGTGATTGGGATCAAACGGAAGGTGACGTTTAAGTCCAACCGGACGGCCGGAGCTATGCCTGGCATGATCAACCTAAAGACGGGTGATCAATCGCGCGACAAAACAGAGTTCGACCAAAAGAACGCCAATATAAAACAAGCCAATCACAGTTACGCGGATCAGAGTAACATCGATCACAGGTACGACGAAGTCAGGGGCGACGACAAATTAAGACATGATCAGCCCGTCAACAGTGCCATCACGTACATGCCAATCAGCGGCTTTACGACCGTCGACCTCGATGAGAAGCTCGGGACTGAGCGGGGAATTAACGATATTTTTAAACGGGCGCAAGCGGCGTTTAACCAATGGGCGAAGTTGGACATTGCCCAGCGGACGACGGAAAAACTGCTCGGCATGCTTGACTTTGATTTTTTTGAGTTGCTGGATAGCCTGACGATCGCCCGTTCGCGCAAACATATCCAAAAATATTACAAAGCCGAGGAGATTGGCGAGTTCCCGAAAAGGTTGGCGCCGCGGTCGGAGTACTGTAATTTAACCGAGCGAGAAGACGTCATCGGATACGACGACATTTATACAGGACTGTCGCGCATCAATCTAGGGATTTATGCACCGTTTAAGTACATTTTGCCGAGTCGCATGTCCTTTTACGAGCAGCGATACGACACAGTGTTGCAAGGCAGCAGTACTTTTAAACAGCTCGATCGCGAAGGTAACTTGCAGACGTTAATGCGCATTAACTTGTTGAAGCGGCTGGAAAGTTCGGTTGCCTCTTTCCGCATCACACTGGAAAAAATACTGGCCAAAATCGAACAAACGCTTGAACGGATCGCAGGGTATGAACGGAGTAAGCAAGCGAGCGATATTGGCTTTACCGACATTGCCCGCGTCAATCTTGACGATGACGATTGGCTGGACGACGAATTTAGCATCGGCGATACGATTAAAATTAACTTGTCCGATATGGACGTGTTAAGCTGGGAAAGCGACTTAGCGTACGATCGCGACATTTTGCACGGGTTATTGCAAGAGATGGAAAAAGTGACGCCAGCCCACGACAAAAAATTAAACACGTTAGCACGCGTCATCGACGACAAGATCGCAAAACCGCTCAACCCTGGCAATCGGAAAGTCGTCATATTCAGTGCAAGTTGCCCTTGACCGCCAACAGCGCATCGACAAACTGAATAAAGAATGTGCACGCTTGACGTGAAAGATACGCCGCGAAAAACAGTTCGACCACAAAGTGGCGTTAAATATAAAGCGACAACGGATGAAAAAAGAATTGGATCAACTATTGGGACAATGATTGGAGGCTCTATATATGACTAGTAAACTAGCAATGAAATCCGCCGACTTAACACAAAAAAACATCGAAAGAATCGCAGCTCTATTTCCGAACGTCATCACAGAAACAAAAGATGAACAAGGGAAATTAACGCATGCGATCGACTTTGAACTATTGAAGCAAGAACTGTCCGACGTACTCGTCGAAGGGGAAAAGGAGCGGTATCAGCTGACGTGGCCCGGTAAGAAGGAGGCCATCCTAAACGCCAATACGCCAATTAATAAAACATTGCGTCCAGTAAAGGAAGATAGCGTCAACTGGGACAGCACGGAAAACTTGTACATCGAAGGCGACAACCTCGATGTGTTGAAGTTGTTGCAGGAGTCGTATTTGAACAAGGTGAAGTGTATTTATATTGATCCACCGTATAATACTGGTCAGGATTTTGTTTATAAGGATGATTTTAAGGAATCCTCCGTGTACTTTCTGGAAAAAACGGAACAGGTTGACAGAGATGGCAACCGTCTGTTTCATAATACAGACTCTAACGGTCGTTTTCATAGTGATTGGTTATCGATGATGTACTCACGGTTGAAGATTTCGAGGAATTTGCTCTGCGAAGACGGGGTTATTTTTATTAGTATTGATGATAATGAACTAGATAACTTACAGAAGTTATGCAATGAGATATTTGGCAGAGAAAGTTTTATCGGTTGCTTTATTTGGAAAAGAAGAACGTCTTCTGCGCTTGCTGCAACATTAGTATCTACTGACCACGAGTATGTACTAGCTTATGGGAAAAATAGTGGTATTGTATTTAACGGGATTCCGAAGAAATATACATCATACAAAAATCCGGACAATGATCCTAGGGGCCCGTGGATGCTAGATAACTTAACTGTGGGTATGACCAAGGACCAAAGACCAAATCAGTTTTATGATCTTGTGGATCCCAAGACTAACAAGGTGTATAAAGCGAATCCTAACCGAGTATGGGCGTATATACCGGAGTCTATGGAGAAAATGATTGCTGAGGGAAGAATTTACTTTCCTGATGATGAAAATAGGCGTCCGATGTTAAAAAGATTTATGAGTGAATTGAAACGGAACGTTGATCCAATTTCAACATTATTAACGGATGTTGGAATGAACTCGGAAGGAACTAGGGCAATAAAAGACCTTTTTGAAGTGTCGATTTTTAATTATTCCAAGCCCATATCACTTATAGAACAGTTAATAGAGCAGGTAACTGGATCATCCGACATTGTTATTGACTTTTTCTCAGGCTCAGCTACGACAGCAGAAGCAGTATTCAGATTGAATGCAAAGGATAATAGCGGTAGGAAGTTTATCATGGTGCAGCTCCCCGAGGAAACGGATGAAAAATCAGAAGCATACAAAGCCGGTTACCACAACATCTGCGAAATCGGCAAAGAACGCATTCGTCGTGCTGCAAAGAAGATCAAGGAGGAAACTGGGGCAGAGATTGACTATGGCTTCCGCGTGTTCCGCGTCGATTCGTCGAACATGAAGGATGTCTACTATGCACCTGGCGACGTCAGCCAAATGGAGATGTACGAGCTCATCTCGAACATTAAAGAAGACCGGACTGGGGAAGACTTACTCGCACAAGTGATGCTGGAATGCGGACTAGAACTGTCGCTCCCGATGGAAACGAAGCAGATCGCCGGGAAAACAGTTCACTACGTGGCCGGCAATTCACTCGTGGCGTGTTTCGATGACGATGTGTCGGAAGAAGTGATGGAACAGATCGCGGCAGATCAGCCACTACGCGTCGTATTCCGCGATCGGTCATTCGGAGATGACGCGGCCCGCATTAATGTGGAGGAACTGTTCAAACGGTTGTCCCCAAGTACGGAAATTCAAGTGTTGTAAGGATGGTGACTGACGTTGAAGATCAAATTTAAACACCAGCAATTTCAAATGGACGCCGTCAAGAGCATCGTCGACTGTTTCCAGGGGCAACCGAATGAGTCGTCCCGGTTTACGATTGATAGAGGGAAGAGGGTTATCCATAGGCAAATCAATGCTGAAGATTATGAAACAGGCAAATTTTATTCGGATGAAGGATACAATAATAGCAGAATAAAATTGGGCGACAGTGAACTGTTGGCAAATATTCAAGCTGTGCAGGGGCGGACCGGGTTGCCAGTTTCCAAGAAACTGGAAGGCAAGTATAACTTAACGGTTGAGATGGAAACCGGTACAGGAAAGACGTACACATACATCCGTACAATGTACGATCTGTACAAGGCGTATGGTTGGAGCAAATATATTGTCGTCGTGCCGTCGGTTGCCATTCGCGAAGGGGTGTACAAGTCGTTTCAAATGACGGAAGACCACTTCATGGCGGAATACGGGATGAAGGCACGCGTGTTTGTCTACAATTCGAAGCAGCTACACCAACTAGACACGTTCGCCAGTGACGCAAGTATTAACGTTATGATCATTAATTCTCAGGCATTTTCGGCACGGGGGAAGGATGCGCGGCGCATTTATATGGAGTTGGACGACTTTCAATCGCGCCGCCCGATCGACGTCATTGCGAGTACGAACCCGATTGTCATTATCGACGAACCGCAGTCGGTAGAAGGCAAAAAGACGAAAGAAGCACTCCAGTTGTTCAACCCATTGTTCACGTTGCGCTATTCGGCGACACACCGCGAGGATTTCAACAAAGTGTATCGTCTCGATGCTCTCGATGCCTATAATAAGAAGCTCGTAAAAAAAATTAACGTCAAAGGTATCGATATAAAAGGAACTACGGGCACAGAAAGTTATTTGTACTTAGAGGGAATTGATGTGAGCAACAAACATGCACCGATTGCTCGCCTCGAATTCGAGGTGCGTCAAAAGTCGGGGCTGGCCAAGAAAGTGAGAAAAATTCACGTGAACGACGACTTGTATCAGTTATCTGGCCGACTTGAGCAATACAAAGGGTTCAAAGTGTCGGAAATTGACGGTCGCAATAACCGCCTTCACTTCGCGAACGGCGTGACGTTAGATGCTGGAGATGTACAAGGGGACGTGAACGAACAACATTTTCGGCGCATTCAAATCCGCGAGACGATCAAATCGCACTTTCGGAAGGAGCGGGAACTGTTCGCGCAAGGAATTAAGGTGTTGTCCCTTTTCTTTATCGATGAAGTGGCGAACTACCGACAATACGATGCCGATGGCCAAGAACAAAACGGTCTATATGCCGACATGTTTGTTGAAGAATATATGACCCTATTAGAGGAACAACTCGCTATTTGCAAGGATGAGAAGTACAAGCGCTACTTAAAAGGAATTCAAGTGCATGAAACACATAAAGGATATTTTTCTGTCGACAAGAAGAGCAAGCGACTCGTCGATCCAAAAGTGCGTGGCCGAAAGACGGAGTCCGACGATGTCGACGCATACGATCTCATTATGAAAGATAAAGAACGGTTGCTTAGCTTTAGAGAACCGACACGCTTCATTTTTTCTCACTCGGCACTAAAAGAAGGATGGGACAACCCGAACGTGTTCCAAATTTGTACGCTGAAGCAAAGCGACTCGACGATTAAAAAACGGCAAGAAGTCGGGCGTGGCCTCAGGCTTTGCGTTAACCAAGAAGGTGAGCGTGTCGATGCCACAGTGCCTGGAATCGATGTGCACGAAATTAATCGGCTAACCGTCGTGGCGAGCGAATCGTATGAGCAGTTTGCCCAAGATCTGCAGAGTGAAATTGCTGAAACACTTTCGGAGCGACCGCAAAAAGTGGACCAAAACTTCTTTTTGGGCAAAGTATTAGAAGCTCCGAATGGCGATCAATTGCGTATCGACGAGGACTGGGCGAGCAAGTTTAATTATGCGTTTATTCGTCATGGTTATGTTAATGAAGAGGGTCATTTAACTGACGATTATTTTGCCGATGCAGCGGCAGGAAATCTTAAGTTATCGGAAGAACTCGCGTCTTTCCAGCAGTCGATTGTTAAGCTAGTTGAGACAGTTTACGTCGCGGATAAGGTTAGCCTGACAGAAAATGAACGGGGCAAAAACATTCGAGATTTGCAGCCGAACGACAACTTTTACAAGCGGGAGTTTCAAGAGCTGTGGCGAAAAATTAACAAACAGACGGTATACACCGTGAGGTTTGATTCCGAGGAGCTCATCAAGAAGTGCATTGAGACTTTAGATAAGGAATTACGCGTACCGCAGTTACGTGTTAAGATTGCACACGGCGCGTTGGAAAAAATCGATTCGAAGGAACAGTTGAAGCAGGGTGAAGGCTTTAAGATCCTTCGGACGAAAACAGGCATGGTCGACAGCGTTGTGAACACACGAGTGACGTACGATCTCATCGGTAAACTGATGGATGAGACGAAGCTGACGCGCAAAACGATAGTCCACATTTTGACGGGGATTAAAGAAGCGACCTTTCGTCAGTTCCGCATCAACCCGGAAGAGTTTATCCTACGTGTAGCAAAGCTCATCAACGAACAGAAGGCAGCGACGATCATCGAATCGATTACATACGATGTGCTAGGCGATACGTTTACCACCGACGTGTTTACACAAAATACGTTGCAAGGGGAACTGGGGGAAAATGCGGTATCGGTAGACAAACATATTTTCGACTACGTTGTGACCGATTCTCATACGGAGCAATCCTTTGCCAAAGCGCTGGATACGAGTACCGAAGTTAGTGTATATGCGAAGTTGCCACGTGGTTTTTTTATCCCGACACCGGTCGGCAACTACAACCCTGACTGGGCGATCGTGTTCAAGGAAGGTGTGGTGAAACATATATACTTTATTGCGGAAACGAAGGGTACAATGGAATCCCTCGAACTGCGCGGGGTGGAGGAAGCGAAGGTCGCCTGTGCACGGAAGCATTTCCAACGGTTGAATACCGACGAGCTGCACTACGGTGTGGTTAGTAGCTATGAAGAGTTGATGGATATTGTGATTGCGTAAGGGAATGAAGCGGTGACGAACACGCACATACCTATTAACAGGTGTGTGAGATAGGACACCAATAAAAAAATCCGTTAGGCGAGGTGCGTTCACGCGCCCCGCTTAACGGACCATTAAATGTTAGTTGTTTATTTCCCTCCGACAGTGCTGTGCGATCTTATGACCGGCATTCTGTCACCGGCGAACGCAGTCATTGGTAAGAGCAAAAGGGCAATTACGACGACTGAAGCCACAATTTTTTTCACAGCTTTACCTCCCGCGAATTAAAGACTCTATGGTATAAATATGTTGCGTTTCCTGATGAAATGCTTCCCGGTTACCGATCCGGTCATAGTAATTCGCCAAAACGAAGTGAAAGTCCTTCATCGTGTTGAACAACTTACTTTTTTCCGCTAGGCTAATCCCCTTTTCACAAAGGGCGGTTACATCGGAAGATTTTTGCTCAGAAGCGATCTTTGCTTGCAGCAACAGAAGGTGTAAGTATTCCGAAGTAAAATCGAACTCTCGCGCTAACTCTAAAGATTTGTTTACGAATTCTTTTGCTCGCTCCAATTCTCCCATCGCAAGGTAGACTTCGCCGTATGAGTAATAGATGGTGGCACGCTGATGCTCGTCTTTCGTTTCTTTACAAAGCCTGTAGGACGTGTCGTAACATTGCAGCGCTTGTTCGTACGCTTTAGCGCGGTAGTGCGTATCACCCAAGTTAAGGTACAGGATGCTCCCGAGCCACGGGTCGGTGTAGTGCAACCGCGAAAGGTATATTGTCTGCTGGAACGTTTGGATGGCCTGTTCGTAAAGGCATTGACGTTTAAGGGTTTGTGCCTCCAAGTTATACGTCAATATGAATGTCTTCATATCTTGACTTTGGTCGCACTTGCTACGTGCTTCGATCGCATATTTATACGCTTGGCCGTTTTGCTCCAGATGGAAGTGAAAGCTTCCTATATTGTACAGTACACGCCCTTCCAGCTGTTGTTCATCACCTACTTTCTGGAACACGTCAAGCGCCATGTTTGCGTAGTCAATCGCTTTTTCGTAATCTTGATCGTCAAATGCGGCAATGATAGACAAGTTAAAGTACGCTTCGGCAGCAAGGTTGTTCGGTTCCTCTAACGCCTCTTCACGCAGCCGTCGCAGCACTTGCTGAAGCGTTTTTTTGGCTCGCTCCCACTTGCCTTGTTTTTGCAAGACGATTCCCTTTAAGAGTTGCACTGTTATGGCGTAACGAGGGTATTCGTCTAACTTGTCGTCACCTTCTAAGGCGCTTACTTCTTGCCGTGCTTCACTTAGCAAATTCAGTTCCGCCAAATATCGCACGTTGGCAATTTTTTGCGCGAAGCGTGCGTCCACTTCTTTCGTGCTCGTCAGCATCTGCTGCACGAGTTCATCCGTTAACCCGAGTTTCTCGCGGATGTAGGCGACTTTATCGCTGGCGAGATTGCCCGTGATGCCGCGTTCAATGTTGCTAATCGTCGGGACGGAGATGGTGTCACTCGCCAAGTCGTTCAACGTCAGACCCATTTCCTTGCGGCGCTTACGGATCAGTGCGCCAAGCGTGATCGGATCGATCGCCATAATGATGACCCCCATTCATCGGTAAAATATGTGTTAGTAAGAGCATTCGACAAGGGGATGGGTAATTCCTGCTAAGAGCGGAAAAATTTTTGAGCTTTTTTGGAGTGTATAGAAATGAGGTGAACAAACGGAGCATTTTTTTACGGCCAAAACGGCGGGAAGATAAAGATAGATAGTGTACTTTAACAATAGGGGTACAATAGAAATAATTCCGTGGTTATTGCTATTGTGGCTCATTAGTGTTGTCGTCATCAAAATAGAAAAAATCCGTTAGGCGAGGTGCGTTCACGCGCTCCGCTTAACGGACCATTAAGTGTTAGTTGTTTATTTCTCCACGACGGTGTTATTGGATCTGACGATCGGCCCTCTTGTTCCAGCAAACGAAGTCAAGGGAATTGCTAGGATTGCGATAACGACGATAGAAGCGATAATTTTTTTCACAACGTTTACCTCCCGCGAATGAAAGATTCTATGTCATACATATGTTGCGTCTCCTGATGAAATGCTTCCAGGTTGCCTGTCCGCTTAAAGTAGTTCGCCAAAACGAAGTGAAAGTCCTTCATTCTGTTGAACAACTTACTTTTTTCCGCCAGACGAATCCCCTCTTCGCAGATAGGCATGACCTTAGCAGAATTTTGCTCAGCAGCAATTTTCGCCTTTAGTAACAAGAGCTGCAAATACTCAGAAGCGAGGTCGAACTTCTTTTCTAGCTCCGAGGCTTTGTCAGCATACTCTGACGCCTTCTCGTATTCCTCCATTGCGAAGTAGACCTCACCGTATGACAAGTACAGCATGGCTTGTTGAAGATCGTCCTTCGTTTTTTTACAAAGATACTGCGAGATGTCGTAACACCGTAGCGCCTCAGTATAGGCCTTATCGCGGTAATGCGAATCACCTAAGTTAAGATAAAGTACACTTCCGATCCACGGATCGGCGGAATATGACCGCGACAGGTTAATCGCGTGTTGAAACACTTGCACGGCTTGACTGTACAGATGCTGAGCAGACAGAATTAACCCTTCACTGTTGAAGGTCAAAAGTAGAGTCTTCATGTCATACACCTGTTCGCATTTGGGTCGTGCATCGATCGCATATTTGTACGCTTGACCGTACTGTTCGGAGTGGTAGTAATAGAGTGCTATATTGTACAGCACACGCCCTTCTAGCTGTTGTTCATCACCTTCTTTCTGAAACACGTCGAGCGCCATGTTTGCGTACTCAATCGCTTTTTCGTAATCTTGGTCGTCTAGAGCTGTGATGACGGATAAATTAAAGTACGCTTCAGCAGCAAGGTTGTTCGGATCCTCCAGAGGCTCTTCGCGCAGTCGCCGTAGCACCTGTAGTAGCGCATTTTTTGCTCGTTCCCACTGACTTTGTTTTTGCAAGACGATTCCTTTTAACAGTTGCACTGTTATGGCGTAACGAGGGTATTCGTCTAACTTGTCGTCACCTTCTAAGGCGCTTACTTCTTGGCGTGCTTCACTTAGCAAATTCAGCTCCGCCAAATATCGCACGTTGGCGATTTTTTGCGCGAAGCGTGCGTCCACTTCTTTCGTGCTCGTCAGCATCTGCTGCACGAGTTCGTCCGTTAATCCGAGTTTCTCGCGGATGTAGGCGACTTTATCGCTGGCGAGATTGCCCGTGATGCCGCGTTCGATGTTGCTAATCGTCGGGACGGAGATGGTGTCACTCGCCAAGTCGTTCAATGTCAGCCCCATTTCCTTGCGGCGTTTACGAATGAGTGAACCGAGCGTGATCGGATCGATCGCCATATTATTGACCCCCATTCATCGGTAAAATGCGTGTTAGTAAGTGGATTCGACAAGGGGATGGGTAATTCCTGCTAAGAACGGAAGAATTTTTGAGCTTTTTTGTTGTTTGTTTCGGTTAGTAGGAATATAGGGAAATACTCTAAGCTCGGCGCAGCGCCTACTAAATCCAATCCTAAGGGACCAGGGAGCAATAGCAGGTGGGTAGTGGTGAAGTAGGGAGCGGGAATTGTGTGTTGTTTTTTTTATCGTAGCTTGTCGTCAGAGTACCTAAGTAGGACGAATAGTCCTGATTTATAGGAGTACTCTTCGCAGTTGGTCTTGACAAAACCATCGGTAACTCCTCAGGATGTGATTGGTTTTGGTCGACCTATTCATAACGGAATTACCGTGGTTTGTCCTTTTTTCTTTTGATGTTTATTCGTTATTGCGCTTCTCTAATCTTTCCAGGATTGTATTAAGTAACTCCGTGAATTTTTGCCGTTCTTCAACAGTCAACTTTTTAGCTGCTCTAATAAGCTCCTGTAGATCGGGTGGAAGTTCATCGTTGCTTGAATAAAAAGATGAAATATCTGTATCAAGCACTTCCAACACTCTTGAAAGCATATCTACATCGGGTATCGCTTTATTATTTTCAAAGCGACTAATATATGATTGAGATACGTTAACTTTGTTCGCTATCTGCTGAGTAGTTAGCCCTTTTTCTTTCCGTAGCCTCTTGAGTTTTGAGCCATCGAAATATTGATTCATTCGCTTCACCTTTAGAAAAAAATGTATATGATCATTGTATACTTAATACCTTTATAAAACAGTCTTACATCGACTTTAGAACTAAAAGTCATAAAATGTGTTGACAATTAGAATGCATGGTCATAAAATATGTACAAGAGGTGGATTTGATACTTGGAAATAGGTTTGCACGAATTTATTAGCCGATTTGTAATTGTCGGTGGATATGTTTTGTTTATACCTATGCCGTGATGATAACTCTTTACTCCACTACTTCATCGACAAATACCGCGTCAAAAAACGCTATGGCCATTTGACGCTGCTTTTCACTAAGTATTTTTCCACCATATGTGACGTGCTCGTGTTTCAGCAGATTCCGTAACTCAAAAAGGTCTGTTTGGTTATCCTCGAAACCGAGGAGATCGTCAATACTTACTTCAAATAGTTGGGCTAGACTGTGGAGCGTTTGATAATCGGGTTCCCTACGATTTTGTTCGTACATGGCGTACGTTGTTCGAGCAATCCCGATCTTATTTGCAACATCTTCTTGTCGTAACCCTTGCAGCCCTCGTAGCTGCATTAAACGTTCTCCAAGCAAGGCCAGCCCTCCTTTGGCTTCATTATATCTACACTATGAGTGACATTGAGTTTAATTACACGAATAGTGTCGCATGGTGTTTATAATACGCAATTTGTGTAATGATGTCGGTTTCTATTACACGTATTGTGTCATTTTAGAGGTAATAGTATGCGCCAATGGCTCGTCGACACCCGCAAGTCCAAAGGCCTAACCCAACAACACGTCGCTTGCCTTGCTAGTATCTCCCGCAGTTACTACTTGCAAATTGAAAGCGGCAGCAAAAACCCCGGGTAAGGAAACGGCAAAAAAAGTGGCACACGCGTTACAGTGTCACGTCGCGCTTTTTTATTTAACAAAAGTCGACGATTGGTGTGTTGCTGGACTGAACAAACTGGTACCTTCGTAACAGGATTCTGTCATGAAGGTGGTAAAGATAATAAGGTGGTCTATTGATGAACAGGTTTTATTCACTGTCACGAGATTTCCTTTCTAAAGATAACTGCAAAAACATATTTAAATATTTCCTCTCCAAGGGCGTTAATTGTTTAGCGGCTTCAATTAACTGAAGGATATCGGGAGGAAGCTGGGTTTGCTCGTCAGCAAAGAACTGTGACAAGGAGATTTTAAACACTTGGCATATATTCCCAATAACGTCGATGGGAGCTTGCCTGTCGCCACGTTCAATTTGGGATAAGTATGGTTGCGAAATTTGAATTTTCTCGGCTAGCTCGGTAACCGTTATACCTTGGCTTAATCTTAACTCTCTAATTCTTAATCCAATATTCATATTCTGCTCCCTCCGAAGTATTACAGTCAGCAATGATCTGTTAGTAAGAGCATAAGATTTAAGCTATGTAACGGCAATCAAATACAGTTATAATTGAAAATGGCAATAAAATTGTTGACTAGTAATTGCAAATGGTTATAATGGGAATAGCTCGTTCCTTGAATCTAATGACTTCTAAATTGATTGGGTGTGAAGTGCTTACTACTAAGGTGAACTACTGTTGACGAACTTGTTATTGTCTTTCGTTAACACAAACGTACTTATCGTATTTATTGCCTAAACATGAATCAAGTAGTCATGAAACTGCCAAAACCTTATCAAAAACAGCATTGTTAAGGAGGTTTCGCCATGCGCCAATGGCTCGTCGACACACGCAAGTCCAAAGGCCTAACCCAACAACACGTCGCTTGCCTTGCCGGAATCTCCCGCAGTTACTACTCACAAATTGAAAGCGGCAGCAAAACTCCGGGTAAGGAAACGGCAAAAAAAGTGGCACACGCGTTACAGTGCCACGTCGCGCTTTTTTACTTAACAAAAGTCGACGATTGGTGTGTTGCTGAACTGAACAAACTGGTGCGTTGTAACAGGAATCTTTCATGAACAACAAATGACTCATTGGAAATGGTTAGCCGTGGATCAAGGGAAAGGGGGGATGCGATGGGGAGAGCGATAAGTAGCAAATAAGTAGCAAATAAGTAGCAAATCGGAAATCACAAATTAAAGCAGTGATCTGTGGGCGTGATCTGTCATAGCGATGTGTCACGATACTGAGTCACTGCAATCGGTAAGGTCAGAAAGGCAAAGCGTTCGTTGCATAGTGCAGGTCAACCTATCAACGGGTTAACGGTTTATTGAGTTTGGTAACGGGGTTCAAAACAGCGTGCAAGCAAAGGCTGCAACGTTCAAGGATCGCCAACAAAACCACGATCTATAAAGGGGTCTATAAACAGAGAGGTGTGGACGTTCAGTTGGCGCGCTCATTTTAAGAAAACATCATCACTTATTGGGAGGAATCTTTCGTGTTTCCATCGGAAAAAAGGACCTTCTGCCGCGGGACAAGCAGTCTGTCGGGGCGAAGGTGACGCTCAATAAAGATGCCATTGAGTCATTTGCGTTTCATGCGGCACTAATCTCGCTAGCGATTTTGATCGGTTGGGGGATGCAAGTTGTGATCGGCCAGTGGATTGCGGGGATGCCGTTGTTCCCGCTGGCGATGGTCGGTGGCTTAGTCGTGCAGCTGTTGATCGGCAAGACGCGCTGGGCAGAGGCCGTCGATCGAGCGACGTTTCAGCGCATTCAAGGGTTGGCGCTTGAATTTCTCATCGTCGGGGCGATCGCTTCGATTAAAGTACCCGTCGTCGTCGCCTATGCGGTGCCGCTACTCGTCTTGATGGTCGTGACGGCCGCGCTAATGGTTTGGTACGTGTTTTGGGCAGGGCCGCGCTTGTTTTCCCGCCACTGGTTTGAAAGCGCCATCGTCAATTACGGGTCATTGACGGGCGTGGCGGCGGTCGGGTTGATGCTGCTGCGCACGGTGGATCCGGAGATGGAAACGGAGGCAGGACCGGGGTATGCGCTTCGTTCGCCCTTCATTAGCCCGTTTATTGGAGGCGGATTGGTCACGTCGATGCTACCGTCACTGGCGTTCACGTACGGGGCGTTGCCGGTTGGCCTCGTGTTTTTGGCGGTGGGGATCGGGTTATGTGTGTTGGCGCGGCTGACAGGGTATTGGGTGAGTCCGGTCGTACGGAAGGTGAGTCGTACAGTCGCTAACTGAACGAAGGTACTGGGTGAGTTTTGGCTGTCGGCAACGGTAGCCCGATTATAACGGACGTCATGCAGTCGAAAGTTGTTGTGGCGCATCAGTTGCTATGTCATCGACAGGTGTTGCGGTGCATACATGTGACGCATACATGCAACACACAGTTGGTGGACTAATTAGGGTTAAGCAGCCGCCCATATTTCGAAAGATTCCCTAAGTATACCCTAAATATAGTCGACGTTCGTCAGGAGAGTTGTTGATCCGGGAGTAGAGAGTCGTTCGTCACCAGAATTATAAGGTTCATACGAGGAGGAAGATCAATGTTTGCCCATGAGTTATTGTACTTATCGCAAAGCGACGTCATCCGCTGTGGCGGTATGTCGATGCGTGCGGTAATGGCTGATTTGGCACACGTGTTGGCACTGCATGCGGCGGGGGATTACGTGCTTCCGCCGAAGGTGGTGCTTCGTTGGGGAGATTTGGACAGTGAAGGGGAGCGAGGACGTATTAACGGCATGCCCGGGTATGTCGGCGGTAGCGTCAACATCGCTGGCATGAAGTGGGTCGGCAGTGCGCCCCACAACCCGGCTAAATACGGGTTGCCACGCGCGTCGGCGCTCATCGTGTTGAACGATCCAGAGACGATGTTACCGCTTGCGGTCATGGACGGGACGGTCATTAGCGCGATGCGCACGGGCGGGGTGACGGGTGTGGCGGCGAGGTACTTGGCGCGCCCCGATGCGACGCTCGCCGGGATTATCGGCGCCGGGACGCAAAACCGCACCCAACTGATGGCGCTCAAAACGGCGTTACCGCAACTTGCGACGGTGCGCGTGTACGATTTGTCAGCGGAACGGGCGGCGGCGTTTGCGGAAGCGGTTAGTGCACAATTAGCTCTTGACGTCATACCGGTGACGAGCGGGGAAGAAGCGGTGCGCGGCGCTGATGTCGTCGTGACCGCTACGACGGCGAAACGACCGGTCGTAGAGGCGCCGTGGTTCGGGGCAGGCTGCTTTTATGCACACGTCGGCGGGTTTGAAGCGGAATACGAGGTAGTGGAACGTGCCGATCAGATCGTCGTCGACCATTGGGAAGGGATTAAGCACCGCGGCGCCCAGACGCTCGCCTTGATGTACCGCGAGGGACGTTTTTCCGACGACCGTATTGATGCGGAGCTGGGGGAGATCGTCACTGGCGACAAGTGTGGACGTACGGACGAGGATACGTTCATTTATTTTAATGCGGTCGGGATGGCTCTCGACGACTTGGTCGTTGCTAAGCGGGTGTATGACACCGCGAAGACGCGTGGGGTTGGGACGTCGGTTCGTTTGTGGGAAGAGCCGGCGTTTGTGTAAGTGGTGTACAGAAGGGACGGATCATTCCCTAGCGATTGGCTCATAAATATTTGCTGAGCCATCCGAAACCTTAACGGGGAGCGTTGCAACGAACAGCGCCTCCCCATTTTTTCTTTTCCGCACAAAAATGATCAATGAGCCGATACCTTCCTTGCCATTCGACAGATATACTCTTTTGTTAAGAGATTTGCCTTTTGCTAGTTTACTAGCGCACATATTTTACCGGTAAGTCTCTGAAAACGCATCCTCTCTCTTATTTTACTAAAAAAGTTTGTAGAGAATGAGTAGATGATGCCTATAGGGGGTCTCGATTCCATTGGATTTTCGCTATTTGTCGCAGCGGGATGTCGTTGCTTGTGGTGGGTCGAACATGTCAGAGGTGATTGATGACTTAAAGACGGTTTTTGCGTTATATGATCGTAAAGACGTCGTGCTTCCACCGAAGACCGTTCTTAGGTGGGGGGATAAGGAAAGCGAGTTATCGCGGGGAAGAATTAATGCGATGCTCGGTTACGTCGGTGGTTCGATTGACATTGCTGGGATGAAGTGGATTGGCAGTGCCCCGCGCGCGATGACGTCGCGGTACGGCTTGCCGCGGGCGTCGGCGCTCATCGTGTTAAACGATCCACAAACGATGTTACCGCTCGCTGTCATGGACGGGACGTTGATTAGCGCAATGCGAACGGGTGCGGTAACTGGATTAGCCGCAAAATATTTGGCGCGAGCTAACAGTACGACGGTTGGCATCGTCGGTGCTGGCGTGCAAAGTAAGACGCAGCTTTTGGCGTTAAAGACGGCTCTACCGCAAGTGACGACGGTCAAGGTGTACAGTTTGACTGCTACGCGGGCACAGACCTTTGCGCAAGAGATGGGTTCTGTGCTAGATGTGGCGATTCAGCCGGTCGCAAGTGCGGAAGAGGCGGTTAGAGACGCAGAGATCGTCGTCACGGCGACGACGGCAAAGGCGCCCGTCGTTGAAGCGGAATGGTTCGCGGAAGGATGTTTTTACTCGCACGTCGGCGGTCACGAAGCGGAATTTTCCGTGATTCATCGGGCAGACAAAATCGTTGTCAACCATTGGGAAGGGATAAAAAAGCGAGGCGTGCAAACGCTGGCGCTTATGTATGCAGCAGGAGAAATTGGCGATGGCGCGATTGATGCCGAGCTAGGGGACATCGTCGTCGACAAGAAGCAGGGGCGAACGACGGCGCGGGAGTTTATATACTTCAACGCGGTCGGGATGGCGATGGAAGATTTGGCAGTTGCGAAGCGCATTTACGATCATGCGAAGCGGAAGGGAATCGGCACGATGTTGCCGCTGTGGCATGAGCCGATGTTTGTGTAACAGTGGGTGGTGGTGGTTAATGTCAACCGCCGTTGCGAGGCACTAGAGACAGTCAATTGAGGGATCCGTTAGGCGGGCTGTTGTTATGCTCCGCCTAACGGATTTTTTAAAAGGGATGGAAAATGGCAACGCATAAATTTAATAAGCATTTTCCAATTTCCCCTTGTAAACGTTTTATAACTATAGTAAAATGTACAGCATCATCGAGAGACTACCAAGAAAACAAACACTAACCAGTTATTTAATGCGATAAGCCATATACATAGCGCGGACTAGTGAACCCGTGATCCGTTTGATAGCGATATCAATTGGGCTTGCCACACGATCAGGCACGAGAAAGCAAGTGGTGCATTGGTACAACAAAGCACCCTCGGTTGTTGTGTGAAAAAAACCATTTGTTCAATGTTCATTTAGCTGGTCAACATTAGCAACCAGCCATAAGGAGTTGAAAACGATGTTACCGATCGGATCTGTCCTATACCTGCACGAAGGGACTGTTCCAATTATGGTCGTCGGTCGCAAAACCGTCGTTGGCAACGACCACATGACTGAGAACGTCTATTTTGACTACATGGGCTGTCTTTACCCGGAGGGGGTCGTCGACGATGATGTCCTCTTTTTCAACGAAGAAGACATCAAGGAAGTTGTTTTTCGCGGGTACGTGAATGAAGAAGAGGAAGAAGTCGTCCGCTTGATGGAAGAGTGGGAGCAACTGACCCCGCTTGCTAAAGGAAAAGCGTCTACAGGAAGTGCGTCGACGGAAGCGCCGGAAGAATCCGTGGAAACAGGTGGTACCGATGGACTATGATGCACGGATGAAGCAGTTGGGTGAGATTATTCGTGCCTTCACGCATGCGACATCGATAAAAAAAGA